>JASFPN010000021.1:0-23107 GCA_050115965.1 Candidatus Bathyarchaeota archaeon
CATAAACGAAGTAGACAGCACCACACAACTAACCATCTCCATCTGGGCAAACATGTCCGGAAACGGACCACTCATATCAAAATACATAGACACAAACCACAGAACCCACATCTACCATCACAACGGAGACATTTACTGGAACCTATCCAACGATACTGCTAACTTTGGCACATCATCCTCACTAACTGGCTGGCATCAATATGCGATGGTGTTCAACGGCTCAGAAACAGGCAACGAAAACAGACTAAAATGCTACGTTGACGGCGTACAACAATCACTAACATTCACCGGCACCATACCCACAAAGACAGCAGACACCGGAACCAATCACCTAGAACTCGGCAGACAAGGAACAACCTATTTCACCGGTCAACTTGACGAAGCCCGAATCTCAAACACACCAAGAACCCCAGCCTGGATAAAAGCAGAACATCTGAGTACAGCGGATCAGTACATAACGTATGAACATGTTGTGGCTGTCTTGGATTCACCTACTCCGACACCAACAAATAAGACACTCTTATGTTTGTCTGCAGCTAATGAACCAGCCCTCAAGGCCAACATTTCAGTAAGGATTCGAAACGAAGGATCAATTACAGAAAAAATCAACGTAATAATATACCTTATTGACGAAAACGATACTCAAACTCCAGCTGTAGGCAACCTAACAGTCCTTAACGTATCACCGGGAGAAACCCGTTCAGTGCTTGTTCCAATCTGGGTTGAATGCAATACAGACATTAACTGCGGATTTCACAAGATAAAGACGCTAGTAGAAGTGTTAAACGATACTTGCCCAAATTATGCAGAAGCCACAACCACGTCATCGATTCTACGTATCTCCATTACAGGAGATATAGCTAGCCGAAGCCCTGAAGGGTTCCCCCTAAGAGGTATTCCAGACGGCTCAGTTAACATGTTGGATATCGCTGTTCTCGCACGAGATTTTGGGTGTGAATGTGGGCATCCAAAATACATTGCTAATTGCGACATTTTATATGACCTCAAAATAGATATGAGAGATTTAGCTGTAGCTTGCAAACATTTCGGAGAAACCAGCCCATAACCCCTTTTTTATTTATGTAGCTCAAATACAATCGCGCAAAAGCTTGGTCTATAATAGGTTCTTCTGCCATCTGTTGGATTTAAGATTGGACACACGAACGCCCACCAGTCTCATGGTTCTCTCCGAATGAACATTAGCTTGAATAAGCTTCAACACAGTATTCCTCAATTCTTCAAGATCGTTCGTGAAATGCGTCAACGTTTTCGCACGAGTGAAGGTCTCATAACTCCCATATCGAATCTTGATGGACACAGTTCTGAAGAGAAGGTTCCTGTCAACAGCTTTCTCGCAGATTCTCCTGCAAATATCTTCAAGCTTCCCTTGAATAACGTGGGGGTCAGTAACGTCTTCAAGGAATGTTCGTTCATGACCCATAGATTTTCTCACACGCCTTCTATGCCCAACTTTTGACTCGTATTGGCCGTGGGCCCATTGATGATACCTTCTACCCATCACCCCGAACCTTTCGATTAAACGGGAAACATCAAAGGCTGCTAGATCCCCGATGGTCCGGATTCCCATCTCATTCAGCTTACGTTCAGTTTTTTCCCCAATCCCCACCATTTTCCGCACAGACAATGGCGCTAAAAACGCTTCAGCCTCACCTTCCTTCACTACAGTCAACCCGTCAGGCTTACCGTAGTCACTGGCAATCTTAGCCACCAGCTTGTTAGAAGAAACACCTATGGAACATGTCAACCTTTCATTCCATATAATGTCGTATTTTATCTTCATCGCAAGTTGACGCGCTTCCTCAAAACCTTCTACACGTATGGTAACATCAAGAAACGCCTCATCAAACCCCCATGGCTGAAACCTGTCCCCATATCTTCTCAGAATGGTCATTATGTTGCTGGAAACTTCCCTGTAGAGCTTGTAATTGGAACGCGCATAAATGGCGTCAGGACAGAGCTGCCAAGCCTTTGAAATCGGCATTCCAGAGTGGATGCCGAATTCTCGCGCCTTATAATTACAGGTCTTAACCACCCCCCTCCCCAATCCATTCTTCGGGTCAGCCCCAACAACAACAGGCTTACCTTTGAATTCGGGGTGCTCCCGCTCCTCAACAGCTGAAAAGAAATGATCCATGTCAACGTGAAGTATGATCTGGTTTTTACCACTAAAGGAACCGTTCATGCCTATGTTCCTCAACAAGAAATCTGTTAAGATCAAAGGAGACAATTCTCACATTGATCATTCGAAGAGAAACTTCCTTGGCGATCAGGTCATTGTACGTCTTCTTCTGCTTCTCCATAAGTTTTGCGTCGCGTCCACATTTAATCTCCACAATCTCAAGGTCACCGCCAACTACGGGCAGCTCTAGCATGCTCCCATGTTTTTTGGAGTTGCCAACCCTCAGTTTGGTTATGGAACTGAAAGTGTTCTTGTTAAGCCTCTTCTTCCCTCTTGTCTCTCGCAGCTTAAGCAGTAGACCATCAGGAGTACAATGGTTCTGTTCAAGAATAGCCACTGCGGACGCGTACTTGGCTAATAACTTGTTATTTGCATAGAAGCCGTAGACGATGAAGTCTTCTCGAAAATAATCATAGTTGAAGAGTTTTGTGTTCCACGTCCACCCGTGCTTTTTGTAATCATTTCTACTCAGCACAACGTGGTCCCATTCTTCTTCCTCAATTAGTTTTGGCACAAGCCTATCCCGAATAAAGCTTCTCGCCAGTTGCTCCCCTATTTGACCCTTCAACCCGTTATATGCGAGAGGTTTAAGTTTATACTCCAAGTCAGTCGCCTTTCGTTCCTATGCTTAAACTGAAGCATATCTTAACTAAGCTTCTAAATTGTGTAACGACGAACGAAGTTAAATGAAAAGAGCCACAACAGCTTCCAATTTAACAACTATCTGATAGCGAACGAAATGGAGCAGGGAGAGTTGCGTAAAAGTTAGAATTTTAAGAAAGTGTCACAGTGGTTCTCCCTAGGTGAAGTTAATTGAAAGAATATACTTGCGTGGAAGTCAAGCATCATAAGGACATTGGAGAAGTAATAAGGGATTTTGCAAAGAATGGTTGGCATCTTCACACCTACCAAGCCACTGGTCGAGACGTATGGATCAACCATTACCTGCTCTTTGAAAAAGGCGAGTAAACAGCGTACGCGCCTCTCCAGACAGGCGTGTGTCTGTACAAAACCTTAATGTCGATGAAGGCGTGAAATAACTGAGTTGTGACGACGTTGTTTGATGTGGAGAAATTAGCTGCACTAGCAGTGGACTATTGTCTAGGCGTTACAAAAGGAAAAACGGTAGGCATAACAGGCCTAGACGTTGCTAAACCCCTCCTACAGCAACTCTATAGACGAGTGCTGATCAAAGGAGGCCACCCCATAGTACGTTGTAATTTGGACGGACTAGCTGAACAGTTGTTCTCAGTTGGTAGTGACGAACAGATCACCTACGAATCACCCTTCCTCAAATTCTTCATGAAGGAGATCGAAAGCCTCATAGTCATCCACGCTGAAACCAACCTTAAAAAACTCTCCAACGTGCCACCAGAAAAGATCAGAAGAAAAGAAGCATCCCAACGAGAAATTATGAAACTTTACGCATCTCACGCCAAAATCGGAGGTTTATCCATAATACCCTACCCAACAGAAGCCTTTGCCCAAGAAGCAGAGATGTCCCTCCTCGAGTATGAAGACTTCGTGGAAAAAGCATGTTTCCTAGACAAACCCGACCCTGTAAAAGAATGGAAAAACCTTTCAAAAAACCAGAAACAAGCTGTAAACCGCCTTAACAAGGCTGAGACCATGCACTTCATCGGTGAAGACACAGACCTTAAACTCAAAGTGAGGGGCAGAACTTGGGTAAACTGTGATGGCCACGTAAACATGCCTGACGGCGAAATATTCACAGGACCAATCGAAGACTCAGCCGAAGGCCAGATAAGGTTCACCTATCCCGGCATTTACAAAGGAAGAGAAGTGGAGGACATCACGTTAACCTTCAAGAAAGGCAAAGTAGTAAATGCGAAAGCTGGAAAAGGCCAAGAATTCCTAGAACAGATTCTTAAAACAGATCCAGGAGCCAAAAGAATAGGAGAAATCTCAATAGGAACCAATCAAGGAATCAAAAGATTCACAAAAAACATGCTCTTCGACGAGAAGATGGGACACTGCATCCACCTAGCCCTAGGAAGATCAATCGCGATGTCCGGTGGAAAGAACCAATCAGTCATACACTGGGACATACTAAAAGACATGACGACCGGAGAAGTCTACGCAGATGAAGAACTAATCTACAAAAAAGGAAAGATCACCATCTAAAAAGCAGCAGCAACACACAAATTTTTTTCAAATTTCAAAACACGAAGCAGCAACCAACTTTGTGATCAAGAATTGCTGATAACCCAAGTTAAAACGAAGAATGCGATTGAAGCATCAAGAAAACTATTAGGAAAAGACCCAACCAATAACATACTGCCTTTAGGAGACCTGTATTCACCTCTTTTTGAGAATAGCACCATATTTGCTGCTATAGAGAACGAACAGATAATAGGAGTCTGTGCTGTTTATCATGCATTCAAAACGCCCAGCGTGGTTCTAGGAAACACAGCAAATGATGTCAAACACTCCCTCCTCAAGCACGCCTTGGAAAAAGTCTCAGGAACCTTCATTTCAACTTGCCCCCTCGAAGACGTACCAATATTCAACAAGTGTTCAACAATCATCAGTGAACATAGAGAGCAACAGATGACAGCATATCCCCCGAACGCTTTTGTGAACAAAAAAGTCAGTGTCAGACAAGTTGAACGGAACGAATTAGGATCCTTAAACACATTTTACCTTGAACAAGGTGCTGAAGCATGGGTCCCACTGCAATTTGAGGTCGGGCCATATTACTGCGTTAAACAAAATGGAAAGATCGTTAGCGCAGCTGGAGTTCACATCGTCACACCACAGATAGCTCAAATTGGAAACATAATCACCGACGAAGGTTACCGAAACCAAGGCTTCGCAACAGCATGCACCAGTGCTTTGGCGACAAATCTTGCTTCCAATGGAAGAATAATAAGCCTATTTGTGAGAGAAGACAATACAGCAGCCATAAGAATCTACGAGAAACTAGGTTTCAGCAAACATCGAGACATCGCATTTCTGGTCATGCAGAAATGAAATTCTTAATCAGAAACTGGGAAACATTTGCGTGTGCGATAATAATAATTACGTAGTCAGACCAATCAATGTTGATGGAAGATGGAGTGGTTTGTTCTAGCCCTACTTTCAGCCTTCTTTGCTGCCCTCGTTGCCATCTTTGCAAAGATTGGCTTGCAAGGCGTTGATTCAAACGTGGCAACTGCCACTAGAGCAATTGTTATGGCTCTTTTCATGGTTGGCTTTGTGATATCCATTGGGAAAGGGCGCCAAATGACGCAGCTTACCAATAGAGACATGCTCTTCATTGTCTTTTCAGGCATCGCTGGTGCCCTATCATGGTTATTTTACTTTGCCGCCCTCAAAGTTGCAGACGCCTCTAAAGTGGCTCCAATAGACAGAACCAGCGTACTGTTCGTTCTCATATTGTCTGCCCTATTAATAGGTGAAAAGATAACACTAAAAACAGCCATCGCAGGACTGCTGATATTTGCAGGAGCATTACTACTTGTTCTTAAGATCTAAGAAGAAATCATGGTTAAGGCTGACGTATAAAAATCAGTGCTCCCATCTCACAAGAATCACATATGAAGCCACAGAAAAGATCGCGTAGGTCATAGCAGCCATCAGAAAAGTGGCAGTGTAACCCCAGAGAGAGACTAGAAATCCTGATAGAGCCAAGCTTATTGTCTCCCCGATGTGCAGACCCATCATCAGTAATCCAATGTCAGCTCCATAAGAACTTTTATCACTTATCCTAGCCAGGATCCCTTCTTGACCAATACTGGTCACACCTTCTATAACACCATAAACAATTAGAAGAACGACTGCAAAAAACGGGTCCAAGAATCCTAACAAGGAAAAAATCACGGCAAAGGATATTCCACTAAACAGTATGAGCATCTCCATTCTCTTACTCTTCGAAAAAAGGTAAGAGAAGAGACCAGCCAAGAAAAGTTGTACACCCAAGATCACTCCTATTGGCTCAGTTGCAAAACCATGATTATCCAAGAACAAAGTAACAATAATCATACTGCGAAAACCATAGGATACCCCCAAAACAAGATAAAGAATCAGAAACATGTTGAAGATTCTAGTCTTCTTTCTAAAATCAAGAGACGGCAACGCCCTTTTAAAAGTAAAACTTCTTCTCTTCTCACCCTTCAGCAATAAGGACAATAAAGTTACAAGAACACCAATCAAGGCACAGAACAGCATTGTGCCTTCGTAAAAAAACCAGACAATGAGAAAACCAGCCAGCAAGCTTCCAGCAGCAAACGAGATGTACAGCACAGTTCTCAAATGTACAAGGATTCTCCAATGTCCCCCGCTTCTCTCAAGAAGAAAAGGCCTATTAACGGCCCATATAGTTCCCTCTCTCACACCTTCCACAATCTTTCCTGACAGAAACTGTACAGGCAGATAAGCCCCATAATAGATTAAACATGACAAAACACCCAGTATACCATTTGATACAAAGAAAGGCTTTCTACCCCAGTAGTCAGACACAATGGCAAAAAGCATTCTGCTGAACTGCATGATTAAGGGTAGAGAAGCCACAACGAGCCCCATCTCAATTATCGTGATATTCTTTTCCTTCATCATCAACGGTATAGCAACTGTAAGAATACCACTCACAGAAGAGTGCAACACCTGAATTGCGAGAACAGTTCGAACTTGGTTCAAACACTCAACTCGCAGAGTTCAACGAACAAGTTATGTTTAAACTCATCGAAAAAAACTAGCACATTTTGAAAGTAAGTCGTATGGTTACCTAATCTAGCGCGTGCTCGAAATATTTAAGGAAAAAGGGGTATTGTTAACTACAAATCCAAGAAGGATACAAAATGCAAGATAAAGAGCAAAAGAAAATTAAAAAATTGATAGAAAAAGCGTACATCAAGGGCATTCATGAAGAACAGGATGCAAAGATCGTGAAAAGCGGATTTCATCAAGAATTCGCGATGCTTGTATTCAAAGATGATGCCATTGAGAAGGTTAATGTTGACCAATGGTTTGATAGAATTGATAAAATGAAGAGAGAGACTCCTGAATTATGGAAGATGAAAACCACCCATACCTTTTCGTTCATAGATGTTAGTGGTAACGCGGCAGCAACAAAACTCAATGTTTACAAAGGTAAAACCCATTTCTCAACAGACTACATGCTACTTTACAAGTTTAAAGAAGGCTGGAAAATAGTGTCCAAGGTATTCACCATTCCCAAATAACGCACCTTAAAACAGTAGTATGAAGCTTTCTACAAAACCAAAAGCTTTTACTTTTTTAGCTCAGCTATTATCGTGAGCTGATCTACTAATGGTTAGTGACTACTTTTTGGGCTTTGCAGCTCATGCACATACTCGTAACAGCTTGGAAACCGATCAAAATAGGGAGATAGAGCTAAGGAAGAAAAATACTCCTGAGCAGGCCCAAGCGTTGGTAGAAGCAGTTCTTGACAAACTCGAAAGAGACATCTTAAGCGACGGATATAATCTGAAAGATGTGAAGCTTCTCATTCTCTATTTAAGCTACAGAGGTGAAACCGAGGAGAAAGACAGACTCATCTGTGAAAAAATCCTGAAAGTTATAGAGATAAGGTTCATGGAACAAGCTGCGGGGAACAGGCTTCGATTGATTGGTCACACCACTGCTGGTGAAATAGAAAACGAAGATCTTAAGCTGAAAGAAGTTTCTGGAATTGGCTACAATGGCTTGTCTCTTATGGCTTTGGTCACCAATCTTCCTATCGGTATAGGCCGAACTTGGGGGTTTGAAACTAAGGAAGAAGCAATAGACCAAGGAAGAGAAATGGCTCATGATGCATGGGTGGACTTTAGTCAGAGCACAGACATCAAAGAGCATATCCAGAAGAGCAAGACACTTTTTGTTTTAACGCAAGGACCTGTTGTAGGCAGCCCTCAGGATTTAGGAAAAAAAGGATTTGAGCATTTCCTAGCCGAAGGAATAACGAATTTTATGGGTAGTTCACGCGAGACAAGAATTAGCAACGTAATTGGTGGAAGCTCTGGTGATGGATTAGCCGCTAGGCTTTTTCATCAGTTCTACGGGAAGCTTGGAGAGCAGTCGGGATTCAAGATCCTTGAAAAAGAAGCGGTATGTGCCTTAATCCCTCATGTTCATGAACCCTCTATTGGTAGCGATGTAGCACCTACGAGAAAAGTTGGAAGATCCTATACATTTCATTTTGATCGGAAAGCAGAACCAAAGTTCATGTATCTTAAACGTATTGGCAACAGAGACCCTCGTGAACTACTTGCCCAGATAATCTACGAGAACGAAGCCAGAATTTCTCGTGAACTAGGAAGACCGATAATTAACGAAAAGGAGTTGCTTAAACTTATTTCTGAATTCGAAGGGTTACCCGTACATCCAGCTTTGGGCAAATATGGTTTTGCACTTCCTTTTGGAAACTATGCTCCTGTGCTTCCTATAAGAGTGACTCCTAAAAAGGTCTTTGAGCTCTCCCGTCCAATTAGGAGTCTCGAAGCCTCTATAAAGGGCTACGTCGCTGAAATCGACTGTACAAAGGTCCAAAAAGGAGCGCGTAATGTATTCCATATGTTAAGAGAAAATCGTGGTTTCAGCGCTAGAGACCCTACTCTACTCGTTTCCTGCATCACTCGAAGGTTGGCTGAAATATTGGCTGGAAGCGAGTCCAAAACTGAAGCTGAAATCCTGAAAGAGGCGCTGTCATCAACTCAAGTGGCAGGATTCCTTGCATATGGTGAACTCTATTTCACGCACCTCTTACAAGAACCCTATCATCACAACTTCAGTCTCTGGGGGATCACTTTCCGCTCTAAGACAAAAGGAAAGAAAGAATCCAAACCTGTCGAACTTGCTAGGATTGAGGTCCCGACCACTCTTCCAGATCGTATGTCTACGGGACACAGGGATCTTGACGATTTGCTTTATGGGGGGATACCTGAGAATTATGCAGTGGTATTGACCTCACCGTCCAGTGACGAAAGAGACTTGTTGATCAAGTTTTTCCTTGAATCAGGTGTAAAGGAGGGGCAAGTCGCGTTTTACGTTACAACAAAGGCTAGCGGAATTGAGTATCTCGCTGAGGAATATCCGACAAACTTCTATCTTTTTATTTGCAATCCTCAAGCAGATAAAATCATCAAGACTTTGCCCAATGTGTTTAAGCTGCATGGCGTTGAGAATCTTACGGATATAAACATCGCTTTAACGTCAGCTCTACGCAAATTGGATGTCACTCCTAAAGGCACAAGAAGGGTCTGCATTGAAATCGTTTCCGACATTTTACTACAGCACCACACTGTTCTGGCAAGAAGATGGCTAAACGCTCTTATTCCAGAGCTAAAGTCAAGAGGTTTTACAACTCTGGCAGTGCTGGATCCTGAAATTCATTCACAAAAGGAAGTTCGTGCAATCGTAGGCATATTCGAAGGTGAAATTAACATGTATGATAAGAAGACCGAAGAAGGCTTGAAAAAGCATCTGAGAATCAAGAAAATGACGAGTCAAAGATACTCAGAGAATGAATTACTTCTGAGAAAAGAAACATAGAAATTATATTGTACACATTAACACGTGCATTGTTATTAGGCTATGTATAAAAAAAGCGTACTCACGCTCTTGCGACTTTATACAAGTAGTCTTAAACTCTCGGGGCTAAGAGACCTAGGACACCGCTGATCAGTACAATTAGGCCTTCAGCTTCTCTACCATAGGAAAACGTGAGTACACCAAGAATTATGTTGATCAAACTTCCAGCCAAGTGGCTTCCCTTTGCAATAATTATACTCGAAACTATTATGACAACACCCATTCCAAAGATGACAACAGATTCAGCACTGAATCCTCTACCACTTACAAAGATCCCTATAACCATGTCAATGGTTCCCTTACAGAGAAGAGCTCCACCAATGACACCGAGAAGAATGGCAAGAAGAACAAGGACCTCTTCATCTTTCAAGTTCAGTCAATTACTTTTCTCACAGAAAACGAACACTTATGATTTCTGTACCTAAAATAATCACCATAAATCATGATTACCAAAGCATGATTCCAACGCTGCTGTTCAGGGTTGTGTGTTTATTGTTAAATGTTATGTTGTGTGGTGGCTCCATGCTTGTTTTAGTTTTGATATTAGAAGTTTTTCATCTTCAGCCATCATTCTTTTGACTTCTTTCCAAGTTGATGAACAGTTTTTGTACTCCACGTTTACAAGTTTGTGAATCGCCTTGTCAATCTCCTTCTTGTTCTCTTTTGCTGGTGTTATTCCTGCTTTTTCGAAGAGGTCACGAAGATGTCTGAAATAGCATGTCACGGGGATTACCTAGTTTTTATTAGAATGTTTGTGAATATATGGTTTCCTTGTTTTGTTTTCTGATGGAAATTTTGGATTGCAGCTTGTTTTTGTGTTGATGTATTTCAGTTGCACATGTCCAGAGCAATATTTATTAAGACTTACGACATGCTACTGCAGAGGTGTATGAAAAGATGACAAAAGGATTAGACACCATCTCACGCAAGAAAAATCAAACTCCGAAATTTATCATGTATGAATGTGTAGAACTGATAACAAGAAAAAAGGTTACCTAAAGCCCGGATAAGCCCAGGCTCTCCGCGAACCGGACATTAGCGTTTACAATCACTGTTCTTTGTTCAAGTATGATGTTGTGAGTAGTGCACTTCCTAACTGTACTCTGACCAAATTTTGGATGGGGATAACTTTGTAGGAAAGCATGCCTTCAAGTTCCTCATTACGCTCAGTGATGTATTGATAGATTTCAGCTTCAACTTGTTTGTTATCAGTGTTCTTAACACAGCGATATAACATGCCCAGGGATAATAATCCATAGAATCGGGTTATTACGTGTGAGTCAAACTTCTCCGCTTGGGTGGCTTTCCTTTTAAGTTCTGGATCAGTGTCTGCCCAGTGTTTGTGAGCTGCCATAACATCTGGAAATCTCTTAAGTGAATCTTCAATCGCATCTATGAATGGTCTCTTACTGATGTGAGGCGCCAAACTGGGTTTTATGCTTGAGTATTTCTCTTTGATGAACTTATGATTGGTCTCTGTTATCTGGATTCCATTAAGCACTGCCTCTCTTCTTGTCACATCTGATTCTGATGTGTCCTCAATCTTTGGATCATAATAATATGGCATCTCACAGACCAAGGTGAAGGTGTCGGCAACTCTTCGCGCGTAATCGTCGCTGCTTGTTCCGTAATTTATGATTTTGGCAGGATCATCTTTTGTATGCTTCTTCAGAAAATCATATCTCTCAACGGAAGTTGGCATTTGGAAAATTGCATCAGAGAGTTTTTTGATATATGGTGTCTCCGGTTCGCCGAGATGAAGGGGTAATCCTTCATTTTCAACCAGTTTATGAAATTGATCATAAAGAGGAGCACAAATCTTAGAAACGTAGAAGTATACTCCGCCAAATCCCGAGTTGTGAAGGCTGTACATGAAGTGAGGTTTAACCTGTTCCATTAACATCATTAGAGCTTGTGTTTCTGGAATTGGTTTATCCCATACAAGGCTTTTGTAACTTATGGGAAATGTCCATTCAATCTGCTGGTAACTGGGGGGTCTGTAGTAGTTCAAGGCAAAATTTAGAGGTGTGAATGGGCCTTTGAACCAACCCTCATTGAGCCGTGCTCCGTCAGGATCCGCATATTTAACTAGGTACCACGTGAAATCAAGTTCACTCAATGCAATGTCTTCAACCAATCTTTGCGAAAGGTAGTCAAGCATCATGCTTCCAATTGGCTCGTTGGGGTGGGGAAAGGCAAATAGTAACGCGGCCTTCTTTCCACTTCCAATCTTTAACGCTTCGATGACTTCTCCGTTGCGTGATTCTCCAATTTTAAGGATCTTGACTTTGGATGGATGTTTTTCAGCCAATTGTTGAGAGTTTTTCCTTAATTCATCAACAGTATAGAATTGGGCATAATCAGGAACATCTTCAATAATCTTTTCAAACATGAAGATTCACAAATCAGAGATGCCGTAGCTTACATAAAGGATTTACCGCATGCGCGACTTGATGCTTCGACGAATATGTTATTTCATATTATGAATTCGAAAGATTTATTAAGTCTTAATACATAAGTTATCCCTTAAAGGGAAGGTTACCAAAGTGGGAACCACAACACGCCAGATCACAAAAGCTTTCACATCATTGAAGGATTTACCAGTAAAGATCAGAAAGGAACAAGCCAGCCCACCGCTGTTTCTTAAACGATACGAGTAACACCAGACGCCAGAATTGAGAATTCACAGCTTAAAGACTGCGACTCACAACACAATTTACAAAATTTTTAGTCAATAACTTATCCTAATTGAAGATGGAGAAAAAATCTCTGCAGAACAATTATTGTTGGAGCATGAACTATCTCATTTGCATCAAGCCGTTTTAGTACATCATCCTTGGACAAAATCTTCACCCTAATTAACTCGGTTTCATCCAAGCTTTGCTCTTGCCTGCTTAGATCCTTAGCTGTGAAGAGGTACGCTTTTCGAAGGCTCCTAGTCCAAGGATGAAACCAACCCATGTTTTCAAGGGTTCCAGCAACGTAACCAGCTTCCTCTAAAAGCTCACGCCCAGCGCATTTTTCAGGATCTTCTCCCTTCTCAACATAGCCACTTGGGATTTCAAGGCTAAACCTGTTAGCCGGGTAACGAAAAACCTCAATCATAACAATATCGTCTCCAATGACGGGGAGAATGGAGACAAAATCTTTCAACTCTACTCTAGCATAGGTTATCTCTCGACCAGTGGGCAGTATAATCGCATCATCAAACAAAGACAAATACTCAGACTTGTAGACTTGTTTAGTGCTCACTAATCTCCATTTTTTCATAGAACATCCTCAATCCATGAATAGGTAATATTCCTGTAACCAAGAAAAATGCTACTGTTCTCTAAAAGCCAGCCTGTCGTCAAACATAGTTTATGAGTTCGATCTCTATATGTTCTTTATTGAGAACATGAAAAACGAATATACAAAAGTTGCAACCCACGGATTAAAGGTTAGAGTCAGTAAATACATCAGTTATCTTTTAAGGCATAATCCATATGGGTTGCAGATGGATAAACATGGCTTTGTTAGTTTTGATGAACTGTTCGAGCTAGTTAGAACCAGATTCCACATAAACAAGAAACTGATTCATGACATCGTTGCAGGAAGTAACAGAAGAAGATATGAAATAGTCGAAGATAGAATCAGAGCTTTATACGGACATTCGATTCCAGTACAGCTTGAACTACCTGAAGATAAAGTGGTCAAGATCCTGTATCATGGAACAACAGAAGAAGCAGTGGATCAAATTCTAAGGTTTGGCCTTAAACCAATGAAGAGAAGATGGGTGCACCTATCACCGACAAAGGAGATCGCCAAAGATGTTGGTCTGAGAAGAACAAATAGACCCATAATTCTCCAAATCAATGCAGTTCACGCAAGAAAAAACGGTGTGAAATTTTACAAAGCAACAGACAAAGTGCACCTTTGCAAACACGTTAACCCAGAAATGATAAAAGTATGTTCATGAAACGTGGTAAATCCAAGTAGAGAAGCATAAACAATATCGAAATTCGATGTTTAACAAAAATGTGAGAATCAGAATGAAGATCCTTTTTGTGTGCTCTGGAAACGCCTCTCGCAGTGTTGTTGCAGAAGCCTTACTCAAGAAAGCAAGACCGGATCTAGACGTGGATTCAGCAGGAACAGGCCCAGCAAGCACCATATCAACAATAGCAGAGAAGTACATGGCTCAAGAAAACGCGGAAGAATATCTAAAGAAAGGCCCAGAAGGACTTCAAAACAAAAGACTAGCTGAATATGACCTCATTATTACGATGGAAACGTCACACAGAGACGCAGTCCTGTCTGAATGCCCAGAATGTACAGATAAAATTCTCGTTTGGGATCTTGAGGATCCATACTTTCTTCCCAAAGACTCCGCAGAAAAAATCTTCGACCAGATCAAAATGAAAGCGCGCGCGCGCGCCAAGACCTGGCAAATTCGGTATAAGCCTTAACCTCCTAATTTCAAACATTAGTGCTGCTAAGTATTTTGATTTCATAAAAATTATTGTCACAAAAAACAATACGATTATTGAATTTAGGAATGAAAAGGCTGATCTATCTCTTTCTCATAACTCTAACACTTCTGTTTCTAATTCAACAAGCAGAAGCTACAACGTCTAATTTTATTGTGCCTGGAGCTGAGATAGTGAGAAGACCAATCACTCTCGCTGTAGACGACCGAGTCGCCATAAGATATACTACAGTGGGACAATCAGACAACACATTTGAATTTAGGATCATTGATCCTGAAGGGAACATTATTTTCAGATCCAGAACGGGAACTGATGGATACAATTTCATCTGTAGCGAAGCTGGAGAATATGAGCTTTACTTCATTAATGAGAACCCTAATAGAGACATTACTATTACTCTCAACTATGAGATACAACATTACATTTTTGGAATGCCCCAAATGCTCTTCATGACGATGATAATTGTGGCTTTATGTCTTGGAGCAGTAGCTGTCTTCACGCTCATGGGAAAACCTCACTGAGAAGCAGCGGAATATAAACCATTTATACTCATTGCCAAATACAGTTCAATGTGAGATCTTATGCTTTTCGCCAATAAGGCTTTGATGTCGCAGGCTAGAAAAGGGGGCTACGCTGTGGGAGCCTTCAACATCAGCAACTTGGAGAGCTTAATAGCTGTCACCGAAGCAGCTGTTGAAGAGAGATCTCCCGTAATAGTCGCCGTTACTCCAAGCTCTATAAAATATGCTGGTCTAGATTATGTTCAGCAGATGGTTGAAACAGCATCCAGGGCCATCTCTGTTCCTATGAGCCTACACCTTGATCATGGAAAAGACTTGGAGATTGTCACCAAATGCATAGATGCTGGATTCACATCTGTCATGATTGATGGCTCCCATCTAGATTTCGAAAAAAACGTTGCATTAACGAAGCAAACAGTTGATCTAGCACATCTAAAGGGCGTCTCCGTTGAAGGAGAATTGGGAAGACTGGCCGGCGTCGAAGAATCAAGTGTAGATGAAAAAGATGCCTTACTTACAGATCCAGAAGCAGCCCACAACTTTGTTGATCAGACCGATGTTGATGCACTTGCCATTGCAATAGGCACCTCTCATGGAGCCTATAAATTCAAAGGAACACCAAAACTGGACTTCGAAAGACTGAAGCACATCAGCAAAAAAACAAATGTTTTACTGGTTTTACATGGAGCTTCAAGTGTTCCACAAGATATCATTAAAAAAGCCATAAGTTATGGAGCAGAACTGAAAGGCGCAAAAGGCATTCCCGAAGAACACATACAAAAAGCCATCTCGCTGGGAATCACAAAAATTAACATTGACACTGATCTAAGACTTGCCTTCACAGCAAACATTAGAGAAACACTTGTCAAATCACCAGAGACCTTTGATCCAAGAAAGATCCTTGGTTCAGCCACGGAAGGGATGAAAACCGTAGTAAAAAGAAAAATGCAGCTTTTCAAAAGTTCAGGAAAAGCCGAGTGAAGTAGGGATTAACAGATGAAGATTGGGATATTAAGTGGAGGTGGAGATGCTCCAGGAATCAACGCCGTAATTCGAGCTGCTGTCAGAAAAGGAATCCAACAGTACAAGTATGATATCGTTGGAATAAAGGATGGATGGCGTGGCATTCTAGAAGCTGACTTTATCTCATTAAGTTTAAACGCTGTGTCAGGAATTCTCCATCGTGGCGGTTCAATACTGGGTACCTCAAGGACCAATCCATTCAAGCGGAAGGATGGGGGAAAAACGATTCTTAGAAGAGTGGAAAAGGAAGGGATAGAAGCTGTGATAGTAATCGGAGGAGAAGATACTTTGGGCGTTGCTTACAAGATGAGTGAGCTTGGATTGAAGTGTGTTGGAGTTCCTAAAACGATAGACAACGATTTGGCTGGCACAGATTATACTTTTGGTTTCCACACGGCTGTAGCTATAGCCACTGAAGCCCTTGATAGGCTTCATACTACTGCAGAAGCTCACCATCGAGTCATGATTCTAGAGGTTATGGGACGCTACACTGGATGGATAGCTCTTGAAGCAGGAATAGCAGGGGGTGCAGATGTGATCCTTATTCCCGAAATACCCTTCGACATTGATGAGGTCTGTAACTTGATAAAAAGCAGGCTGAAGAGGGGCAGAAATTTCAGTACAATTGTAGTGGCGGAGGGAACAAAACCCAAAGGAGGGGGGGAAATAGTCTATGGTAAACGAATGGATGAGTTTGGACACGTTAGGTTTGGCGGAGTTGGCTATTATCTTGGAAAGGAGATCGAAGAACGTTTAGATGTTGAGGCGCGAGTTGTGGTTTTGGGACACATTCAAAGAGGGGGTTCACCTACAGCATTTGACAGGGTGTTAGCCACAAGATATGGCATAGCAGCTATAGACCTGATTCATGAAAAGGGGTTTGGGAGGATGGTTGCCCTTTCAGGGAATAAGATAATTTCTGTTCCATTGAGTGAAATTGTGGGAAAACGTAAAACTGTAGATATGAATCTTTATGAAATGTCACAGGTGTTTTTTGGATAAGAGCCTACAGTCTTTCGTACACGTGTTTAGTATGTCTTCATTAAAGAAGGCATTCGATCATTTTACTACATGTTAAGCATTCATCAGGAACAGGCGTACTTTTGGGTCGACTCTTTAAATACCCTAGAAACTTCATGCAATCCGAATCGCCTTCGCTTGCGGGGGCAGAAGGAGGGGAGGAACTTGCGTACACCTTCTCAACAGGGCTTTCCTCTTCTCTTTCTTTGCTTACCTGCACCATACAACGAGGACACGCATAGTATGTTTGAACCTGTCCCCCGCTTGCAACTGTTGCCAAGACTGGTTTGTGAAAGGCTCCGCCACATTCATTGCATACTGAATCTAGTACTATCTCTCCAAATGAGTCAGGTTGCTCAAATCTTTCAAACAATTCTAGATTCTTCTGCATTGGAACCGCCCTCCGAATACTACTTACCTCACCATCAATATCAGCAATCTTAATATTTAATAAACCTTTTTGAATATATGTTCAACAAACAAACACATCCCATACAAATCTAATCGAAAGCGTCATCAAATCATGATGCTAACGTTCTAGCCAGACTTAACAAGTCTAGATCTAACGGTTTCTTGCCTTTACAAGCACTCTCAAGATCCATACTGGCCACTTTACCTTCTTGCCATCCAACCATCATGTTTCCCTCTCCTTTGCATAGCAAATCGATGGCCTTGTCAGCAAACAGGTTAGCCAACAGGCGACTTCTTGCTGTAGGACTTCCCCCTCGTTGTGCGTAACCCAAAACACTTAGCCTCACCTCTGCCCCCGTATTTTCTTCTATCACCTCGGCCAATCTCCGTGTGTCACCAATTCCTTCAGCAGCCACAATTATCCCTGATCTCTTTCCTTTTGCTGCATTGGTCTTTATGACGTTAAAAATGGTCTCCTCTTCACATTTCACTTCTGGTACAAGAATTATCTCAGCCCCCACGGTCAATCCAATTGTAGAAGCTAAGAATCCCCTCTTTCGACCCATGACTTCAATAATGAATATTCTCTCATGAGAGATTGCTGTGTCTCTGATCTTATCAATCTCTAAAACTGCTGTGTCTACAGCCGTGTCAAAACCTATAGTTTCATCTGTTCCAAAAACGTCGTTATCAATTGTGGCTGGGATCCCCAAGATCAAAGTGTCAGTTCTTTCAGATAATTCCAGAGCTCCTCTGAATGAACCGTCTCCTCCAATCACAAGTAATCCGTAAATGGATTCTGATTCTAGGATCTCGCTCGCTTTCTCGATTTCCTTTCTCTCCCGAAAAGATGGACATCTTGATGTACGAAGAATTGTTCCACCCAGCTGAAGTATTCCACCAACAGATCGTGGGGTTAAACACTGGGAAGTATTCGTTATCAAGCCTTCCCATCCCCTCAGAAACCCAATCACCTGGAAATTCCGTGAATAAGCCAACCTCACAATAGCTCGAATCGCTGCATTCATGCCAGGAGCATCTCCTCCACTTGTAACTACACCAATAGTTTTCGACATACTTCCACACACAACCTAGTATTCTCAAAAAGTTCAGTATAAGCTTGAAATAGGCACGATTCATAAACGTGAGCAGGTTACCAGAACACATCATTTAACTTCGGAAAACCATGGCGAAAATTCTGAAACAAGGTCAACCTTAATCTAACAATCTAGAAAGATTTTTAGTATTGAAAAATACAGTGTCTAAACGGTGGGTCTAGGCGGGGGGCTAGGGGTCCCTTGAACCGTAAACCCTCTATACGACGGGCTGAATGCTGAAGTTGAGGCGTTTAAGGCTGTTGAGACCCCCATCTCTGAAACATTGACTATCCGTCCTTTGGGGCTGGCGCTCATTAAGTAGCTTCTGTAGGGAAGCTGTCTTTAATGTTCACCAGGCGAACCTGGCCAGGTCCGGGAGGGAGCAACCTAAGTCTGGACGTTCAGCGCTCAAGGGGTAGCGGGTACGAGTGTAGGATTTGACGGATCCAGCAGAATCTGAATGTCGAACCTCAGGACCCACCACCTTAATCATGTCAGAAACAACATCACCCACATAATTTGTCATTCTTAACATAGTCAGAAATTCGTTATAATTTGAAAAATCCTAAATGCTTTCAATGCTACTTTATGGAGGAGCTGGAAATGACCTTTAACGAAGTTCGAAAAGACTATCTCCTGAATCGATGGGTGGTAATCGCGACTGAACGAAGCCGTCGCCCCAAGGATTTTGCAGAAAAAGGAAGAGAGAAGAGTAAGATGAAAGTCTGCCCTCTCTGCCCAGGGAACGAGCACATGACACCACCAGCAGTTCTACTATATGCAAAATCAGATGAAAACATACAGAAAATGAAGGATTCAGATGGTTCAAGACCTAAGAATTGGTTAATTCGGTGTGTGCCAAATCTTTATCCTGCATTCTCACCACCTAAAGAAGAATCTGAAGAGACAAAAGTTGAATCAGATGATAGCCTAAAGTTGGCCATAGGACACCATGAAGTCCTTGTGGAATCACCGATCCACGATGAACACCCAGCAGAAATCAGAATTTCACAACTTGAGCATGTCATCAAAGCCTATGTCGATAGACTAAGGGAACTCTCATCAAAACCTTACACAAAGTATGTTTCAATCTTTCGAAACCATGGCCAAGAGGCAGGAGCCTCTCTTTCACACGCCCATAGTCAGATAATCTCAACACCTTTAATTCCAAGAATCGTGGAGGAGGAGATCTCAGCGGCCAAAAAGTTCTGGAAGAACAAGGGGAAATGCATATTTTGTATCATACTTGAAAACGAATTAGATGGACCTAGGTTAATACATAAAGACCAGAACTTCGCAGCGTTTTCTCCATGGTCTAGTGTGCACCCCATGGAATTTTGGATAATGCCAAGGAGACATGAAAATACGTTGCTTGAGATGTCTTCACACAGTGTAAAAGCCTTAGCTAAAATCTTAAAAACGTGCATGAGTGGACTTGCGGAGATACTTAATGATCCGCCTTATAATTATGGCTTCCACCTTTCCATCGATGAAACAGATCGAAATTATTTTCACTGGCACCTGGAAGTTTACCCCAGATTAGCGATATGGGCAGGGTTTGAAAAAAGTACAGGCATGTACATAAACACTATCGCTCCTGAAGTGGCAGCAGAAAGCCTTCGAAATGTGATCAAATAGCAGCATTAGAAACTACAGATTTATGACTAACTGGAGTTCACTTGGTGGCCTGCAGATTCTTCTCAAATTTAGGTCTAGTCTGCAGTATGTCTTCTACATATGCTCTTAGTGGTTCTGCGATACTCCAGGCTTGAGCTATAGCACCTCTAGGTTGATAAGGAGGTTCTCCATCGAAGATCTCATTTATGGTTCCGAGGCCAAAATTTGTGACCTGGCTTTGCATCAATGGAAGGAGAAAGTTTTGTAGTGCGTACTCGCGTCTGAAATCAGAATACCCTTTTGTTTTGAGATATGCTGTTGTAAACGGGCCTAGAAGCCAAGGCCAGACAGTTCCATTATGATAGGCTTCATCTCTGGTTCTTCTGTCTCCAAAATAGTGATCTTTGTACAATGGGTTATCTTTTGAAAGCGTCCTAATACCATAGGGTGTTAGGAGTCTTTTGTGAACAACATCAACAATTCTCTCATTTTTTCCCTTGTCAAGCATCGTGAAATCAAGAGAAACCGCCACTATCTGGTTTGGTCTCAAAGAGTTGTCTTTTTGTTTTCCAATAGTGTCAAAGAGGTAGCCATCTTCTGAATTCCAGAATTTTTCAGTGAAGTGGTCTCTTGTTTTCTCAGCTATCTGTGCATATTTTATTTCTTCATTTTTTTCGTTAAATTTTCCTGCCAATGTTTGCATTATCCTCAATGCATTGTACCAAAGGGCTTGTATTTCAACCGCTTTTCCGGTTCTCGGGGTCACTGGTTGATCTTCTACGCGGGCGTCCATCCACGTTAGTTGAGGGCCATGCATTAGTAGACCATCTGCATCTAAACGAATGTCATAAGAGGTACCGTTTATGTGATGATTGACAGATTCTTTGAGGGATGGCCAAATTTCATTATGTATCCAGTTGAAGTTTCCTGTGTATTTGGCATATTGCAATATGGAGTTTATGTACCATAGGGTTGCGTCAACTGTGTTGTAAGCAGATTTGCCATTTGTGTTTGAGAGAAAGTTGGGAATTAATCCTTTTTTCATGTGATTTTTATAAACCATAAGAACTTTCTTCGCTTCTTCAAATCTTCCAGTTACGAGGAGTAGACCGGGCAGGGAAATGAATGTGTCTCTTCCCCAACTTCCAAACCAATGGTAGCCAGCGATAACCTGTTTTCCTATGGGATTCAGGCTCTTAACGTTGAACATGTCTGTTGACAGGATTATCCAGTTTAACCATTCTCTTTTCGGGATTTGACGATGCTCATTATAGAATCTTGTCAGTAGATCATCGTATCGTGTTCTTTCTTTCTCATGCAGTTCATCCATCATTTGTGTTGTTACAGGGGTTTCGATGAGGGGGCTCTGCAAGGCTTTGTGATCTTTCTCCAAAACTGCAATTATCGAAAATTTATGGTCTTTGCCTTTTGTTACACCTATTTCAAAGTAGCCTGGTTGGTAGCAGTCATCTAGGCAGCTTTCTCCACGCTTGGCTTCTTCTCGATAATATATTTTCTCAATCCAATTCTCTTTTGGGATGTATTGTCCTTCTGTTGTTCTGAGAGCCAAGATGGAGTCTGGATCGCTAAAGATTAGGTCCGTGCCAAGACTCTTTTGAGTTGATTCTAATTTTGGAGGATTCCTCCAGTGATCTGTGACTGAATGGAAATGTCTCCAGTTTATAAGAGGAAAAATTCGAGCTTTTACATTGAGACTACATAGATTCCGTATTTTGTAACGGATCAAGATTGCATTCTTTTCGAAAGGCATGAATATTGTTTTCTTAACCTGAACATCTTCCAGAGAGTAATTAAATTCCGGAAAAGGTGATACTGCAAATTCCTTAAGGAAAGCGTGTCCCTTTGGATATATTCTGCCTTCGAACTCGTTGGAGCTCAGAGGGTAGATCCTGTTTTCAATGGCAATCTCTTCATCCAGTTTTGCAAGGCACACTCTACGGTTTCCTGGTGGATTAAGGGCTGCAACAAGTAGTCCATGGTATTTTCTAGTGTTTATGCATAAAGCGGTGGAGGAAGAATATCCGCCTAGACCACTGGTTATGATCCATTCCCTGCTAATGGCCTCCTCAAAGTCTGCAATTGAGTTATTCTTGAGCGTTAGGGATGGTGGTTTCATCCGGGCATCAACTTGGCTACATTCTTTCCTTTGGGTACTCTGAAGTAGTTTGCTACACAGTTACATTTAGTTCTAAAAAGTAGTGCATGGGGTTTTGATAATTTGTGTTCCGTTAAGGTTTCAGCGTAGCCCATTCCCTTGGCAAAGATTATGTCAGCTGATTTGTATATCTTCATGAACTCTTTAGAAACTTCTTTAGGAGCAAATCCTACAGCATCTGTTCCTGTGGTAACCACTTTGTCTGCTATCTTGTCCATTCCTGATGTTTTTGCATCTATCATAGTGGCATCGTTGATTATGGGGGCTTCCTTCACTCCAGCAATAACTGTCAGACCCATGTTTTTGAGTTGTTCAACAAGCAATGTATCGAATACAATTTCACCAGCGTTATCCGCTAGAAAAAGCGTGTTCTTGGACTTAACCGCAATCCTGAAGATTTTATTGATGTCATCTATTACCAGATCTTTTTCGGCTTCTCGGAATAATCGTTTAAGACTGCCAAAAGTAAAGTTATGATCCGGAATATCAAATTCCATTATGTTTCCAACTATGGCGCAAAGACACGCCTTTTTGAATCTCTCTTCTTGAGTATAGCCACTATCCACGATCTCTCTTGCAAACGGAAGAAGTTCAAGGGCTTTTCTATTGCTTTTCTGTTTTATTCTTTTGTATGGATCGTCATTGTCTGTAATCCATTTGATCAGACGATCTCTCTTTGTTCCAAGAACAGCGGGAACTGCAGTTGGCTTAAATTCTTTGCTAAGCAACCGGAAGATTTCAATCATGGCTCTGAAACGTAAGGCTGGGTTACTTGTGGCTTCTAACAGTTCAGAAGTGGCTCTACTCACTATGCACTTTGCACATTCAGCAATGATCTTCAAGCTTCTTGCCCCTAAACTTTTATTGAGTTAGAAAATTCAAGTAAAACGTTAAAAGGATCATTGGCCTTCACAACGGCACTTGCGACTAGCACACCATCAGTGCCCAGCTTTATGGAGGCTTCTACATCGTCTCCATGGCTTATACCAGCTCCACAAAGT
>JASFPN010000022.1:0-22920 GCA_050115965.1 Candidatus Bathyarchaeota archaeon
CCACATGTATTCCTGTGTCCCTGTTTGCATATAACGTGTTGTTAAAAATCTCGTTATGAGAACCTGAATTGATTGAAATACCCCATACATTAGAGAAAACCATGTTATTGTAGATTGTGTTATTATTACTTCGTATTACGTCAATACCACCATAGGCACTACTATTGGATACAGAGTTGTCATAGACTCTGTGGTTTCCTCCACTTCCAAGGATAATTCCTCTATCACCAGTAAAACGAACGATATTATCGTTAACATCACAGAATTGTGAATTTTCAACTTGGATTCCCCCTTGGCGAGCATTTGTAACAGTGAAGCTGCTTATTGTTGCGTTGTCAGCTGTTATCATGACAAGAGAGCCAAGATATTGAAATCCACTGCCGTTGATGATTGTGTGTTCCTTATTTTCACCTCGAAGTGTCAATCGTTTGTCTATAATGATCTTTTCATAGTAAGTCCCGTTGTGAACGAATATTGTGTCTCCTGAACTAGCGTTATTAATGGCTTCTTGTATTGAACGAAAATCTGCTGGTCCATCATCATCAACAGACCAAGTTTCTGATTCGACTGGAAGAACATAGAAAGCAAATGTGAACAAACTCAAAAGTAAAAAGGATAGAATAAACCCTGTTAAAATCCGATTTTTAACCTGCAACTCTCCCTTCCACCTATAATAAGGGTAGTCGTCATGAGGCATATTAAATTTTCAGGAACATTCTTCTAGCTCACACATTAAACAATCGGACGCGCACCACTTCAGAGTACGCTCTATACTAGTTGTTACCCTGAAACTGTAAGATCTTCTATCGTTAGACTTGGTGTTTTTCCGACACTTGTTATTCTGACGTCAGAACCAACGTCGATGATACTCTTCAACGATTGGAAGAAGTTACCTGCGATGGTGATTGATTCAAGGGGATGTTTTATCTCACCATTATTTAATAGGAAGGCACTTGGAGCTACAACACTGAATTCACCGGTCAACATGTTGGAATGCCCTACACCCATGACAAAACTTGTTACAAGGATTCCTTCATCCACTTGTCCAATCAAGCCTGTTAGGTCTCTTTTACCTGTGTTGAGGACAATGTTTGAGGTTGAAACATTTGGCGTGGAAAGGAATGGTTCAGGCCATCCTCTACCAGCATTTCCTGTGCTCTCCTGATCTTCTTGATAGGCTGAGTAACTGTCAAATATGTGGTTTTTCAGAAAACCTGAATCTATTAAAGGAGTGATCTGTGAGGGTGTTCCTTCAGTGTCTATTTTAAAGGTAGATAGTCCTTCAGGTAATTGGCCATCATCACTCACTGATAGGTTTTTGCTTGCCACCTTTTCACCAAGTTTTCCTTTAAAGTAACTTTTACCTTCTTGCACATTTCGTGCACTTGAAGCCGCACCTATCATCCCCTTGAGGAGGGGGGCTATTGACAGGTTCTCCCATACAATGGTTGTTCGGAAGGACTTCTTCAAGGGTTGTGAGTCTAGCATTCCGATGGCCCGTTCAGCTGCCTTAACACCGACTCCACTGAATTGTACAGCTGTTCGGGAGTCGATTGCTTCAACACCAGTCTTCTGTTTTCCATTTTCAACAGCTGTCAGGTAAACACCTCCACCAATGCCAACACCTATTGAATGCTCCGAAACACCCCTTGAATTGGCAACCGCGTAAACCCCCTTTTGAACACCCACACCGCCGAAAAGAGCCTTTACCCGTTTGTCATAAGCGAAAGCTTCATCAGCAAGCATCTTCACCTCTTCAAGCGCCTCTTTCTCAGAGAAGTCAAGGACGTTTTCATCTATGATTCCATCTTTAGAGGAGATTGAAATGGGATCTGGTAGATGTTTGAACTTTGGATCAAGGGGCCGTATTTTAGCGACCTGAATAGCTTCTTCAATGACCTTGTCAATTTTGCTTTCATTTACGCCACTTGTCGCTGCAAAGCCCACTTTACCGTTATGTACAACTCTTATTCCTATACCAAGAGAGATACCTTGTCTCGCTTCAACAACACCTGACCTGATGCTAATATCAAGGGAGTCAATGTTTGAGATGAAGACCTCAGACCCTTCTACACCTTTTAACTTTGATTTTTTCACTCCAAGATCTGCAAGGGAAGATAATTCATCCACAATTTCATCCAAGTAGTTTACCATTATTTTTGCCCTCCAAATTGAACATTGTTCACTAGAAGATGCGGGCCTCCTAAACCAACAGGTAACGGATGCTGACCACCCTTCCCACAACCTCCAAAATACCAACTTGTAATGTAGAGTTCCTTTGTTGCACCTTCTATGTTCTTCAGAAAGTTTAGTATTGAGCCTGTCAAAGTAACCTCACGCAAGGGGTATTTCATCTCGCCGCCTTCGACATAGTATCCTCTAAGAGCTTTGAACATGAATGTGCCATCCATGTTCGCTTGCCCTCCAGCTGTGTTGATCGCGTATATACCAGTTCCAAGTTCTTCTATAGCCTCCTGTAACGTGAGTTCTCCTGGAGAGAAGTAAGTGTTCTTCATCCTCACGATTGGAGGGAAGTTGTAATTTATGGCTCTGGCGTTTCCTGTGAACTCGCTCTTCATGGATGTGGCTGTGTTTCGGTCGTGCAAGTATCCCATGAATTTACCTTTGTCAAGGATAATTGTCTTGGAAGTCTTTATCCCTTGATCGTCGAACGGTAGCCAGAAACCATAATTATCTTCCATCTCTAGTGTGCCTTCATCGATTATTGTTGCGTGTTCTGATCCCAGTTGTTGTCCCTGTTTACCAGCTAAAGGGGACATTCCTGTCATCACAAAGTCGCTCTCCGTTAAATGGCCAAAGCTTTCGTGAGCCAGTACTCCAACTAGGCGGTTTTCACATAATGCTCGATGTTTTCCTGGAGGTGCTGGTTTTGCCCTTAATTTTTCAGCCGCCCATTTACCTGCTGCACTTCCAATCTTTTCTGGAGAATGCTCTTCATTCTCGAGAAATTCCAATCCGAAGCTTCCTGCTCGACCGTCACTCCCATCGACGAGTAGCTCTCCTTCCTTAGACATTACGTGAATCCGTAGATCCATTATGAGAGGTGACCAAGAGATCTCGGTTCCTTCACTGTTAGTGAAGTATTTGTGTCCATAAAGTTCCCCGTATCTACATGTAATTGAGGATATCTTCTTTCCATGTTCTTTTGCTGCTTTCACTGTTCTGAGAACTAGGCTTTTTTTAAATTCTGAGGATGAATCTTTTGGGTGTCTTTTGATCTGTATCTTCAGGTCCTTATTTTGGGTGGATTCTGCTTGGCCTGGATCAACTTTGATCTTTGCGATTTCAGATGATGATTTAGCGATTTTGAAGGATCTTTTGGTTGCATCTTCCACATCTTTTTTTGAGAGCCCGGTTGTGAAGGAGTAACCTGTGGCACCGTTCTTGTATACATGTACACCTAGACCAACTCGACGTACGGCTTTTACATCGTTGATCTTTTCCTTCTCTGTTTTGATCTCTCGAATGTAGAAGTCGTCGAACCTTGCTTCTACAAACCTGGCTCCAAGTTTCTCTCCTGTTATTATCGCGTGTTGTAAAAGGTCAAACATGTTGTTTACAATCCTTATCTCAGACAATATCATTCTAACGTGTGGTCTATTAATGGAGGCATAAAAAATTTATAAGGGTATCCAAATGGAGTTCGCAGTTTTATGGATTTGATCTTGGATAATCGAATGGAAAATCTTTAATAGGTGTTCCATGGCTCGACTGCTTTGGTGAATCACATGAAAGCTTTCATCTCAGTTGACATGGAAGGGATGCCTTTTATTGTCACTCCAGGACATCTGAATCTGAAAGGGAAGTTGTATGAGGAGGCAAGGAAGATTGCCACTAAAGTTACGTTGACTGCTGCGGAAGGGTTGAAGGAGAATGGTTTTGACGAAATTGTTATTGCTGATAGTCATGGGCCTATGGTTAACTTGTTGGTTGATGATCTACCGGAATATGTGGAGATAATCAGAGGTTATCCTCGCCCTGTGAGCATGATATCTGGAGGAGGAGAGTGTGATGCTGCACTGCTTTTAGGGTATCATGCGAAATTTGGTACTGCAAGGTCTACCTTTGACCACACGTACAGTGGTGGCACTATCAACAGGGTCGACATAAACGGCGTTACTGTCAGTGAGTTTCTTTTGAACACTTACACTCTGGGCGATTGTGATGTGCCTGTCATACTTGTTGCAGGTGAAGCTCAGCTCCTAGAAGATGATGTTAAGAAGTTTGCTCCTTGGGTTGAAACTGTGAGTTTGAAACGATCCTTGAGCAGAGTTTCAGCTAGAAGTTTCAGCATGAAAAAGATTACAAAGGAGTTGAAGAAAGCAGTAAAGAGTGCAACGGACAGATTCATGAAACATAATGTTAAACCGTTAAAGACTGAGAAGCCAGTGAACATTAGTATCACCTTCATTGCAAGCCACTGTGCAGATGTTGCTGAACTGTTGCCGAGGGTTGATAGGATTGATGGGTTGACAGTCAAATATTCGGCTAAAGATATGATTGAGGCCTACAAAGTTTTCGAATTGTTGGTGCTTGCTGCAGGTGGTGTGTCCAGACTACTTGCAGAGCGGTAATGAACTTTTCAATGATTCTGAAAAAAAGGGGGAGGAATGAAGTTCTGTTAAAGTGTCATTCCTCTATTGAACAGTATAGGTCTAGAACTAGTTCTTCTACTGAGGCGTTTGGATCATGGGCCTTCTCCAGGCATTGCTGTTTACTGAACTTGTATTTACTTGATTTCACCCAGTCTACTAGCTTCTTCCAAGATTCAAGATAACCTTCTTTCTGGAAGAATTCAGACTCAATTTCCTCCTTCAACTTGCATGTTGCAACTGCGTAGAGCCCTCCCTCGAATTTCTTAATTTTAATGTCTCCCTCTGGTTCCATGTTGGGTTCTACGCGGATCCAGAATTCGTAACCATACTCTTTCCTATCTGGTGAGGGGTTGGGATTGTTGAAGCCGAATACTGGGTGTTTCTCCAAGTCTTCAAGGAGACCTTTAGGTTCAGCCCATGCTCGCATCTTTTCCCATGCTTGATTTTCAGGTGTTGTGCTGATAACTTGGGCACTTGCCACGTGCATCGGTTCAAGTTTCACAATTTTTACATTAAATTCTTTCATTTTAGGTTCACTTTGTTTTGCATGTACCTTCTGGATGTAGTCTGCGTGCTTGGCTGCTTCAAGCTCTCGTCTTCTTCTAGAACCTGCGTATGCGACGCTGATTGTTTTCAGAAATTCTGAGCCATCAATGCTAAGTGCGTAATGACCTTTTCCTATGTGGTTCAAGACACCTGATTTTAAAAGTGTCCGAAGGTGGTGTGATAATGCCGTCTTGCCTAGATTAGACTTTTTCTGTAGTTCGCTGAAAGTTTTGGGTCCTTTGAATAGTGACATTAGTATTTGAAGCCTTCTCTTGTTTGCTATTGCTCCTAGGATGAGGGTGATGTCTTCACCAGATTCGTTTATGGTGTTCCAAACTTGGTCATCCGTTTGATTCAAGAGACGCACATCCAGTGCCACGAAAGTAGCGTATCTCAGTATTAAATGTTTCGCATATTACTGAATGATGGTACTAAAAAAACTGAATATAATCCATAAGCGCTGCGTGACTCTGCTGACTCGGTTCTATGGAGATGAACGGAACCTGCTCTTTGCTGTTTTATGGTTTATGGTTTGCTCTGCTGAGTTGATTAGCATAATTTCATAGAGATTCAGATCACAAGATCCAGTGTTCCTTACATAAAATTGTATTGTTGCCAATGCTCCACTTCCGTTTACTCCTGGCAAGTTACCTAGGAGGGTGCAGTCGGCCTGAATGTATCCGACAGTGGTATTGGTTTTTGAAATGAAGAAGGTTTCGCCACGTTTTTTTAGGAAATTATCTTCTGTAATCTTCACTACTTCCAGGATCGTGGTGTTCCAGCCTAACCTAAAACTCCATGCATACAAGTCGATGACATTTGAGATGTTTACTTTGATTGTGAAGTTTTGACCTTTGGCTGCTTGGATTGTCTGAGGATCTATGAATAACGCTGTTGGAGAAGACATGTTCCATATGATCACAAAGGTTAGCACTACTATTAACACGCATAATAGAGAGACAACTATGATTATCTTCTTGTTCATTTAACTATCCTGATTATCGAATAGACTTGGAGATGGATTATTAAGTTTTCTTTAAAAAGGCGAATCATGTGATGGTAAGTGTTCCCTGAATCTTCTTGAAACGAGGATGACAAAACCTGCGAGGA
The DNA here is from genome assembly GCA_050115965.1 of Candidatus Bathyarchaeota archaeon. Classification (GTDB taxonomy): domain Archaea; phylum Thermoproteota; class Bathyarchaeia; order Bathyarchaeales; family Bathycorpusculaceae; genus CAYGAG01. Next base: position 6,273 of record JASFPN010000022.1, read on the forward strand.
CCATTAGTAAAAGCAACATAGCAAGGATTGAAAATTCTGGTATTATGTTAAAGAAACCGCCAATTGTCAAGTGTTCGATTGGCCAAGATATTCGAGGCTCCCTATCTGGTGGAGGATAGTCATAAAGCTGTGTTTCTAAATCAAGTTTTGAATCTCCAAAACTGGTTACATTAAAGATGACTGTTACAATGTTTCCAGTACCGTTGTAAGAAGATGCAGGAAATACAGATGTAGCGCCAAGAAAATATTTTCCTTGCTCTTGAACTAGGTTGTTCTCTACGATGAAAATCGGTGCGTAGGGAAGCTCATGAAGAACCCCATCTGGATGAGATTCAACGCCTAAACGCAGGTCTAAACCTATTACCTGCAGAATCGTTGAATTCCAGGAAAGAGTAAGGCTGATTCCATACAGATTTTGAACCTCAACGATTGTCACGTTTATAGCGAATGTTTCAGCCAAGTCTACAGAACTTGAATAGGGCTCTACCTGTACAATAGTCTCAGGAGTGGCTTGTACATTGACAGTTTGAATGAGGGTTAGGAGAAGAATTAAAACAGTTTTCGATGCTGAGAAACGTAATTTATTTTTTTGATTCACTTCTCAACCTTCTTGATAAGAGTAATTATTTTACGTCTTCCCATCTTGTATCTTTTAATTACACCTTTGTTCTCCAAAATCGTGAGAAGCTGACTTGTCTTGGCTTTCGAAAACCTGCATTGGTTGACAATCGCTGTTTGATGCAAGCTACCCCCCGAAGCGTCTAATAGTTTGACAATTTTGTCCTCAGCATTCTCTATTCCCAGAGGAGTTGGATATTCAGGGATTCCAATTTCCTTTTCTTTCTTTGTGTGACGCTTGAATAGGTACAGTCCTACAGATGCCACTGAAGCTACAGAAAGAACTACAGCGATTATTATCATAATTTCTTGCGAAATTAAGGTTAAACCGGGAGTTACGGACTTTTCATGCAGTATGATTCCAAATTTGCCTAAAAAATCATTGGACCCCAGCCATCTAAGTGTTTGAGTGGAATCGTTACGGTCATATGGTGTTGGTGAAACCGTTTCGAGCACATATTCTGACGGATATGAAATGCATACTTCACCATCTCCATAAAGTTGAAGAAACAAGTTTTGACTCTGAAACACGTCTCCGATTATGATTTTTTGGTTTTCGGTTTTACTGAAGTTTATCCAGTGAAACCTGCATTCGACTATGCTGTAGGATCCGGAATAGTTCAAGGTAAGTGAAAACGAATCTCTCACTGCGACCATTCCTCTTCCAGTTTCATTTTCAGTAGTGGCCACCAACGAAGTGACTCTGTTTTCAAACTCGAAAAAATCGATAGAAACCTCATCACCCATTATTCTTATAATCCATCTAGCTGATCCGTCACTTTCAATCTTGATTTCGTATTCGATCTGATTTTGACAGAATACTTCGCTAGTAAGAATTAGAATCAATGTGAATGAAACCATAATTACGAAAACACGCGTTTTCATACTAGTACTCAATTTAAGAACCATAACTAGGCGGTATTTAAAATTGTAGTAGTTTGAATATGTCTTTGAGTGTTTTCTCAGCTGAAGGAAAACAGGACCAGTTTCTTTATTCGGCGCATACTGCTTTGATGTGGTAAACGGCATAAAATCTCTTTAAAATGATAAATAAACTAATATGAACGATAATGAACAATAATAAACGTTTTTGTGACCGATAACAATAAAAAGGGCTCAGAAAGACTTTTATTTGATTTTTACTATGAAATCTATAGAGATTTAGGAAGAATGAATATGAGAAGAACCACATCTGCAATGTTCTTTGCTTTGATAGTGATGGGCAGTTTAATGTTAACCGTCGTAGGCGTAGATGCTCAATATGAAGGAACATGGGTACGAATGTGCGGAATAATCACTAGATGGGGTGATAATCCAGTATTAGGCTTCGTTGGCGCACATGCAGCAATGGTGAACAGAAATGACACTTATTATGAATGGGCAAGGGCGCATGCAATTTGGTCAGGTGAAGCTCCAATGCTTAATTGTACAAGACCTCCGGAAAATCGCACTTTTATCTTCTATGCTGCAAAATTGGTCAACCTTACTGACGTAGCTCTAAACTACCTGGAATACGATTTCTATGTGTCAGGTCAATGGAATGTTTTTAGGATAACAATAACTATTACAGTAATTAACAATGCGACTGACGTAGTATCGAGTGTAACTTATACACGTACAACTGAGCTAATTGCTGAAGCACAAGGAGAACTACGCGTCTTTTTGACTCCAAGTCCCTACTTTGAACTGAGCATAGATGGCATACCCGTACTCACAGGCTTTGTAAGATCTTTCATCATTCGACACGTAGAAATAAAGATATTTGACCTGAATGGCGATGACAAAGTTGACCTGATAGATCTTGTGAGACTGGCGAAAAGTTATCGTTGCGTACCAGGTGTATGGTATACAGAGGAAACTCATTACATGGATTTCAACTTTAATAATGAGATAGACATAGGCGACTTAACATCACTTGCAGCTAACATGGAAAGCTAATAAAAATCTCCATCTTCCATTTTTGTAACAACGTAAATTAGTGGCGAAAAACGATATTCATTTATCGTTGAGGAGAGGGGAGTTGAAAGAACATGCTCATAGTATCCGCTTCTTATTGTTATGCTTAGTCTTCCTTGTTTTCCTAATTGTATCTATAGTGTCAGTTTCAGTGAATCTTGCTTTTTCAGTCAACCTTACGACAGTAAGCGTTTCTCCTTCTTTTGTCACAGCTGGCATGGGAGAGAACTTCATCATCAGTGTGGACATCTCCAATGTTACAGATCTTTTTGGTTGGGAATTCAAGTTGGGTTGGAACTCATCTATACTGGAAGTGGTTGATGTTGTAGAGGGAGATTTCCTGAGAAGTGGTGGTGAAACTTTCTTTTATCCAAGAATAAATAACACAAGCGGCTACGTTATCGTCGACTGCACGCTCCTAGGTAATGTGCCTGGAGTGAGTGGAGATGGAATATTGGCGGTTGTTGAGTTCTACGTGAAGACTGAAGGAGAATCAATCTTGGATCTTCTGAGTACGACACTTGTAGATTCAGGTGAACAAGAGATTCCTCATCAATCAACTGATGGTTATGGAATTTTCACTTCAAGCCATGATGTGGCTGTTATTGATGTGGTAACTTCCCATACTTCTGTGTTGGCGGGACAAATTGTGTATATCAACGCAACTGTTGAAAATCAAGGTCGTCATGACGAAAGTGTCAATGTTACTTCCTATTATGGCTTTGAAATTATTCAAACACAATTTGCCCTGTTAGAGATCGGAGAGCGTATTATCCTTACTTTTGAATGGGATACAACCGGAGTTCCAAAAGGTGACTACGTGATATCATCAGAAGTCAGCGTGGTTCCAAACGAGACAGAGATAATAGACAATGTAAGAGTTGCAAACAACTCTGTCATTATCCTGTCCCCAGGACATGACATAGCTATAGAAGAACTCGTTATGATTAAGACAGTGGTTGGTCAAGGACTTTCCTTAAACATCTCAGTAACTGTGAAGAATTATGGTAACTTCACAGAAACCTTCAATGTTACCATACGTTATAACGATTTAGCCATGACTCTTCAGAATGGAAAAAACTATTCAACAGTAACACTAGGTAGTGGTGATTCTCTCATACTCACCTTCACATGGAACACCACAAACGTTCCCAAGGATAACTACACGATAAGTGGTGCCATCACAATTCTTCCCGAGGAAATCCAAACTGAAGACAACTCTATCTTGGATGGTTGGGTCATCATTGCTATGATAGGTGATTTAACCGGGCCGGAGTATCCACCTGGAAGCGGACAGAAACCACCCGATGGTGCATGTGACATGAGAGATGTAGCAATGGTCGCCAAGTATTTCGGAGAAACTGTACCTCCTGCAGTGGCAAACTGTGACCTGACAGGATCAGCTTTTGGTGTACCCGATGGCGAGATCAATATGAGAGACATAGGCCTAATTGCAAGACACTTCGGAGAAACCGACCCGTAACTTCTTTACTTTCGTAACACAAGCAGGGCGCTGCTTTAGCTGAATAGAACAAAATATATGCAAGCCTAACTCAAACTACCTTTGTACCTCCAATGTTATCTGAAGAAACTGTCTCCCCAATTTTAGAGAGCATAATAGATCCATGGTATAAATCGTTGAAGAACCCTTCCAAATTTCAGAAGCAGGTTCTGAAGGAACTAGTTGGTGAATATGCGAAGACTCGTTATGGAGAAAGTCACCAAGCATCTGAAATTCAGGACATTCAAGAATACAGAGCTAGTTTTCCTCTCTTAGATTATAAAGGCATGAACCTCTTTTTCAATGATGTTATGAGTGGCGACTACAGTGCGATTTTACCAGAACCTATTGTGTGTTGGGTTATGACAAGAGGTTCAACAGGAAAGGCGAAAGTGCTGCCTGCAACGAAAACTCATCTTGAACAGATCTTCTCCTGTGGAGCAAGAGCGTTAGTGAATCATGCTTTGAGGAGAAAGGATCTTGAAGTTTTGACTGGTAAGATCATTAACCTAAATTTTCCATCTCAAGTTCATCAAACAACGGTGGACGGGAAAGAGATGACTTATGGTTACAGTTCTGGAACTTACGCTAGGCTGAATCCCATGTTTGAACGGGTCAGCCTTATACCTCGTCAAGAAGAGATAGACGCTCTGGGCTCAGGGATCACTAAAGAGGATTGGGAGAGAAGATTTGAACTCGTTTACCAGCGAGCTCTTAACGAGGATGTGACTGCAGTAATAGGCGTCACACCAGTCATCATGTCTTTTGCCCGGTACGTCAATAGGAAACATAGAAAAAAGCCTAGGGAACTGTGGAATCTTAAGGCCCTATTTTGCACAAGTGTGAGAAAGATACAGTTTAAATACGCTCCGAGACTGAGAAGATACTTTGGAGAAGTGCCTATAGTAGAGATCTATAGTGCGACTGAAGGAGTCTTCGGACAGCAACTAGATGATCTGCCCTACGTGACGCCAAACTATGACAAGTACTTATTTGAGGTCGTTACTGGTAGTGGTATAAAAATGCTGCATGAGCTTAAGCGCGGCGAATGGGGTAGACTCGTGGTCTCTTCGTGTATGTTTCCAAGATATGACATTGGAGACCTGATTGAGGCTGCTGGAAGAAACTATTTTCGCGTAATTGGAAGATCCAACGCATTGACTCTGCTGGAACATAGACTTTATAGATTGTTCTTCAGGTGGTTCTTCTAGGTTTAGGATGCCTTCTCACAGCAAAGAGAGCTCCCACTATGATCAGTATTCCAAGTATAACTAGGAAGAAAGCCCACATATTCTGCCAGACAACGTATCCAGTTAACGCTAGGTAGAACAGTAAACCCAAGATTATCAGTATGAAACCGCCAATCAATGCACCAATAGTTCCAAACTCACGTTTCTCATGCTTCTCTTCCTTCTCCCATCGCTCCTCCTCTTTTTCACCCTTCTCTTCCTTCTCTTGCTTCTCCTGCTTCTCCTGTTTCTCTTGTTTCTCCTGCTTCTCCTGTCTTGCTGGAGCAGCTCCTGCTTGTCCTACTTTTAGAGAGCCACCACATTTTGGGCAGAAAGCCATCTCTTCATTTACTTCGGTACCACATTTCGGACAATATGGCATGAATATTCACCTCAGTCCTTCTTAACCTATATTTGCTGGTGAGTATTTAAGGCATACACAGTAACTAAAAGAGTTATATGTTGAACCATCCAAATACGGGTTGAGGAGAATCAAATGGGTCAAGGTACTAAGTCAACCTCCTATAAATACAAGGAAAACCTTTTCAGCGCTATCTCTATTGGTTTCTTCTTCATAGTTGTAGGTGGGATTTTTGCTTATACAACCTTTGTTACGAGAGTAGATCTCTTCAACGCCTTCATCGATTTCTTCCGTGACATAAAAATCGTGGATGTTCCAAACATTCAAGTTAATCTTCCGGGACCGGAGAATCCAGGCATGCACTCAAATGTATATAACGCGGTTGCCAATTTCGGCCTAATTTGGGGCATATTTCAAATTTTGATCTTAACTCTTAGATTCGCTTTGGGTTCACCATCAAGTAAAAAGGCTGAGGCAACTTCAGATGTTGCCTTTTGGTTAGGGGTGTACTTTCTGATCAGCATGGGAATTGTTGGGATCACTGGTTGGTTTGTGTTTTGGGCTCAGTTGATTATGTTAGTAGGCGTTACGTTGATTATCAGGGCAATAGTGCTAGCTATTAGGCCATAGGTTCAGGTTATTCAGGGAAACTTCAGATTTGATGTTTTTCTAGGGTTGTTCTTTGCCACATTGGGGGCAGTGTTTTGCGTTTGGCGGTAGTTTTTCTCCGCAATCAAAACAAGATTTTGCTGTTGGCTCTTGAGTTTCGGACTTGGTGTCCTCGTATTTCTTCATGGGGGCTTTGGTGGAGACGACTATTGTTCCTGCTGCGCGATCTGTGGCTTTTCGGCGTGGGTCTCCTGTCATTGCGAGTCCGACTATGGTGTCCAGAAGAATCAGGATCCAGTAGATTTTGCTGATGTTTCTGATCAAGCTTGCTTCTAGAGTTGGTGGTTTTCCATATCGGTCTACTGTTTTTAATCCCATGATCCGTTTTCCCCAAGCGCCTCCAAAATAAGTTTCTAATATGACGAAGTAAAGAACGCTGAAGATTCCCATGAAGAATGGAAAAGATAACGGGTTGAATAGGTACCAAGGAGCGCCTACAGCGGCCGCTGCTATCATAAAGGGTATCCAAATGATGAATCCAATAATTGCGACGATTATGCTTGCGATTATGCTGTCAATGATGAATGCCACAAGTCTTCTTATCCAATGATTTTGAAGTTTAGGATCTTTCATGAGGTTATCAAAGCCTGTTGACATCTTTCATCTCACAAAACTATCCTTTTCCACATAACAGTATATATCAATTCTGCTCTGACCTATGAATATTAACATAACCATGTTCATAAGTCATTATGCAACTTCAAAAGTTACCACAAATTGAGCATAAGTCGTTGAGCCTGAATTACGTAGTTCCAGATAACTGTGGATCTGTGATGTTCCTACGCTGGTTGCCTTTACTGTCATGACAATGTAGATGGTTTCTGAGCTCACTAAATCAAACCATGGCCCAGTTTGGTTAATGTAAATTCCGTTCTCAATGTATATCTGGCGTGAAGTGCTGTATAAGGAGTTGTAGAAATGGATTGTGCAGTTCTGTAACCGACCAATGTTGGAATCACCATATTTTTTCAGCCTAATTTGCCAAGAATCTGTGCCAGTATTGTTTACTCTTAGGACGTAATCATATGTACCTTCGCTCGTACCACTCGCACCGAAATCAAGCAAATCGTCTCTGCCACTTTCATATGAGGCTTTGATCCATGCAGCACTTCTTGACACGTTGGATACTCGAACTTCATCGATAATGCCAGTAGATAGATCGGTTCCTGATCTTCCTCCGATGTAAATGTCTCTTGTATCTGAAGTTATGGTTTCTGTTTTGGAGCCGGAATTATCTTCAGTGCCATTAAGATAGACTTTTCTAATTGAGCCATTCCATGTTCCGGATAGATAATACCATGTTGTTGAGGTTAGGTTTGTATTGCTTTCAAGCCCTGCGTCATCATTCTCTTCGATCATTAATGCGAGTTTCTGGTCATGTATTGCAAGCTGATAATCGTTGGGGTTGCCTTCGCCTTTTCGCAACGCTATGTCAACATCAGACCCAGATCCAAATGAGTCTAGATTAATCCATGCTTCAACGGTTATCGAGCTGTTGAATTGTAGGCTTACAGAGTTGGTGATGTTGATGTAGTCATCAAGACCATCGAAATCAATAGCGCTGTCTATCATTCCGGTTGCCCCAAATGTTGGACTGCCATTGTCAGTTCCGTTGTTGTTATTTAATGTTGAATCTTTGATTGAGCCGGCTCCTCCACTTACCTCACTTAAGTGCCAAACTCCTTTGAAACTGGAATCCCAGACGTTTTGAGCTGTGGTTGATCCTACATCACCTACGTATCCTGTGTTGTCGGATTGAGAACTATCATAATAGAGGTACAAGTCTGTATTAGCCGTGCTGTTTATATCGGGAACCTTAGTCCATAGCCAAGCATCTTCACTAGTGGCGTTCCACTTCTCAATTTCAACATAGCACTGGGTAGTCCCATCGCTCTCTGTTAAAGCTATCTTTTTACTGTTTGATCCAACCTCGTCAAAGACGAAGGTTGTATCTTCATTGTTTCGCCCAGATGAGTTACTCAGATGAACTAAGACAGGAAAAGCAGACAAGTCAGAGTCAATGTCGATGTGATTGATCGTGATCTTGACACGATTATCCCAACCACTAAGCCAAGAAGATTCATTATTCCATACGCGTAGAAGGGTTGTGTCTATGTTCCAGTTGTCTTGAGTTGTGTCACCTGTTTCTGTTCCTCCGAGAAATTGCACAGTAAGAGTGTTTGATGTTAGGTATGAAGTAATTGATACGTTGTTCCATTGATTTGTTGTTAAGTTCATAACCCAATGCCAAGAGCTTCCTGTACTGTTCCAGATTTTTACTTGAATGTCTTCTGAACCACTGAACGTTCCTGCTTTTATGCAGAGTTCCTCATTTGTCCGAGTGTAAGCTGCACTCGTCCATTGCACCTCGACGTCGAGTTGGTAGTTTGTTTCGATGCCGTTCCAAATGTGAACTAAAGCAACATTTATCAGCCATGTATCTTGAGTAGTTGTATCTCCAGTCTGATTTCCATCTCTAAATCTAACTGTGAAGTTTTCAGAGGTTAGATAGTTAACAATCGACACGTTATTCCATGCGGAAGCGGTTAAGTCAGAAAATACTTCATACCACGAAGAACCTGAAACATTCCACACATCGACTGCAATGTCTTCTGCATCAGTTGAGTTTGCGTAAATACATAAGGTTGCATTTGGAAGAATTGTTGGAACATTTGTAAATTGCACTTCTTGGTCAAGCGTGTAATTTCCAGTGCCGGAAGCGTTAATAGAGAGCATTATCCCACTACGTTCTTCTGACGCTGTTAATGTCCAAGTTCTGGTTCCTGTTGAGCCTTGTGTAGCTCGAAGTTCGTGGCCAACACCCATACCAAAACCGTTACCTCCTGTTGCATCTTGAGCATCATGTAGAGCGGTAAATCCTGAATCTGATGGAGCAGTCATATCAGGTGGGTCATCATCATCATGCCAAACAAACGAAATAATCCAATCTCCATCATTATTTGTTGATATATCTGGAGAAATGGCAGTCCCTCCCGTGCTAGTTTGAGCGTTAAGAGAATCTATGTCAATGGCATCAACATTCCGATAGGCAAGACAAAATCCAATCATAGCTCCTGCTGTACTAAATTGCCATGTATAAGAAGATGGTTCGCTACTATTAGCAACTCTATAATAAATCCAAATAACAGGTGGAGAAACAGCTCTAGTGCCCATATCGGTTTTGTTTCTCTGCAAAGTCCATCCTGAAGCAGGAGTAAGAGTGACTGCAGGGTCATCATGAGAGTGCCCAAGAAAACTAATCATAAAGTCTCCATCTTGAACACCATCAGGCACGTTGACTACTAAGTCACCTGATGCTGCAACTGTTTCTGTAGAATTAACAAATTCAATGTCGGCACCACTAATCGTTTCCGTGAAATTGGCATAACTACTGTTGTAGGATTTCATATTGTCAAAATCTGTTAAACTGCCTTCATCACCTGAAGTATCTGCATCAGAAGTATCATTGTCCACGGCTATTTCACTGCTTCCCGGACCAGAAACTTGAAGGAGAACAGCATCAATAAGCCAGTAGTCTTGAACACTATCACCAGTTGTACTACTTCCACCAAATTTTATTGTGAAATTAGTAGACGTTAAAGACACTGTGTAATTATTCCAACTTGAAGCAGTTAAATCAGAAGTAATGCTACTCCAACTCGATCCTCCCCAATATGTCACGTTAATATCTTCTAAGCCACCAAAACTTCCAGCATAGATGCATAATTTTTCTATTACCAAGAAATCGGTAACAGAAGTAAACTGCACTTCATGGTCAAACAGATAATCAGTGTCAGATTCCCAATTAGAGGGGACATCTGTTGAGAAGGCATAGCTGGCACCAGAAGTAGTGAGATCATCCGTCCCAGTGGAATCTGTTAAATCGTTTTCTAGTTTCCAATAATTAACTAGTCCAGCTTCATTTCCTTCCAGTGTTTTGTTGTAATTCTCTTGAATTTCAGTAAGGGTTCTAACATCACTCCAATATCGTACATCGTCAAAATGTCCATCTATTATGCCGGTACCGCCCTTTCCGTTTCCAATATATACATTAGTAAAAGAAAGGGTTGAAACTGTGCCTGTCCAACTACCAGAAGCGGGACTACCAGCATCTAAAGAAGGTGCCGTACTTTCTGTTCCAACATAGAAGAACAAATCATTCGCTGTTTCGTCCCAAGTCCACGAATAATGGTACCATGTTGTAGCAGAAGGTGTATGGGAAGATGTCATACTACCGGTTCCTCCCCAATCAAAAACCCAGCCAGCTGAATATCTGGTTTCCATGTTTCCGTCCAGACCATAAAATCTTCCACTAACTGCGTCAAACTGAACCCACATTTCAATAGTTCCAGTAGCGGAAGTCATGTCAGCGCTGTCTGAAATGAGATAGTCACCAGTCAAATCAACAGAGTATTCATTGTCTTCACCAGCAGATTCTGAAAAATTGGCGTAGTTTGAATCGAATGCTGTCAAGTTGGCAAAGTCTGTTAGAGTGCCTTGGTCAGCTGAACCATCCACGTCAGAATCTTCGTTGTCAACATAATCTTCTATTACTTCTTTGGTACCCTCTGAAAGTGTGTCGTATATCGAATCTGGACCAGCTTGCTGAGCAGTGAAGTTTGAATGTATACCCACATCTCCACTTGAATCCACATCAGGATCATTGTTGTCAACATAATCAAACAACGGAGCCTCAGCGCTAGCCTTTGCGCTTGTGTTATTTGTGTAGATTGTGCTTGTTCCTGCTGTTCCGTTTTGAAGAATAATTGGTGGTGAAGTGATATTCAGGATGTCATATATCAAAATGGAAAAGTATGTGCTTCCTGCTGCATTTTGTAGTGAATAGCCTGTTAAAACGGTTAGAGTCAAGACTAGCCAAACTAGACGTCGAATCCTTCTAGGGTTTAGACTAATCTTCACATTATTCAATAACAATCTCTCCTGAAGCTAGAAAAAAGGGAAAGAGGGTTACTGCACGTCAATCGCTATCTCTATAGACACTGATGCTGCTGCTGCGCTGTCTTTCGCCATCGTTATTACGCTGATTGCATACTCCGTAGAGGCAGGTATCTGAACCCAGCTTGTGGTAGATGGAATAGTCCAACTGCTCCCATCACACGTATAGTTCAGTGAAGCAAGAGTCGAGTTGTCTTCGTAGATTCCTTCAAGCAACAAGAATTTTACATAGATAAATTCAGTGTCATTACCACTAAGCGAGACAGGCTTAAGGCGCACATCATAGGTGCTGGTCGAATGATTGTTTCTTATCCTTACTGGATCAGTGTAGGTAACGCTAGCGTTCGGATATGCTTTAAGGCTTGCAAGTGTTGCGGAAGTATTCTCTGGGCTTAATGACAAGCCTGCAGTTCCGTTGTCAACGCCTGGAACGAACCAGACATCGGTTGTTGCGGTTGTGATTGTCGAAGTCATTCCTAATGAGTAGTAAATGGCTGCGCTTGCCGTAATGACTAGTGCAGATATCATCAGCAACGCCAGAAAGTCTAACAATTTCCTATTCTTCATATTCTCACCCCCTTCCTAACCATTCCTTCAGTTTTTCAGGGCCAACCATCAGCACGCCTCCTGCTCCAAGTATACCAATACTGAAGAGGAGGGCCACCGTCAGAAATTGGGAAGTCTCTCCACCGTAAAGCGATAGATAGAAGGCAGACACCAAGATCGTTGGAAAAGTGATACAGCTTGCAAAGATCTTTGCCAAGTTCCACTTTTTCTTTGAAACCAAGATATACGCGTTGATACCGATGATGTTCGCCAAGGCAAGAATTAGGTACAGGAAACAGTAGGAAAACCGCATGTACTCACCGAAACTCAGCAAGAACGCCTTACTTGCCAAAAGATTCACATATCCAAAAACCGCTGCTGCTTGGTAAAGATAGGAAACTGGTCTACTAAAATGGTCCATGAGACATGTGAGTAGGCTTAACGCTACAAAGAAGTCGATGCCAAGGAACAGAAAGAATTCTGGTAAGAGATCTGCTGCCAACTTCCACACGTGTACTTTTGGTTAAACCGACTTGTCCCAATAATTGTATAAAATCTTATGAAAAGAGAATCTGAATTCAAAATACACTTCAACACCCACTTTTAACCCAGCCGAGATACCATCATCGTTTGCAACAGTTAGAAATGTGCACGCACACTAAGTATAGAAGATTCATCATAGCTATATGCCAGATACAAATCTGTTGTATTTGAAGCAAAACCAGTGAACATAATGGTCATCACAATCGCAGTCACAGTACTATTAGGTATGATCTTGGCATTCTACATGATATTCCTATTGAAGCTAAACCCGAAAAAGCAGGATACTTCTCCGCGAAAAATAAGAAAGCATAGACCTCAAAGTATTACTCGCACGCGCGAGCGCGCTCACGCGCCGCAAATCACACCAACCGTTGAAGACCAAAACATTCCAGAAGAACCAACCGAAACCCCACAAATCACACCAACCGTTGAAGACCAAAACATCCCAGAAGAACCAACCGAAACCCCACAAATCACACCAACTGTGGTTATTAACGAAAAAACCTTGAAGAAACGAGATGCAGAAAAAAAATCCTTCTATTTATTTGGACAAAAGGATTTTGAAGGATGCCCCCACGAATTTGAGTATCTAAAAACTCTTCCAAAGAACACACCCATTCCAGATGAATGTTTTGGATGTGCTCAAATCATTGAATGTCTTGGTCCACCCTCCAAGAAAAAAAAGAAATCAGTCTCAAGACAATATTACCAAAGACGCTAGAACCATAAGGCAATAGAAAGAACTCATCATGAGACTATTACTGAAGTGGCCTATCAACCATTTTGGATTTGTTTTCTTATTGAAAACGGGATGAAAATCAATTCTTATCTCTAATACTGATCTTATGTTCCTAATTTATAAAACAGGGGAAGTGTAAGCCTTCTGTGATACATTAATGTCGTTGCAAATTGACGAAATCATGATTAGAGAGATCATTACGCTTGATGGAAGAGCCACCGTAAGGGAGGCTGTAGAAATCATGGCCAAGCAGGAGATAAGCTGCTTGATCATAGTTCAAGGCGAAAGCCCAATAGGCATCGTCACTGAGAGAGACTTTCTAACAAGAGTTCTACTTGAAGGCAGAGACCCAGCAACGACAAAAGTGTTCCAAGTCATGTCTGCTCCTCTTGTCTATGGCAACCCAAACATGAATGTCCGTGAAGCTGTAAAACTGATGAATGTAAAGAAGATTAAAAAACTGCCTATACTAGAAAATGGACACATCGTTGGAATGATAACCCTAACAGATATCGCACGCTCAATAGCCTACCTAGAGCACATCTACGCAGCAATACAGAAAAACCTGTAACAGAGTTTGGGGCGTGTTTTGATGAACTCCACCTTATTGATTGGCATTATAATCGTGGCAGCAATACCTGTATACATCCTAATTCTTAGAAAACTCAAACCAGGAGCAGCACTAATGGGCGAAACCATAGAAAAAAGCCCGGACAAACAAAAACCTAAGAAAGGTGAAAAAGAACAGGAGAAAGAACAGGAGAAAGAAAAGGAGAAAGAACAGGAGAAAGAAAAGACGGGCTGGAAGATTATCCGGTCTAAAAAACCAGAGAAGAAGCCTAGCTCAGTATGTTTACATTATTTTGGATATTTAAACACAGTTCCTAAAAACACATCGCTTCCAGACAATTGTCTAGGATGCTCCAGAATAATGCAGTGTCTAGCAAAAACGGATGAAGAAGAATCTTAAGTAACCTTCCGTCCAAAATGCTTAGACCATTTTTTCAAGTGTTGAAATAAGGTTCCTCGCTGTCCCCGGTATTTTTGTGAGTGGAACATCCTTCACCTGGGGAAGACCGTCACGATACGTGGGTCTATCTTCTTTGTAGAATAGTCCAATGGGTATGCGATCTCCCCATTCAAAGCTCTTCTCTATGGCTTTCTTCTTGTCAGCATGATCGTGCCCTTCTTCATCCAGCTTGTAGATTCTTTGGTTGAACCAGTCATAGGTGTTCAGATAGTTGAATGTCACACATGGTTGGAGAACATCGAGAAATGAGAAGCCCTTGTGTTTGATGGCTTCCACGATCAAATCTGATAGGTGCCTCGTGTCTCCAGCAAATCCTCTAGCTGCAAAGGTGCTGTGGCTGACTAAAGCATGAGCTATGGGATTTAGCATGGGAGGTATGGAACCGTGTGGCGTTGATTTTGACTTGAATCCGGTCTGGCTTGTAGCCGTCGTTTGTCCCGTTGTTAGGCCAAGAACCATGTTGTTATGAACAATGAACGTCATATCGATGTTTCTCCTGATCGCGTGGCTTACATGTCCCCAGCCTTCATCATAGCAGTCAGCATCTCCTGCAAAACCCACCACCTTCAAAGCAGGATTTACGAGTGCGATACCTGTTGCTAATGGTAATACTCGACCATGTATCCCGTGGAAACCGTTGACTTTTACGTAGTTACTAATCTTTCCATGACAACCGATCCCTGAAACAGTCACAACCTGCTCTCTCTCAAGGCCTAATGTTATGATGGCTTTCTTGAAAGCCATCAGTATCCCGAAGTTACCGCATCCAGGACACCAACTATTGGTTTTTGGAGTCTTCAGATCTTCAAGGGTCACCATCCTAAGCAACCTCCTTTATCAAACGCGCAAGTTCTCCAGGGTTGAAGGGCCGACCATCATACTTCAAAATCTTGTGATCAATGGAGGTGAGAAGATGCTCCCTGATGAGGCTTGAAAGTTGGGAGGTCTTATTGTTTTCAACCACAACAACGTTTTTAGCAGATTTCAGTACCTCCTTAATTTTGACAGTTGGGAAAGGGTGTAAGTACAGAATCTGCAGATAGTTGGCCTTCACTCCTTCAGAACCGAGTAGTTTTATGGCTTCTCGTATCGGTCCTTTTGTTGATCCCCATCCTAGAATGGTAACGTCAGCGTTGCTTGGGCCGTAAAGTTTGGTTGTCTCACGACTCTCTAATTCTTTGGTTAGTATTGTCAGTTTTCTGAAGCGTTTGTCGTTTATTCTTGTGGTTGATTCAGGATCATCGACTGTGTATCCGCTTTCATTGTGTTCTGTAGAGTTGGTTAGGACTATGGCTCCTTTAGTTCCTGGTATAGCTCTTGGGCTGATTCCTGTCTCAGTGAACTTGTGCCTTTCGTACTCCTCTTTTCCTATATATGAATCTTCAAGCAACAGGGCTCCTCTATCGATTTTTATTTGATCTTGAACGAAGATTTCTTCAGCCTCATGCCTTTCAACAAGGTACTTGTCTGTGAGAAGAAGAACAGGTATCTGGAACCGATCAGCCAAGTTGAAGGCATCCACTGTCGTGTGGTAGCATTCATCAACATCTCCTGGAGCTATTACGACTCTAGGAAACTCTCCTTGAGACGCGTGTATCAAGAACCTCAGGTCACCCTGAGCCGTATAAGTTGGTAGACCCGTACTAGGCCCTGGTCTTTGAGCCACCATTAACACAATGGGCGTTTCAGTCATACCTGCCATACCCAAGCCTTCACTCATTAAACAGAAACCTCCACCGGATGTGGCTGTCATAGTCCTTGCTCCAGCAAATGAGGCGCCTATAACCATGTTTATGGCTGCGATCTCGCTTTCAGCTTGGAAAACGATCATTTCATAGTCTCTCTCGTTAGCAGCCATGAAGTGAAGCACACCTGTTGCTGGAGTCATGGGGTATGCAGCATAGAAGTTACAGCCCGCACGAAGGGCCCCAAGACCAACAGCTTCATTTCCAGTGATGAACAATCTTGGTTTTCCAGCTCGATCTATGCTTTCTAGCCTGTAACCAAAGTCTTCGCCATACTGTTCTCGAGCAAAGTCGTATCCACGTTTTGCTGCGTTAAAGTTCAATTCAGCTACCTTTGGCTTAAAGGAAGCTTTCAGAACCTCGCCTAGAGCCTTCAGGTCATAATCCAGAAGTGCGATCACTGCTCCGAGGGCAACCGTGTTCTTCATGATCATCTCTCCCTCCAGCTCTTTCACAAAGCGTTTTAGGGGCACTGAGTAGATCTTCAGATCGTTTCTTCCAAGCTCTTCTTCACTTAAGGAAACCTCTTCTCCATCATAAACTATGCATCCTCCAGAAACCAGTTCGTCTTTGTGAAATACAATGGTTTCCTTATTCAACGCCAATAATAGATCAACATTATCTGTTTGAGAGTAAACCTCTTCAGCATCAACTCGCACAACGTAGAAGTTATGTCCTCCTCGAATGAGGGACTGGTAATCGTTGATGCCGAAAACATTTAGTCCGCCTTTCAAGCACGCTTTAGCAAACAGGAA
>JASFPN010000023.1:0-22479 GCA_050115965.1 Candidatus Bathyarchaeota archaeon
AAAGAATCTCAGCTAGGTCGCGCAGGTTGCCACACTGCTTGCTAATTAAGGATTTAGGATTCAGCTATTCTATAAAAGTTGATGACCGCATCTTAACAGCGGATCTCCATAATTGCCCCATGACAGCATCCTTAACTGAAGAATACTTCTCAGAAAGTCTTCTTGCTACATTCTTTGCCATTCCGGCTTTTATGAGCTCCTTTTCAAAGGCTTTTCTAGCTCTTCTAACCTTTAGATCCAAAGTCACCCAAATTAAGAAAAGTTCTAAAAGCAATTGTGTAACATTTAAGCCTGCTTTGATAATGCTTGTTATCTTCACTTTTACCGCCAAATGATGGGTGAAACAGAACAGTAATCGTTTAGATCAAGTCACTCATCGGTTGCTAGGCCTTCTTCAGCAAGTTTCTTCTTAATCTTCTCTTCAATTTCCTTTCCTAAATCTGAGTCTGAGCTGATATTTATATTCCCTACTTTACCAAGCTTCTTCATTACATCGCCTAGATTTGTGAAAACACTTATGTAGTTTTCAGTCATTTTCACCGCTACTTCTTCTGGCATGCCACCTTCCTTAAGTTCTTTGTAAAAGGCTGCAGCTCCTTTGCCCATGTCTTTGCCAGCCTCCTCTGAAAATACAGAACTGATTATGCCTTTGATTAGCGCTGGTATCTCCTTGGATACGACTCCAAGTATGGCCTTCACTTCTTCTGGGTCTTCACTTCTTCTTTTTTCTTTATGTTTTCCTTCTTCACTCATTAATGTTCCACCTTTCTCTATTCTAATTTAACTCTAATTTATGTTTTTGCAAGAGCTGGAACCTAAGATACTGTTCCGCTTTCATCTCATCAACTTCATCAAGATATCTTCTGATTCTTGGATCAAACGAATGCTCTATTTTGTTTGATGATTCATCCCTAATATTACTCCTAATCATTTCACCACCAAGCAATTATAGGCTGAGCATTGAAGTTATTTATTCTGGGAAAAAGTGGCCACTGTTACGGTCACTTCACGAGTTCATAAACAGTTCCATACCCTTCTGAAGATCTGACTATCCTGTCCTTTTTCAACTGGTCAAGTCGCTCTCTAATTATTCTTCTTGAGGATTTTCCTCTCATATTTCTTACTTGTCGGGTGATTGCTGAAATGTTCAGTCTGTCATGGACTGCTAGAACCTGAATTATGCATCTGGAAATCTCATCCTTTGCAACCCATCTTTTCCTCATATGTTTTTCAGCTGTCTTGAGCCGAGATGCCACCTTCAAAGGTTCACCATATAGGCCTATACCCATGCGGCTCATGCGAAGGTAAGGAGTGAGTTCTGAGTATTCGGAATTATTGATTATAAAATTCTCAAGGGTCTCAAGCCTTTCGATTATCATGTCAAGTTTTTCAACTAGTTCCTTAGTGGAATTGTCTTCTCTAGTTCTCTTCTTCTTACCTTGAGAATCCATTTCAGTATGCCTTTATAGACTTAGCATTTGATAAAAATTTCCGGTCAGAAAATTTTGGCAAGAACTAATTTTATGAGCCAGAGCGTGCGCGAGCGTTCGCGAGCAATTTATTTCAGCACATGCCCTTGGCGATCTATCTCTCCCTCGTGAATTCGGGTGGTAGAAATTGGTATATTGTTTTCTGACTTCACCATGTCTACAACCTCCACATGGATTTTCGATAGTCCAAGTTTCTTCCTTTCTTCATTTATTTTAATGGCCATGGCTTCTGTTTCCCTACTAACGATTATTGCATCAAGATTGTCTTTACTCAGAGTGATTCCGTAGACGTCATTTAATGGAATTATGCTGCTTTTTCCCAGAAGATTGTGCTTTTGGAGAAACATCTTCAGCTGCGCTAGTCGAAGTTTGTATGAAGAGGTAGGATGAGGTTTTTCAAGTTTTTCCACAAGTTTATCAGAGCTTAACCCGATCAAAACTTTTTTACCAATTTCAAAGGCTTTCAAGATTAATGTTTTGTGACCTTTGTGAAAATTATCGAAAGTACCGCCGACAGCAACCGTTTTGAATTTTCTCTTCATTGATTATCACTATGTGACTCTTTCCTTTGTTAAGGACATTTTTCTTTTATTTTTCCGCGTACAACATTAAATATTTCTCTTGCAATCTCAGTTTTTGATGATAGCGGTATGTGGGTAACTTTCTTTTGGGTATCTATAATTAAGACTTCGTTTGTCTCTGTTCCAAAGCCTCTCCCTTTTTTGCCGACATCATTGGTGACAATCAAGTCAGCTTCAGCTTCCAGAAGTCTTTGATAACCGCTTTCGATTAATTTTTTCTTGGATAACCTGTGTTCAGCGCGAAAAGCTATTAGAAAAAGTTCAGGACTCTCCCTTTTTATGTAGTTAATGATTTTCTTGGTTGGCTCCAAATCTAGCTTAAGTGACTTCACTTTCCTCGTGGAGATCTTGTGGGCGGCTTGTTGTTTGACGGTCCAGTCAGCTGGCGCTGCTGCAGCTATCATCATGTCATAGCTTCTGTTCTTCAATTCTGAGGTGACTGCATCATACATTTGTTCCGTGGTATCGACTGGTTTAAGTACAGCCTTTGATGGCGGTGCCTCCTTTCCAGGCCCGTAGATTATGGTCACATTGGCTCCTCTGTTTAAGGCTTCCTTTGCGATTGCAATCCCCATTTTTCCAGAGCTCTTGTTGGTGATGATACGTATTGGATCTATGTATTCAACAGTTGGTCCAGCTGTCACCAGAATTTCGAGTCCTGAGAAATCTTTTTTTATGGATACTCTGCTAATGACTTTATCTACAATCTGTTTTGTATCAGCGATCTTTCCCTTTCCTTCCTTGATTACTGGTCCAACGAATTCAACACCCAGACCTTCCAGTTTCTTAATGTTCTCTTTCAGTATTTGATTTCGGTAAAGTGATTGATGCATTGCTGGAACAATGATTATAGGAATACAAGATCCGAAGGCTGTTGAAGCGACAGATGTGACTGTTGTGTCGTCTATTCCATAAGCAATCTTACTGATTGTGTTGGCTGTAGCTGGAGTAACAAGCACCAGATCCGCTTTATTGACGTGTTCACCTGCCAGTGCCACGTGTTCTATTTTTCCCGTAAGTTCTGTCACGACTGGGTTACCTGTAGCCCATTCCATGAGATATGGATGAATTATCTTCTGTGCCATTGGTGACATTACTGAAAAGACTTCACCCCCGTGACGCATGAGGTTTCTAGCGATCTCTGGGCATCTGACAGCTGCAACGCTGCCAGTTATGCACATAACCACTCGTTTCCCTTTCAGTTTATCACTCTTGGACTGTAGAATGTCTTTTGAGGGATGACTTTGCATTATGTCTTCCCCCTTTGATTGTTCAACTTGTTAACAACGTCCTGTAAATCTTCTAGAAACATGTTTATGTGCTCTCTTTTTATGTGAGGCATGATTACTATCCGGATGTGTTTTGGAAAGAGTGAGATTGCCCATTTTCGCTGTCTTAACTCTTTTGCTACTTTGTGGATGTTCAGCGTATTTGATCCTATTCCCACGATGTTCATTGTTGGTTTGTGCATTAATCCTATTCCGTCTATGTTTTTGATACCTTCTTCGAGTTTATGTGTCAGATTCATGCAGTTCTCGACAATTTTCCTGTAACCCGTTTTTCCTAGATGTTTGAGTAGTGCCCACACTGCAATGACTGAACCTCCAGGGCGTGTTCCAACTAAAGTGGCCTGTTCAGTGTTTCCGCCAGCCAAGTAAGAGACTTTCCAGGCTGCAGTTTCCCATAACTTCCGATTTCGAAACAAGATTCCTCCCGCTGGAATGGGAGCAAGTCCCATTTTGTGTGGGTCAACAGTTATGGAAGAAACTCCGGGTAACGAAAAATCAAAGGCAGGAATATCATGATGTATTTGCCTTAAAAATGGTAGTACAAATCCTCCGAAGGCAGCATCCACATGAAGGTAAAGCTCGTTTTCTTTTGCGATCTCTGAAAGTTTTGGTATAGGATCAACTACGCCTAGACCTGTTGTTCCTGCGATTCCAACGATTGCCACGGTTTTTGGGCTTATGGCTTCTTGAACAGAATCTATGTTAATCTGATGCCTTTCGTTCAGCCCAATATTTATTTTCCTTAAACCAAGTAACTCTGTTGCTTTGTCTAAGGAGCAATGAGCAGAATCAGGTATTATCACTTCTCCATGGCTTTTTTTTGAGATCTTTCTTGCTGTCCAGAGGGCTAATATGTTGGCTTCTGTTCCTCCTGTCACGATGTGGCCACAGGCTTCCGGGTTTGAAAGTAGGGTGCCTAACATTTTGATTGTTTCTTCTTCCAGTCTTGCTAAGGCCGGGAATAACCCTGAATCACCTAAGTTTCTGTCTGGAAAGGAGTTTTGTAACAAATTTGATAAAGGGTGAGAACTTGTGCACATGGATCCGATTATCCTGCCTGATGTGTAAGTAAAGTCGCCTTTCAGCCTTGTTTCCAGCTCGTTTAGGATTGAACTTTCAGATGTGCCTTTCTCCTGCATTGCTTGGTCTCCACTAGTGATAAGTGTGATCAGGATCTGGATAGTCTCCCACTCGAACTTCTTCTATGAAGGTTGCGACAGCGTCTTTCACAGTTTTCTTTAGTTGAGCGTATCTCTTGACAAATTTTGGTTTGAAGCTGTCATCCAAACCTAATAAGTCATTAATAATTAGGACTTGACCATCACAGTATTTTCCAGCACCTATCCCGATAGTAGGCGTCTTCACTTTGCTGGTTATTTTTGCTGCTAGAGCCTCTGGTACACATTCTAGTACAATTGAAAACACTCCGTGATTGTCTAGATATATTGAATCTCTACAGATCTTTTCTGCTTCTGATGGTTCTTTTCCCTTTAAACGGTATTCCTTAGCTTTTTGTGGAAGCAATCCAACGTGTCCCATCACCGGAATTTGCTCTTCGATTAAGGCTTGAATGATCTTTGGTTGTTTACCCTCGATCTTAACTCCATGAGCTCCTGCATCTAGAAACCGTTTTGCGTTTCTAATACTGTCTTCGGTGTTGTTGTAGCTGTTAATTGGCATGTCACCTACAATCGGCTTAGATTTGACCCCTCTTGCCACAATCTTTGTATGGTAAATCATGTCTCTCATAGTCACCTTCTTCGTGTCGCTGTGACCTTGAACTGCCATTCCTAGGCTGTCACCAACAAGGATCAGATCTATGTCTGTTTTATCTAGGATCTTTGCTGTTTGATAATCGTAGGCTGTTAGCATTACAATTTTTTCTTTACCTTTCTTCTGCTTGATCTCTTCTTGAAACTCCATTTTGTTCCTCCATAAACTTGATTAACGATGTGACTGTCTCATTGACAGGTGTTGGAATACTGTTTTTCCTGCCCAATTCGACTATTTTGTTATTCAGGAAGTCAATTTCAGTTTGCTTCCCTTTCATTATGTCTTGATACATGGAAGAAAGATTTGTGTAGCTAGATAGCTTCTTATTAATTGTTGCTTCCAAACTCGGTGAAAGAGAGGTTCCTTCAGCTTCTCCAACCTTGATCCCTTCTAGGAATATGTTGTGTCTAACTTCTTTCAGTGAATCTGCGAGAATTTCACAGTTTCTAACACGCAATAAGGCTGTAAGTGGATTTACGATACAATTCACTATGAGCTTTTTCCAGATTTCTTCTTTAAACTTGTTGGAAAGCTTGGTTTTTATCCCGCAATCGTTAAAGATCTTGGCAATTCTTTTTGTTGCTTCCTCTTTCTTCATTATCGTAAATCCTTTCCAAAACTTCACATTTCCTGATTCAAGAAACTCAGCTGCTGTTGTTGTTATGGCTCTAAGGATCTTTGGTGAACCGCGAACAGTTTTCTTAACAACATCTTCGTTTCCAAGACCGTTCTGAATTATCAGGATTACTGTGTCTTCTTTTATGAGTTCATTATTTTCTTTTATGGTCTTCTCAGTGTCGTAGGCTTTTGTAGAAAGGATGATCATAGAATTCTCGGGCATTCCTCGAATCTTGGTGTCAGCGTTTACTTGAAAAGTCTCATTTACTGATCCTGATAGTGAAAGGCCTTTTGCTCTGATTGTTTCCACATGTTTTCTGCTTCCAATTAATGTAACGTCATGCTTTCTTGATAATAGGGCTCCATATGTACTACCGATGGCTCCGGCGCCTAAAACGAATATTTTGTTGAAGCTCATTTGTCTCATCCTGAGAGTCTATTTATTTTCCTCAGCAATTTTTGAGAGTCTCTTTTTGATCATTGAGATAGAATTAGCGATGTTTCTACTGTTGTCGAATCTCTGCAGAACTTCATGGGCTTTGATGGTGTTCGTCTTCAGTTCTCTTACTGTCTCTATAAGTCTAGGGGTTGCACGGACAACGTTGTCGACAATTGTTATCGTTGCTTTCTGTGCTGTGCGTGATAAGGGGTTCAAATCTATTGTTATTACTTTCTTACCCATCTCGATGAGGGCTTCTGTTCTATCTCCATCTTCTAAAGGCACAAAAACAACATCAGCAGTGAGTATGCCTCTCGGATCCACTCGTCGCCTTTCACTTCCCAGCTCTGGAATCTTGGAGGAAGCGTTTTCGCCAACACCTAAAACCTCCTTTGCGCCAGATTTCTTCAGTAGATTTTTAATCGCTGTTTCTCTTTTTATGGATCGATAGAATAGGTTGATTTCAATTTTCGCATCTGCGACTTGAGCTAGCTGGACTATATCTTTGGATACTAGTGCAGCAACATTACCATTAACTGAGATAACGGGTTTGGCTGCTAAAATGAGGGATGATGCTGCTGCCCTTATAGCCTTCAAGGCTGGTTCTGTTGTTTTTTCTCCTAGAAGATAGTCGAAGGCTTCACCTCGACCGTGAGCTATGAGTCCTGCAGTAGCCACAACATTGGTCTGATGATTCTCCACCAGTTTTTCTCTAATATGAAGCGATTCTGCTCTAGGATGATCTGGTGGAACCTTGATCTTAGTCAAGCTACCAGTCGTGCTCCCTCAAAATCGATAGCACTTACAAGGATTCTTCTATCTGAATTATGTGTGTTAAAAATTGCGAGAATCTGTTGGAGATACTCCTCTTCAATGATGGTAAAAACGGTCTCTCCAAACATTGGCATGCTGCAGATGATGTTGTACTTGTCAACTATGTCCAAGACTTTTCTTATTCTGTCTGTAATCATATCTGTGCGCTCTGCGAATTGGCGAGAAGAATGCATGAATGTGGACACACTTGGTCTTTCAATTATCCCATTGATCAATTCTCCACCAAATCCGTTTACACGTTTACATATTTCCGCATTGGTCAGAAATTCCTTGGTAGGTAAGGGGCCAGAGATTAGACATACGATCATGTAGTCTTCTTGGACAGGAATCTTTTTTATCTCACCTATTCCTGGAGCTCCTGGTTTAATTCTTACCTCCAAACCACCCGAAGCCTCAGCAATAACAGTTCCAAGTCCTGTTTTACACTTGATTTCTGCTGTGTGAGCTATTTGGGCAGCCTCAGTATCTGACATACCAAGTTCGAAAACATCGTTTAAAGCTAGGGCTAAGCTTAAAGCAGCTGCTCCACTAGTCCCAAATCCAGCTCCTATTGGAACTTCCACTTGGTGTTCGACGTTGATCCGATAGTTATCTGGAATTGCAAATTGAGAAAGGAAAGTTTTTATCACCTGTCTGGAGACCTCGGCAGGATTAGAGTAAGTTTCGTTAATCTTGACTTTTAAAGAGCTTTTTGAAGCCTTCTCAATCTTAACGGTTGTTTCAACTCCCTTATTTATACAAACACCCGCTCCTCGAGAGCCAGCGAATAAAGCGTTTGCTGGTTGATCAAATATTTCAAAGAGCCCCGTAATATGGCATGGTGAGAAGGCTCTGGCTCCCTTCATGTCAAATGCTCCGTTAAAGACAGCTCGATATGAACCATTTAAATAAGAATTCTGTTTGAATTATATATACATGTATAGATTTCTTGTAGTGTATTGCTATATTCAAGTATGGGTTAAACAACCAACGTTTGAGTATTTTGGAAAGAATTGACGTAGATATTTGCACGCTTGAGTTATAGGCATATTGAAATACTTCTTCAATAAAAGTGCAAATTGGTCTGTATGAAAAAACAATATCTAAGAAACGTGCTGATTATCGTAGTTGTATGTATTTCTACTGTCATTCTATTCGTTTTGCTGAGAAGCAGCTTAGTTAACCCTACTCCCTTACATTACACCTATGAAATTATCAACGTCTACCCTCATGACAGAAATGCCTTCACACAGGGATTAATATTTGGGAACGGGTTTCTTTATGAAGGCACAGGACTCTATGGCCAATCCACACTTCGACGTGTGGATTTGGAGACTGGTGATGTCCTCCAACAATATACTCTGTCAAATCAGTTCTTTGGTGAAGGAATTACGATCTTTGATGGCAAAATCATTCAACTGACTTGGCGTGAGAATAAGGGTTTTGTGTATGATAAAGATTCTTTTAATTTGTTACAGGAGTTCGATTATAGTACCGAAGGCTGGGGAATCACTCATGATGGTAACAGGCTTATTATGAGTGATGGAACAGCCACATTGCACTTCTTGAATCCAGAGACCTTTGAAGTTGTTGGACAGGTTGAAGTTTATGATAATGGTTCTGTGACTAGGCTTAACGAGCTTGAATATGTCAATGGGAAAATCTATGCAAATATTTGGCAAGAGGATAAGATTGCGATAATTAACCATCACACAGGTAAGGTTACGAGTTGGATAGATTTAACAGGTATACAAGACTTGGAAGATCAAGTTACTAGTGATGTACTGAACGGGATCGCATACGACTCAGAAGGAGATAGACTATTTGTAACTGGAAAAAAATGGTCAAAACTTTATGAAATCAAATTAATCCCTTTAGAATAAAACTCTCAACATACTTTTAGTACTTATAAGAACATTTTTTCTCCGAAAATCATATACGATCTTGTATAGTTTATTGTTTGAATCTGCGAAAAATGATTTATGTTTAAAGGTGTGACCATATGTTTCTAGATTTTTTCAATATGGAGAATCTTCAGTTCATTCTCAGTGGATTGATTGTTCTGATAGGCATGGTAATTGCTGATAGGTTGATCCGAAGAGTGATTGAGAGGAACGCTCGTAGAATTAAGCTTGAAAAGCATGGTGAAAACATAATCAAACTAACCTCCAGAATCATCATCGTGGCAGTCGGTCTAGTAATCTTGCTTACGATCTATGGAATGCCGACTGAATGGTTTGTAGGAGTTTCAGCATTGACTGGAGCAGCAATAGGGTTTGCATCAACTCAAACGGTGGGTAACTTTCTGGCCGGATTGTATATAATGGTGTCTAGACCTTTCATGGTCAATGATTATGTGAAAATTGGGGAAGTTGAAGGAGAAGTGCGAGAGATAACCATAAACTACACAAAGATTTACACTCCAACCTACAATATAACTGAGATACCCAACAGACGCGTACTAGACAGCACCATCGTAAACTACTCTGGAAAGAAGAACATAATTGACTATTCATTCAAGGTAGGCTTTCCTCATCAAGGCACAAACAAAGAGATCATCGAGAAATGCATCCTTCCCGCAATTGAGGTCTTCTACGATCAACATAGAAGCATTCTAACCAAGAAGCCGGAAGTAAGCATGCTTAGCATGGAAAGACTTGGCAGAGCCTTCATGATAAGAATGTTCTTTCCCGAAGGAAAAATAAATGTCTTCTATGACATTCAACCTCAACTCATGCAGCAGATCGTCCACAATTGGGATATCTACAAGCAACAACAACTCAGCTAACTCAGCTTCACGAGTAACAGCCCTAAAGTACATAATTGGATCATGGCCCGGATAAATAATACACAAGCGAGGCCCTTGAACTTCCATAAATAATAAAAATGGTTGAAGTAGAACAGATTAAATGAATGAGAATGGTAAAGATTCTCCAATTTTACATGGTTATATTGGCACTCATGTACTTTGCCAATCTTCCTCTTCATGTTTCTGCTCAAGAAAGGAATGTGGGTGTTAGAGTTGGGGATTGGTTTAGATATGAGGATATTGAGGTTGCGTGGGATTCTGATTATGTTTTTCCTTCAAATGTCGCAATTCTTCAATTGAATTATACAAGTTTTTGGGAAATTACCTGTGATAATGTCCTTGGGACAAATATAACGTTTCATGAAAAGATTCATTACGAAAATGATACTGAATCAACAGTACTTGGCTGGTTAGATATTGATAGTGGAGACGGTGAACTATCTAGTGAACCCTGGGGAACCAACTATCCTGGAGCATTGTTTATATCTGCCAATCTTAGCGAAGGCAACACCTTGTACACTGAAGTGTTTGATGTTAAGATTAACACAACTCGTCCAATGGAGTGTTATGGTGCTGTTAGACAATCCAACATAGTTAACACAAGTTCGTACAGCAATGACTATCTTAAGAATGAGATAATGGTCTGGGACCAACTTACGGGTATCCTCTGTGAGTTGAGCGTAAGTTATTCTTTGGAAAACAAGACTATTGGAGGATACACTGTTCGCCTCTCTCAGACAAATTTGTGGAAACCTTTCCGTGTTCATAACCTCAACACTGGATTAAAATATGCTAGAATTCAAGAGGCAATAAATGCAAATGAAACTCTGGATGGCCACACCATTTTTGTTGAAGACGGAACCTACTATGAAAACGTAACCATAAACAAGGCATTAACAATAGTTGGAGAAAATAAAACCAGCACTATTATCGATGGGAATGAAGATGGGAACATAATTTCTGTAAACCAATCCAGTAATGTATGTGTTAAAAATTTCACTATCAAGAGAAGCGGTGCATCTCTAAGCAGCAACAGTGGTATACAAATTTTCAACTCCTCTAAATGTTCGATAACTGATAACATATTCAGAGACACATACTTCGCCATTAGCCTACACAACTCCCCTAACATCACAATCTCAAACAATGTTATAACACACAACGTCGAAGGAATTCGCCTTGAAAAAGGGATTGGGAACACGGTTTCAAACAACACAATAACACATAATTCGTTTGGCATCAGCCTCCACTTTTCGCAAAAAACAAAAATCATGAATAACCTGATAACGAACAATCATTATGGCATCATCTGTTACTCGTCCACTAACAACACCTTGTTAAGAAACAAAATCTACTCAAATGAATACAACGGACTCCAGTTCCTAAATTCACAACACAACTTAATCTTAGAAAACACTATAACCCAAAATCAACTTGGAATCGACCTTTTCCAAAGCAACAACAACCTCATCTATCACAACAACTTCAACAACACAAATCAGGCTAAAAGCAACCAATCAAATATGTGGGACAACGGTGTAGAAGGTAATTACTGGTTCGACCACCTCGGGCGTGATGAGGACCACAACGGAATAAGCGATGACTGGCATACAATTGATAAAAATGATGTAGATCAGTTTCCTTTGAAGGGAATATTTACCAGTTTCAACACTTCACTAGGTAATCGTGTGAACATTATAAGCAATTCTTCCATTGAAGATTTTCAGTATTGCGAGGTAAATCAAACTATTATCCTGTACATTCAAAACATGATGGAGAATCAGACATTTGGTTTCTGCAGAATCTGCGTTCCCCATGCAATAATGAATGCAAGCAACATCACAGTTGAAATTGATGATGGTATGATCCCAGTCCTCCATCAAAATTACTCGTTATTTGATAATTGTACTCATAGATGGATATACTTTGCATATCAACATTCACAACACAAAATAGTGTTAGTTCCAGAGATACCATATCTCCCCATTCTACTAGTGCTCATACTAACAATCACTGTGATAATTTTCAAAAGAAAATCCATTGAAGAATTCGTATAGCCTAAGCGCGAGCGCGCGCGCTAACGTCGGGTATTGACCGCAAGCTTAATGCTGTTCTACTACAACCTCAAATTGGTGTGAACTAATTGGGTATGGGGAAAAGCTCTAAGAAAAAGCAGATGACTAAGAAGGAAAGAAAGGCGAAAAGGAAAAAGCGTAAAGAGAAACGCACACGCGTATGAATGCATGCACTGTTTTATCGAATACAAAGGATTTCCGATAATGTTTCATAACAACTTTCTGAGTTATAGACTTGTAAAACTAATACATCCGTGTAAATCCAAAGATGAAAATTCAACTTGTGTTTCATCATTAAAAATTCATTTAAAAGACAAAAGCAATACCATTTATGACACTGTGGATCATTTTGAAAAAGAGTTGAGTTCGAAAATAAAAGAGACAATAGAAGAAGTTAAAGAACTGGTTTTGTTGAGAGAAATCATTAACCTCCATAATATTGATGGCATTAAGAGCATGAAGCAGATAAGAACAATGGTTGAAGAAATAAAATCTGGAAATGATATCCTATCTCCAAGTGGACTACCTAATATTAAATTAGTGAAGACAGCGCAATCGGAGTGGATCTTGTTTGATGGGCACCATTCGTTACTTTCTTACATGATTGCTGGAAGGACATATTTGCATGAGATCCCTCATCTTGTTATCGAAGGCGAGAATGGTCATGCAAATGATAAAGAAATTCTTATCTTTTTTGGAGTGCATTCCAAAAAATTAAATGATTCCAATTGGAGAAAATATGTAATAAATTGGCAAGCACCAAAAGAGAGACAATTATGTAAACGAGAGCAAAATAATATGGGTGAGCTCTTGGATTCAATTAGTGTATTTTCAAAGTTATAGTATTATTTTCTAATCCCAGCGCGCACGCGCTTAGGCTCCTTGAAAAGCCCTATAGCTGAAGTATGCGCAGGCTAAGTTGATTATCCAGATTAGGCCCAACGAGAAGGTAAACATTGTCCCTGGAACCACTAACCATATGGGTTCAACACCAGGTACGACTCCAACTCCACCAATCAAACCCAAAATACAAAAGAGGAGCCCAACGATATAACTCACCCGAATCCGTAGCTAAAACAGCGGTACAAGTACCCAAAACATGAACGTCAATATGCTAAAAAAGATTGTCTCTGCGGCTGGAGGAGCACCAATTAAAATTATACTTAACAAC
The DNA here is from genome assembly GCA_050115965.1 of Candidatus Bathyarchaeota archaeon. Lineage (GTDB taxonomy): Archaea > Thermoproteota > Bathyarchaeia > Bathyarchaeales > Bathycorpusculaceae > CAYGAG01. The sequence goes on from JASFPN010000023.1 coordinate 13,059, forward strand.
GTTGAACTTGAAACAGCGCTAGATAGAAGGGTTGCGATAGCACCTGTTTGATTAAATGTATATTCAACCATATTGTTTTCCTCCATGTAGCGTGGATAACGCCATCTTTACATATATAACTGTTTCCGTTTACTGTTTGCGCGTGCGAATTGTACTACACGTAGACAGTTATGTGTAGTTTTTCTATACGCACAAATTATCATATCTTGAGAGAGACGTCTTGCAGTTCGGAGAAAAAAATGAACCTGCTAAAGAACAAAAGGGCGTTGAGTACAGTAGTAACCACATTGATAATTCTCGTCGTTTCAGTATTGCTTGCAACAGTTGTAACCTTCTACGCCATAAACGTTACAACCACCAGAGTGCAAGAAGAGTCTCTCTTCTTGACCAAACAGCATGTTTGGTATAACACAACTGGTGACTGGGCACAATGTGCCATGGTCATTGTTAACACTGGTGGAAAAGACGTTGTATTAGACAAGCTCACTGCTAGAGGACAGGACAGTGCATGGACAGATGTCTTCTATTGGAGAACAAACACTATTACGATCTCGAACGATCTAGAAGTTACTCCTAATGAGCTACCAGACATTACCGCATCAAACACAACTTCGATCACTGTTCAAGGCACCGCTCAAACTTTCACTAGAGCAACTGATGATCTTACCTTGATCTCTGGTTACACCATGGTTATTTACGCTGCCAACCCTGATAGCATTGCTCTGAATGACGTTGGCATAACTATTGGCCTTACATTATTCACTTCAAACGCCCAATACTATAAAGAAACAAACGTCGAAGCTGCTCAGTAAGCAGCAAACCCTCTTTTTATTTTTTCCATCTTTTTTTATTTAACTCGAAAATATTTCACACTACATAATACAAGTCCAGAATAGATTTTCTAACTATTGATTGTTCCTACAGGTTATGTGTAACTTTGTTCTACACACACCATCTTATCTTACGCTCGGGTCGAAGAATCATTAACGTCTGAGAAGTAAGGGGACCGTCTATTAAAGTGCCGAAAACACAATTCAACGTAAGGCTAAGCTCCTTTCTACAGTCAAGAAAAGCCTTGACTGTACCGATGACCTACTTGATACTCTTTGCCTCTCTCATGATGATAATCTCAGTAACATACAGCCTAGCAATAACACAGATCAACGCTGGAGGCTCTCTACTCAAGGCTTCAATAGCAAAGGAGAGCATGCAAACTCTAGACGAAGCGATCCACTCAGTAGCATGGAAGTTCAAGGCTTCAAAAATAATTTACATGGATGATTGTGGAGGTACTTTTAAAACACAAACAATAGGAAACGTACTCCAAATTAACGTCACCGATAATCAATCCCTTCATGACACAGTGTTCAACGCTCAAGTTGGTCGAACCTTTTATGAGCTCGAGTCCTCTACACAAGACAATGAAGGATTTTTCTTAAAAGGTGATGAGAAGAGCATAGTGAATAAAAGCTCCTCAACCATGACACAACTCTACTATGCAACAGGTGGCAATAGCCAGGAACTCGTTCTGTCTTATCGCCCATCAGCAAACTCAGCAGTCACAGAACCCAATCAAGCAAAACCAGAAAACCTCATCCGAATCTACATATTAAACCTTAATTCCTCCCAAAACTTGACCTTGACCCAGAAGTTTTACCTAAAAGTAACAAGCATAGACGTCGCAGTCACTACACATCAATACGAATTTAACCAATCCATCTCCTCCCTTGCCCTGAAGTCAACTTTTAACGGCGCATTGGACACGGTTTGGATTCCAATCTCCAGCACAGATGAAGGTGCGCTCGTTGATGTGGTGACGATGGTCTGCAACATTAAAATCCAGAGATCGGAGATCTAAGTCTTGCCTTCAATACCTCTCACTTACGTCTATACTTTTACTGCTTTGATAGCCATAAGCAGCCTACTTGTTATCTCCTTCATGATTTACTCAGAGGGGTTACGAGCTTCATCAGAAATAAGGCAACTAAAGAACTTGATTGATTCCGTATCTCACGAAGCCACTGAGTTACTGATACTCACATTGACTATGAACGCAACATCTGAAACGTTCCTAACAGGGCCAACGGCCATTGGCGACAAACAATATTGGCTTAAACTACAAAACAATTCAGATGAAACTTGGTTGGAGGGCGGCTTTGGAAATGAACCAATAGACGGATCAACAATTATCGTCCATCTCCCAAATGAAGCCTTAGCAACTGGTTCGTATCGAGCTGGCTACGGTGCAATCTATCTGGAATGCTATCTAGACAACGATATCCCCCACATTTTGCTCTCAGAGTCATAAAATGGTGCCTAAATCATGAAGTTCAGCATAAAAAAAGGGAAAAAAACCTCTCAAGAAGAAAACACCTTCCAGAAAATGATGGAAAAAGAAGGTCAATTAATCGAATTCTTAGATTTGAAGAAACGAAATATTCCTGAAGACTGTACAGAAGTGGAATATTATCCGTTGAAACCACCCTTCTCTTACGTGGCAATCGTCCAGAACAATGAGACTTCAGAATATTTGTACATTCTTGACGAGCTAATATTGCAGAAAAATGAATGGGAAGGATACTCTAAATTAAAAAACATTGCGGAATACGAACTTCAGACTCCAGAAGAAATAGAAACCTTAAGCGAATCATTTCGAAGACAAATACCCCTAATAATGGGCAACCATCAAAAAGCCTTCACAGAAATCTCACAGATCGGAGTTCGAAAAATTCTCTATTTCTTAGAAAGAGACATCGTTGGCTATGGAAAGATAGATCCAATAATGCATGATGACAACGTCGAAGACATTGGAAGTAGTGGAATTAACAAACCAATCTTCCTCTGGCACAGGAAGTACGAAAACATAAAGACCAACATAAGCTTCCGTGATGAACAAGAACTTGAAGATTTCATAATGCGTATTGTCCATAAAGCTGGAAAACACGTGAGCATAGCTTTTCCAATAGTTGATGTAACACTACCTGAAAAACATAGGTTAGCTGTCTCATTTGGCAAAGAGACCACACCTTCTGGAACAGCCTTCACCATAAGAAAGTTCCGTAAAGATCCATTCACAATTGTAGATTTGATCGAAAACGAGACCATTAATGAGAGCATGGCAGCGTATCTCTGGCTTCTGATGGAGAACAAGATGTCAGTCATGATCATAGGAGCAACTGGAGCTGGAAAGACAACAGCCCTAAACGCGATTGCCTGCCTCATTCGTCCAAGTCACAAAATAATATCGGTTGAAGAAGTGGCTGAAATAAACCTACCTCATGAAAACTGGACCTCAACCATCTCTCGATCAGGCTTCGGAGTAGAAGGTGAAGGAGAAATTACGCTCTTTGACCTAATCAAGTCAGCAGTCAGGCACCGTCCAGACCTAATTATCGTCGGCGAAGTTCGAGGAGGAGAGGCATACGTGCTCTTTCAAGCCTTAGCAACAGGACACGGAGGATTATGCACATTACATGCTGAAGACGTGGACACCGCAACAAAAAGACTCTCGCAGCCACCAATGAACATTCCCACATCCATAATAACGTTGATGAACTGCGTTATCAACGTGAAACACGTGAGAACCCCAGTCTTCCTTGACTCAGGAAGACGCCTGTCAAGTAGAAAATTCATAAATGTGTCAGAGATTAAAGGTCCGAACAATTTCAAAGAAGTTTTTAACTGGAATCCTTCTACTGATATTTTCCAAGAAAAACTTGATGAAAGCTACCTTTTAGGCAAGATGGCTTCAAGCCTTGATATACCAATTGAAAGGATTCTGGATGAACTAAAATGTCGAGAGCGGATGCTCCTACACATGGTTGAAAATAACATCCGTGACTACCGTAGCGTGAACAGAGTACTCAGTAAATACTACCACAATCCACAGCTCTTCCAAGAGGAGTTCTTAGAAAGAACGGGTTTGTGACAGATTTGTCTAGACCATTACAAAGCTCCAGAATATTCAAAGGAATTCTCTCAATTCTAAAGGCTGGTGAAACCGGTCAAATAAACCGTGAACTACCATTCGCTGCCCTTATCTTTGCTCTACTTGCTGCAAGCGGGGTTACCATCTATGAGAGTTGGAAAAAAATGTGCAGGATAGGTCTTCTACCAGCGTTTCAAAAAGAAGCAAAAGAGATTGTTAGACAGGTAGAAGTGCTAGGGTATGACCCGTTAACGGTGATGAATAAAAGAGCTGCAAAGACAAAATCAAAAAGTTACCACGATTTTTTGTTAGGCTACATCTCCTCCATTAGAAGCGGCGGAAATATCCTAAACTATCTTAAGAGTAAACTACGCTCAATATTTGATGTAGAAAGTAATGCAGCATTACAGTCGATCGAGAAACTTGGAACATTGGTGGAAGCTTACGCAGTCATGCTCATCGTCACCTTATGCTCATACGTGCTCTTCATCGTATTCGCTACAACATCAGTCTTTGAGCCCATGAAAGCTAGTGGATCCCCCGGAATATCCACAGCAACAGTGTGTATCCTGATATTCTTTATCACTCCTCTCATCTCAGTGGTTTTCATGGTGGTAGCACATATGGAGAGAAAGAGTAACCTGACAAGTGTCTCAAGTCCATACTACGCTGCAATACTGCCTTTAATTGCAGTCTGTTGCTTTATAGCTGCAATAGTGATGGCACCTCAACTCCAATTTTTAACAACTCCAGAGCTTTTCCCTCTCGTGGCCACAGTCTCCCTTCTAGCAATTTCGATTCCCCCTACTGTTGTCTACATGAAGATAGCGAAGCTGAATTCAGATGCAGAGAAAGCAATGCCAAGTTTCCTTAGAGATGTTACAGAATCTAGGAAAATTGGTTTGTCACCTGAGAAAAGTATTATTCACGCCACACAGCGCTCTGGCTATGGAGGATTTACAAAAATCTTGGAACTTGTTCGAAGCCAGATGGAGTGGGGAGTATCGATTCGAAAAATATTTGCCAATGTCAAACGGAGGGTCCAGACATGGCCAGTTCTAATTAACTTTCTGATATTGGTGGAAACAATCAGAATAGGAGGCGGATCTGCAGCAGCCTTGGAGATATTGACGGAGTATAGTGAAAAACAGAAGGATGTTGACGTGAACAAGAAATCTCTTTTAAGGCCCTATGTTATTCTGGCGTTTATATGGTGCGTTCTAATTGCTTTAACGACAACGATGGTTACTTTAACAGTCTATGCTTTAACCCAAGTATCACTTCCAGGAACGGCAGCTCTGCCGGTTGGGGCAATGCAGGAACAGATCAACCTTTTCTCGATTGGCATAATCCTGCAATGCTGGCTCTCAGGGTTCTTTGTTGGAAAAGTTAATGAAGGTACGTTCGCAGCAGGCTTCAAGTATTCTGCCATGCTGGTATTGACAGCCCACGTCTCCCTTATTCTATCACAGATATCCCTAAGCGGAATGTATCAGCTTGTCCCATAAAAAGAAGAAACAGCGGAGAAACCAAAATGCCCACCTTATCCGTCGACACCTTCTTCGCGTGCTCCCTCATGGTGATCCTTGTAGTTTCAACAATGGCTGGTGTCTCAAAACTACTGTACCCTCACCTAAACAGCAGTGTGAACGCTTATCTTCCTGAAAGATATGAAAGTCTTTCAAAATACATACTCTTGAATGAAGGACGACCACAAGATTGGGGAAAAACCTCGGAAATCCCTGTCGCTTTAGGATTTGCAGAGATCACATCAGATGTTCCGTATGAGTTGGGTATTGACAAAGTTTCAAGATTAAACAGCGAAAATCTGTACACATTAAGCTACGATCAGTTGTTCACTATTCTCGGTCTTCCTGAGGCATCCTTTAGAATTGAGGTAGAACCACTTTTCCAGGTAGTAGTGAATCTAACATTAACTGTTGAAGCATCGAATGAGACACTTTATGAGTTCGAAGTCTTAACCGACAAGGATGGGGCACCTTTACAGACAGATCTGAAAGCCTTTGTGGTTGCAGAAGATTATCTTGAACCAAATGATGTACAACTTTCAGATGGAAGAACTTTCCTCGATGTTACAGTTCCAAACAACGTGAGTGGTCCAGCCATGATGTTGGTGTTAGCAAAGTCATCATCCAATTCAAAAGTAGCCTCTTTCGCTGTATATCCTTTTGAACATAACTCCCCAACCCCTCATCCGAGAGGTACTTTTCTTAGACTTGATGTTTTGAATTACGAACTTAACGTATCGTCATTTTTTACTGAAACAAACCTATCGGACGTTTATGCTCTTTCTTTCAATTATTCAGATACCTTAAACCAAATCTCAAAAGATAATCAATCAGCACTTTATGATGTCCCCGATTTTCTAGATCCAAGTCCCACATTGATTGTTGTTACTGGATGGAACTCTACAGATTTCTTTGCAGAATGGACCATTTACCCTCAGATACCAGTGAGAAATGGTGCAGACTTTGAAGATGCTGCAACATTGACAGATGTCTTCACTTACAGATACTTAGTCACCATTGATTCTGGACTCTATGTCTGCAAAATGTGGTTTGGAGGACCTAGAGAATGAACACCAGAAATAGGGGACAGATAAGAATAATCGAAGCGTTTTTAGCTGCGCTTATTCTGTTTTCGTCATTGGCAATTTCTGCTAACATGACCGTAACCATAAACAGTATGGATCAGGAAAACTTGAGTTCTATAGGGCTGCAGACTCTAATTGCGCTGGATTCTGATGGAAGTCTAGGCAGATATGTGGGATCTAGAGAATGGTCAACACTTCGAGAAGCTGTTGATCTGTCTCTTCAAACAGGAATAACGTTCAACCTCACCGTTTATGATAGCAGTATGCAGCAGATCAACGATGAGATCATTTCCAATGGAGGATTCAGCAGTGAAGATCTGGGTTTTGTGGAGTATGTTTGTGTTAGTTATGAAGAAGCTTTCAGTTGCTACATAATCCACCTGTATCTGGCGGTGGCCTCATGAAGAGGTACAGGCGAGAGTTCAAGTCAAGCAATTCCGGGCAACTTCTTATAGTGGCTGCCATGACAATAGCAATCCTGATCTCCACAACAACAATCTATGTTTACGAACTCAGCAGAAAGCCCACTGATACAGACGATTATCCAATAAACGATGCATTACGTGCACTGAAACAGAGTACAGTAAATGCAATGATAAGTTCGCTTGGAAACATCTCACAAGGAGGAGAAACAACAAATCTTCAGACAAACTTGAACCAGCTATCACAACTCTTTCGAAACCTCCACCAACCCAACATTCACCAGTTGTCTTTCACCGTTACCAACCACTCAGGATACATCGAAGGAATTATGTTGTCTTGGGAAACGGAAGGAGCTGGAGTATCAAGTACGCATGCAAATTTCACATTGATGAGTCATGGTTTAACATCGAATGTGAATATAGGATACACTGTAAACAAGACGACAAGCATCGAAATCAATGGCTCATGCACAACTGCCCGTGTGCTAAACCCATTTGAAGTTGAGAAACTCGTGAACCTAACCTGCCAAGTCTTCAATGGAGAAGACTCTGCACTCGCAGAAAACATAACGATATACTATTTCAACATAGGAAGCTGGACAGTTGCTGATTCATCCAATGATCTTTCAATAATGGATCATGGAAATGGCACATACTCCATATCCTTCACCATAATCACGTCCTTAGATGATGTGCAGGTTTCAACACATGTTAGGGATCTTCGCAACATATTTGTACAAGCAAACACAACGTGCTACGACACATAATCCCCTTGATCCATGTATATTTTTCGAGACGCTTAAATCAGGCGAAACAGTATTCTGCAACTGATGGTTGAGTGAGAGTTAGAATGTCTGAAAGATCAAAATGGCGCCACATCTACACCCTTTTCAAATTGGCTGAACTCGGAGCACATAGAAGAACAGCAAAGATCTCAACAGAGTATCTAGCGAGGAAATTGGATGTTTCACAACAGACAGCATCACGCCATTTGATCGAATTGGATGATGAAGGACTCATCAGGCGAACCATGACGCCTGAAGGATGTCTAATAGACATAACTGACATCGGCATGGGCAAGCTGAAAAAACTCTATTCAAACCTTAAATTTCTAATGGAGGCTGAATTTCCTCCATCAGTCACTCTGGAAGGAATAGTCTTCACAGGATTGGGAGAAGGAGCCTACTACATAAAACGAGAACATTACAAAAAACAGTTCTTAGAAAAACTTGGTTTCGACCCATATCCAGGCACCCTCAACTTGAAACTGACAACAGAATACGACGAGAAAACCCGCTCAGAACTAAACAACTACCCCGCAATAGACATTGAAGGCTTTAAAAACGAAAATCGAACCTTTGGGTCAGTCCGATGTTACCCTGCGATAATCGAGAACAAAGTGAAAGGTGCATTAGTATCCGCGTTGAGAAGTCACTATGATATATCAGTAGTCGAAGTCATAGCTCCAGTTTTTCTGAGGACAAAACTCAAACTCAAAGATGGCCACAAGGTCAAAGTCGAGGTTCTAACCCTTCCCTAACCGCTAAACGGTTCGCACATGCCCACGTAAAAGTTATAGACATGTGTTATAGGGTTGATGGATTATTCATGCTCGTTTTGTGAATAAGCAAAGTACGCTAGAATACTATGAAAACAACCAATCATGAGGAACTAATTGTTTACTTCTTAATAAATTCTGGAGTGTAGTGGTTGTATGTATTAAATAAATAAATCCTTCAAACAAGAGCGCGCGCGGTAAAATTTTAACCTTTTTCTCTCTCTCTTAATCCTACTCTCGATTATCCATTATCTGGAATTGCGCGCACATACGAACTCATATGATGTCCACGCCTTGTAAGATGTGGACTAAGATAACCAGATAGAACGTGAATGTAATACTTACATGAAAAAATCGGTTAAGATGTGGTTTAATTGTCTTCAGAATCTTAAATCTGTGAAGGAATCCTGATGCAACCAATAGAGGCATGACTACGTAAAGCACCAATCCTGTGCTCAAGTCAGGATAGAATCGTGGAGGTCTGCCGACTTGTTGGGCATAATGAATAGATATGAGAAAAAACGAGATCAAGTTTCCAAAAATGTGGACCTTGAGGAGTGCCTTCAACTTAGTGAAGCCCCTACGCTTTAAAATATAGTAAAGTGGAGTCATAACTGCAATGAAGAGTGTTCCAATCCAACTGAGCCAGTGTGTAAAACGGTATGGTCCCACAAAAAAGTTCAAATTAAACCATCGGAGGTACGTGGCAACCGAAAGAATAATCGTTGCGAGGATTATCACAACGGCTATCCAAAACTGAATATCTTTTGAGTACTTCAAAGCTATAGCCTTCACAGTTTATTTTTAACCTTAGTTTTCATCCAACAATATGTACTTTTCGTTTTTGTGTACACGTTGTGTGGGTTTTTTTTGGGGGGGGGGTTAAAATTCTACTTTTT
>JASFPN010000024.1:0-22469 GCA_050115965.1 Candidatus Bathyarchaeota archaeon
CAAAGTCGAAGATTGTAGAGAAGGTTTTGATCTATCTTCCTTTCTGGGTTGTTTCCATGGAACTAGAGAGCTTTTACGAGGGTGTGTTTGAGCGAATAACTCCCGCTATCGTAAAGAAGGGAAGCATCAAGAAAAAATATGATTGGCTAGTAGTTGCGCGGAGAGCGTCGGAATTCCCAACAAGAGAGTATGATGTGCCTCTTAAAGGCAAGATTCCGTATGACTTTCGTAGGATCGAGGCTTTTGCAAAACTTTTGAACAGCGAGATCGATAAACAAGATGCCATAGATATTGCTAAACAAGAAGTTGAAGCTCATCACCGATTTCTGGCTCAGGAAGACGTTGACCGGATTATAACGATAAAAAATGATTCAGAAATCGATCAAACAGTGTACATGCACTGTCCAATCTGGTTCATAAAATACAGGTATAAAAGTAAACTCTACAATTTGCTCGTAGATGGATCCTCAGGAACCGTAATAAAAGGTGATATTCCCACAACAGACTTTGGACTGTTCAGTTAGCAAACGCGAAGACAGAAATTAAAAAAAGCTAGTAGAGTATTGGCGGTCTATTCCTAGTTTTTTCTGGAATAGCGAGTTTCTGTTCCAGTTCTCTGAAATGGTTTATGACTGTTCTTCCTTTCTGCGTAATAGCATAGACGATTCTACTTTTACCTACAGGTCTCTCTTCCACTAGATCATTTTTGATAAGGGATTCCAAATACTCTTTTAAAACGCTACAGTTTATGTTTGCTTTGTACATGATGTGGGTTAGCTTTAATGGTCCACGACGGGCTAAAACTTGCAGGATATTTATGTACATTTCTAGTTTTGACCTACGCATCCTTAAGGCCTCTGCTGTAAATTATCCGTTTTAATATAAACTCTTTGTGCATACAGAATATCTACACGCTGTAAATAGGCAGAAACTGAATTTTACGTAAATTCCACGAGAATTACCCTCCTGTTTGGAGGAACGAAGCCTTAAATGCAGCATATGTGGAATTATAACTCGAAAGGTCGAAGAAGTGAAGATTTTTGGGTGAGAAGAAAGATTTTTATGGTAAAGCAAAAGAGCAGATGCGCTTATCCGAGAGAATTCTTGCAGCAATCCCGGGGTTTAGAGGATACAAGGAGAAAGAGCTACGGAGAGAATCTGACAAGCTCATTAGAAAACATCTGCATGGAAGATTGTCGCAGGCAAGAGACAGTCTAAAAGCGGTTTCTCAAAGATTGTCTGATCGCCGATGGTTTGATGAGTTGAAAGAAATGGATCGTCTCGTAGCAAAACTTGATCGATTAGAGTCGAGGATTGAACATGCATCCTATGGATACGCTGGCTTCTTCGATGTTATTAAGGTTAAAGAGCCAAATCTTGACGAAATGATCAGTTTTGATAACATGTTGATCGATGATGTGAACGGAGTTGTTGATGATGCTGCTTCCTTCCAAGATACTGATTTGAAAGAGTCCAAGGACGTTAAAGCATGCATACAGCAGTTGGTTAAGAAGTTAGAAGAGCTCGAAAAAACTTTTGATAAGAGAGGCGAAGTAATACTGGGAGTGAGTTGACATGCCACAAGTCATAGAATGGAAGAATCCAGCGCCACAAGAGATTCTGTGGAGACATCCTAACGCAGAGATAACGTGGGGATCCCAACTAATAGTTCATGAATACGAAGTGGCTGTTTTCTTTAGAGATGGGAAAGCCTACGACGTTTTTTCTGCTGGAAGACACACACTGACGACACTTAATCTCCCCCTACTTACTAGGGTGTTATCAGCAATCACTGGATTTGGAGAGTCACCCTTCAAAGCAACCGTGATTTTCATTTCTACAAGGGTCTTCGCTGGGAAATACGGCACCAAGGCTCAAACAACGGAGCTTGCACCTTTACAAGTACATGGCTCCTTCTGGTTTAAACTTGAAGAAGCGCAGCTCTTCGTAAACGAGGTTGTGGGTGGTCAACAAGCCTTCACCACAGAAGATGTCAACAACTATCTCCGAGGCTTCTTGAATGAGAAGATAATTGACGAGTTATCTCATTACGATTTGATCACGGTCTTCACTCGGCTTGATGAAACCTCACTCGTTGTGAAGAACGACATCATAGATTATTTCAAGCGAATAGGCTTGGGGTTAACGGATCTACGCTTTGAAGGTATAGACACAACCCCTGAATATCGTGAGAGACTGTTCTGGCTGAAAACTGGACGAACCTCGCCGGAGGAGGTTTTACGTATGGAGACTGTGAAGAAGGCTGCTGAAGAACTTGGCAAATCGCCAGGAGCAGGGTTAGGAACAGGTATGGTGCTTATACCTCAAGTGATGACTCCTACCGGTCCAACACAGGCGCCTGCTGCTGCCTTGGTCATATGTCCAAAATGTGCTGGAAGAGTTCCTGCAACCTCAAAGTTCTGCTCAGAATGCGGCGAAAGATTGACTCCACCCGAGGGTGGAACAACAAAGTGTGCTAAATGTGGAAAACTTGTTCCTGCAACCTCAAAGTTCTGTCCAGAATGCGGGGAGAAGGTAGAAGGCAAGTAGAGTACAGGCGTCACAGATGAGTAGAAAGAGAGATAGTAGCCTTTTAACCATAGGCGTCTTCCTGATAATTCTAGTGATCTCCATACTCCTATACACACCGATGGGCCTTTATGAATGGCCCCTTATCCCTCCGGTTATACTGGCTCTAATCGGTTGCTGGCTAATGGTTCTGGCTGGGATGCGTCGTTCAAATCTTCAGAAATATGAACGCAGCCCCTTCAGTACATTTGCAATGGGTGCTGTGCTGATTGCTGTGGGGGGAGCGTGGTTCATAGCAAGCATCAACTGGCTTTACTCCGTAGCCTTGGTGTTATTGGTGTTTGGTGTACTGGCTATAGTTACTGCTTTTGGAAAAAAGTAGTGATCCACTCTACCTTTTTAGGTTTAACGTTAGATAATTGTTGGAGAGACGTTCGAAGGTGAATGATAGAATAATTGGTCACGGTACATGGTACGACAAAACGGCTGATGAAATCATTAAGCGAGAGCGTAAACTGGGTCGTACTCTCGACTTGATTCGAACAGAGATGGGTGTTGGCGCTTCAGGATTACCTCACATTGGTAGCCTAGGCGACGCAGCCAGGTCATTTGCTGTTACAATGGCTTTAAGGGATCAAGGCTTCAAATCCGAGTTAGTCGCGTTTTCTGATGATAAGGATGGCTTGCGAAAAGTTCCCGCGGGCTTTCCCAAATCCCTTCAGAAATATCTGGGTTATTCAGTTACGGATATACCTGATCCTTTCAAGTGCCATAACAGTTACGGACAACACATGCGTACTTTGCTTTTGGAAGCCTTGGACGAATCCAGCATAGAATATAACTTTGTCTCAGCGGAAAATGCCTACAAGGAAGGCTGGTTCAACGAAGAAATCAAGACGATTCTAATAAACGCTAAACAAGTTGGTGAGATCGTGAAAAGCGAGGTGGGCCAAGAAAGATACACTGAAGCGCTTCCCTATTTCCCAATATGTGGTAACTGCGGACGAATCTACACCACGACAGCTCAAGAATTCTTGCCAAAAGAAGGAAAAATACTCTACATTTGCGATGGTATGGAGATCAAAGGAAAATGGCTGGAAGGTTGTCAGCACAAAGGCGAAACCGACTATAGAGATGGCGAGGGGAAACTTAGTTGGAAAAGCGAGTTCGCAGTTAGATGGAAAGCATTGAGCATAAGGTTTGAGGCTTACGGAAAGGACATAGAGGACTCTGTGAGAATAAACGATCGAATCTGCCGGGAGATCCTTCACTATGAACCGCCCATGCATGCTAGGTACGAAATGTTTCTAGACAAGAGTGGAAGGAAGATTTCGAAATCAGCTGGTAACGTCTTCACGCCTCAGGTTTGGTTCCGTTATGGTTCCCCACAATCATTAGTCCTGCTCATGTTGAAACGCTTCACAGGTACTCGTGAGCTTTCAGTAACTGACATCCCTTATTACATGAACGAATTTGACGATTTAGAAGACACATATTTCGGTAAGAAGAAGATCGTTAACAAGAAAGAGCTAGCTAAACTCACTGGTCTCTACAAGTATTGTTGGTGGCTTAATCCATCATCAAAGCCCAGCATCCATGTTCCATATAACCTGATGGCCTTCCTTGTAAAGATGGCTCCTAAGGATCGAGAGGAAGAATTTGTGGCTGAAAAACTGCAAGAATATGGCTACCTACAGAAGAATGAGAGTCTAAACAAAGATTTGAGGGAGAGACTTCGATACGCGGTTAACTGGGTAAAAGACTTCGAGGAGATAAAAGAGACAAGGATCGAGCTATCAAAGGAAGACAGAGAAGCGTTAACAGCCTTGATTAAAGTGTTAAACGAAGAAGATGAAGCGGAAACGATACAGAACGCCATATTTGAAACCGCTAAAAACCACGGCATAAAACCCTCCGGTTTCTTCAAGAAACTCTACCTTATATTGATAGGCATACCTCGAGGCCCCAGAATGGGAGCCTACATAGTCACCATGGGAAAACAGAACGTAATCAACGCAGTAAAAAAGATTCTAGATAGTAGTTAACATCACGCCTACAAAGCTTCATAGTTTAAATCAAAACTTGGCTTTAGTTTGGCCTTCTATATTATAGGAAAAACATGAGAACGTGATATAGCACAAAGGAAAATACTGCTGATAAAGGTGCTGATAGAACCCAAGCCCATAGAATGTTCCTTATTGTTACCCAGTTGACTGCTTTGACTCCGCGTGTTAATCCTGATCCGATCAGAGTTCCATTATCGACATGAGTTGAACTGACGGGCATTCCCCAAACTGCAGCTGATCCAAGTATTATCGAGCTAGTCAAGTCACCAGAAAATCCTTGATACGGTCTTAACTTGGTAATTTTTTTTGCCATGGTTTTTACAATTCTCCAGCCACCAAATATCACACCCAAAGTTAACGTTATGTATGAAACCAGAACAACCCAGAAGGGCACAACAAATTCTGAGATGTAACCATAGTAGAATAGTAACATCGTTAATACGCCCATTACTTTTTGCGCATCATTCGTTGCATCTGTAACAGAGAACAAGAAAGTTGAGACTATTTGCAGTCTTTTGAAATATTTGTTCATCTTTCCAGCAGAGTATCTGCTAAAAGCTCTGATCACAATTGCCGTTATAGCGAAAGCAAGGATTATGGCGATGAATGGTGACGTGAGCAATGGTATCAAAATCTTTCTAACTACGCCATTGAAGTTGATGATGTCAAAACCAGCAGCTGCTATCCCTGCCCCTATCAATCCTCCAATAAGCACGTGGGTTTCAGAGATGGGTAAAGAGTATATCCAAGAAAATATCACATCGAAGATTAATGCCCCTAATAGAGTAGCTATTATGACTTCCCCTGAAGCAAACCCTTCAGCGATTATTCCAGTACCTATTGTTTTAGCTACTGCGGATCCAAACACAGTCATACCAATGAAAGAACCAATAGCAGAAATTGCTATTGCTTGATTTGATTTTACAGCTCTTGTCGCAATTATTCCGGCTGTTGCATAGGCCGCATCAGTGAACCCTGTCCAGAAACCAAAAATAAGTGCAAGAATAAGGGCAAAAATAAAAATCAGCATTGGATCAAGCATTCTTTATTACTATATCTTGAATAGCCAAACAAACGTCTTCACATTTGTCCGTAATAAGTTCCAAATATTCGTAGATATCCTTCATTATCATTATCTTAATTGGATCTTTTTGGTTAAACAGCTCCACAGTTGCCTGGTCGTACAAATCGTCAGCTTCATTCTCCAATTTGTGAACTGCCTTGAATTTCCGTTCTATTTCCTCCTGCTTGATTTTTCTTATTTGTTTGAGAGCTGCGTTTACTTCTGTTACTTGTTCCACAATCAGGATCGAAAATTTTCTTATCACACCGTCTGGCTCCTTTAGCTTGAAAAGAAACATCTTGTTTGCCACAGCATCAATATTGTCCAGGACATCATCATAAAGAGATGTTAAATTTGAAATATCTTCTTGATCTATGGGAGTGATGAAGGTTTTGTTAAGTTTCTGGATAATTTTATGGACTAACTCGTCGCCTTCATGTTCCAAGGCACGCATCCTTTTTATCTTCACTTCAAACGTGCTGTAATCATGTATCATTTCTTTGAATAGTTCTGCTGCTTTCAAGACTAGTGCTGCTTGCTCCTCTAGCAAGTTGTAAAACACTTTGTCTTGAGGAATAAGCCATTCCTTTAAACCCATGAGAGCGATTATTTGTATTATGTATAGATAAACTTTGACCTAATGTATGATTCGCTTCACTAGGTAAGGATTATGCCTATTTGTTCCACTCGTTTTTACCGAAGGTTTTTCGTATCCAGTTTCCAATTTCATCTCTAACGTTTCTGGTGTATTTGAGTTTCTCATCTCGTGTTCCCTTGGCGCTTGATGGGTCATTAAAGCTTTTATGAAGAATTTTGTCTCCTGGGAAAAATGGGCACACTTCTTTAGCGTGATTGCAAACCGTTATAACATAATCGAAATGCATGCCCCTGAATCTTTCAATGCTCTTGGCTTGATGGTTGGAAATATCGATTCCGACCTCTTGCATCACATCAATAGCATGTTTATTTATCTTTACTGGCTCAGTTCCAGCGCTATACCCCTCGTAACTATCGGCATAATGTGCATTCAAAAATCCTTCCGCCATTTGCGAGCGGGCTGAATTATGTGTGCATATAAACAGAACTTTCTGCTTGTTTTGGTGCATTCTGAAGACCTATTTCTTGAGAGTGGAAAAATAATCTCGGATCCTTATTAGGTCCTTCATTGTGTTGAGTGTCATCCATGGTCTGTCGTAAGTGAGTCCTTTCAAATGTTTGTTTTCTGCTATATGTTGTATTGCAGTATGCTCAAAGTCTCCCTCTTCCGGGAAATACTTTCTCACGATCTCTTTCGAGAACACATAGTGTCCTGCATTTGCCCACGTGTCTAGAAATGGACGGTGTTCAAAGGTTGCAACCATATCTTCCTTCATTGTAACTCTACCAAACGGCATTTGAGGCTTAGCCAGTAAAATAGCAGCTCCCACATCAGCTTTTTCATAAAGACTTTGGGGATTGTAAAACACGATGTCGTCAACATTCATGACGTAGAATTTCTCCTCGCTGATTAGTGTCACTGCTCTTCTTACTGCTCCACCTGTACCCAGTCTTCTTCTTTCTATGCAGGGTTGGACTTTTTGGTTTGTAAAGAAAGTTGATTCCGGAAATGATCGGTTTGAAGCGAGGATTATGTTATTGAAGTCGTTTTCAAGGAGCCAACCTATCTGACGATCAAGTATTGTCTCTTTCTCAGAGATTTTCAAAAGAGGTTTAGGTGTCCACGTGTCTGGTTTCAGCCTCCATCCTTCTCCTCCGCATAGAATTATAGCTTCATAGACCAACTTTTCACCTCCCGCTCTTCTTGTTTGTATTTTTATGATTCACTGTCCATTCGTCCTCTAAGATTAATGCGTTCGCCTGTAACAAGGTAAATTATTGCTTCCCCTATGTATGATGCGTGGTCTGCTATTCTTTCGAGGTGCCGAATGAAAAGAAGGTTCGTAATTAAACATCGCGTTGTGCTTTTTCTTTCATCAACAAGCTTATCTAAGCATTCATAGTAAATTTCATCAACTTCATTTTCTATCCAACCAATTTTTCTTGAAAGTTCCAAGTCATTCTTTTTTACAACTTTGATGCTGATATGTACGATGTTTTTCACTTTTTCGTAAAGTTCGTTTATCCTCAATGATGGGAGAGAACATTCGCTCGGGTCTACGTTGAGTTTTTTGTATATGAAGGTTATATCCCAGGCGTATCTTCCATATCTAGTTAGATCATAGGCGATCTTGATGTAAGATTCAATGGTTCTCAAGTCGGATGCTACTGGTTGGTATCTAGCAATTAACTCGATTGCTTTGTCTTCAACTTCTTCGTTAATGACGTTCAATGTTTCTGACCATATTCTCACTTTTTCATGGGCTTCTAATCCTTTTACATACGAATCTAGGGAAAGAGAAACAGTTTTTTCTGCCAAATCACCCATTTTGAACAGAAGCTTTGAAAGCTGTTCCAATCCGACATCTATCAATCGGCTCATCTTTTCACCTACCCAAATTTTCCTGTTATGTAATTTTCAGTGAGTTTATTCCTTGGATTTTGAAATATACTTCTTGTATCACCATACTCTATGAGTTCCCCGAGATAGAGGAAAGCTGTGAAATCAGCCACTCTCGCAGCTTGTTGCATGTTATGGGTTACGATAATGACTGTGTAGTTATCACCCAGCATTCTGATTAACTTCTCAATTTTTGCAGTAGCTGTTGGATCGAGAGCTGAACAGGGTTCATCCATTAAGATTACTTCCGGCTCAACTGCTAAAGCCCTGGCTATGCAAAGTCTTTGTTGCTGTCCTCCCGACAGACTCGCACCTGATTTGTCCAATTCGTTTTCAACTTCATCCCATAAGATTGCTAGTTTCAAGCTCTTTTTCACTACCTCGTTGAGCCGCTGTTTATCCCTCACTCCATTTAATTTCAATCCAGCAGCCACATTATCGTAAACCGACATCATTGGAAATGGATTTGGTTTTTGAAAAACCATGCCTATTCTTCTTCTAACTGTAACTGGATCAATGATGTTACTGTAGATATTTTGTTCTTCCAATAATACTCTTCCAGAAACTCGTGCCCTTGGAACTAACTCGTGCATTCTGTTGATGCATCGTATGAGTGTTGTTTTTCCACATCCAGAGGGCCCAATTATGGCGTTAACTGAATTTTGTCGTATTTTCATATTAATGTCTTTTACAACGTGGTTATTTCCAAACCAAGCATTCAAATCCTCAACTTCGAGCTTGTAACTCATGTGTTCACTCATCCATATTTTTCTCTTGTTAAATATCTAACAAGGACATTGATTCCAAGAATCATTAGTATGAGAACCAGTGATGCACCCCAAGCTCTGGCCCAATCTGTGGTGCTATATGGAGACTGTGAGAAATTAAATATGGCTAACGGTAGAGCCGCTGTAGGTTCAGTAAAACCATTAAACCAGAACCTGCTGCCCAGAATGGTTAAAAGTAGTGGCGCTGTCTCCCCAGAAATCCTTGCAATCGAAAGCAGAATTCCTGTGGTAATACCCTTTCTAGCATTGTTTAGAACAACTGTTATTGTGGTTTTCCAACGTGGCACTCCTAAGGCTAAGGCTGCTTCTCTAATTGTTACAGGAACAAGTTTGATGGCTTCTTCCGTTGTTCGAGTTACAATTGGAATCACCATAATGGCTAGAGCAAAGGCTCCTGCAAATACTGACCATCCTATCACAGTTACTATCAAAGCCCATCCGAAGATCCCTATTACAATAGAAGGCATGTTAGTTGATACATCAGTTAGAAATCTAGCTGTTAGTGCAAGCTTGGTTTCACGGAATTCCGCCAAGTATATTCCAGAAAACACGCCAATCGGAATTCCTATTAAGGAAGCCATTCCCACAACGATTAGAGTTCCTTGAATTGCAGGCCCAATTCCACCGCCTGCTTGACCTAACGGAGGTATTCGTTCAACAAGGAAACTTAGATTTATTGCTGGAGCACCTCTAAACACGGTTTCTATAATAATACTTACAAGCGGAATCAAAGCAAGGACTAATGCTAAATAAGCGAGCAGTACCATTACCCGATCTTTCATTTTTCTGATCGTGAATTTACTCAATTTAAATTGCCCCCACTCCAGCAACCTTTTTCGTGGTACGCCAAATTATTAACCTGGCCAAAGCATTGATGACCAACGCTAGAATAAACAGTACTAGACCACACTCTACCAGTGCAGAAACATAGACTGGGGGAGAACTTGCTTCTGTAAACTCATTTGCTATAATTGAAGACAAAGTGTATCCAGGATCGAAAAGCGAGTCAAACAAATTGAAAGAGTTACCAATAACCATTGTTATAGCCATTGTTTCTCCTACTGCTCTACCTAAACCAAGAATTATTGCGCCAATGACGCCAGAACGCCCGTATCTCATAACAATCCTTGATGTTTCCCATCTTGTGGCGCCTAAAGCAATGATGGCCTCCCGCTGATTGCGGGGAACAGCAGCAAAAACATCTCTCACAATTGCTGACACTGTGGGAAGAATCATTATAGCGAGAACAATACCTCCAGTTAAAACAGATGGACCACGTATTGTTCCTTGGAAAATGGGAAGAAAACCCAAAGCAGTCTGCAAAAACGGGTATACATTCCGCTGAAGAAACGGTATCAAGATAAAAATTCCCCAAAGTCCATAGATAACGCTTGGGATAGCTGCTAACAACTCTACAAGAAATGATATGCCTTGGGCAAATCTTTTTGGGATATATTCGGAGAGAGCTAAACCGATGCCCAAACTTGTTGGCACTCCCAATAGGAGTGCTATTGCTGCGGTGACTAGTGTGCCCCAAATTTGGGGAAGGGCTCCAAATGATGGTAACATTTCAGGTCTGGGTGGGACAGGTTGCCATGTTGTTCTCCATAAAAAGCTCAACCCAAATGTCTTTAGAGATAACCAAGATTCTCCGATGGTCTTGAAAAGAATAAGACCTAATATCACGAAAATGTTGCACGCTACAAGTGCAGTAGATATCCTAAAGACTCTATCCCCAGAAATCCTCATGAGACACCACCAAATTTTTACAGGCTCCTTTTAAATTATTAGTATGAACTAAAAGGTGAATTTTTAGTAGTTTTTTGTATTTTCCAGTTTTTGACTTATCAATCGACGATTTGTTGGCCATTGAAAGTTATCATCTTAAGAGTTGCTTCGTTATGTGTAATAACTTCTGTTGGAAGAGGAACATAGTCAAGCGATGGTGCGGAATATTGTCCACCGTGAGTTGCCCACCATAGGAACTGTGTTAGGGCCTTGGCTTTTTCTTGGGTCATACCTGGTATAACGTTCAGTTCTTTGTAAATCAGTGCATACGAGAAACTGGTTATTGGGTAGCCTTGATCAGGTTCATCAACATTCTGCAGGTTAAAGAAACTTCCCACAGAGGCCCAGCTTTCATCTCCTGATGGAAGAACCAGAGAGGCTGCTGCAGACGCAGAGGCAAGTGTTTCCATCGAAGGTAGGATAAACTTCCCCGCAGCGTTCTGTACTTTTCCATGAGGAATGCCGTTCTCTGTTGCATATGAAAGTTCAACATAACCGATTGAATATTGATTTTGCTGTACCAAAGCTGCTACTCCAGGGTTTCCTTTTCCGCCAAGTGTTTCTTCAGGCCAGCTGATGACCTTGCTTGCTCCAAAGTTGTTGTTCCATGAATCGCTCTCTGCTGAAAGAAAGCTAGTAAACACTTTCGTAGTTCCGCTTGAGTCTGATCTATGACAAACGATAATGTCTTGGTCAGGTAAAATACTTCCTGGATTTAGATCTACAATGCTTTGGTTGTTCCACTTTTTTATTTCTTGGCTAAAAATATCAGCGATGATTTCGCCGGTGAAGTTAAGCCCTGTAGGTATTCCTGGAATGTTATATACAATTGCAACACCACCTATTGTGACAGGTACATGTAAGGTTCCTGTAGCCGCGGTCCATTCTTCATCTTTCATTGGGGGATCGGTCGCTCCAAAATCTACAGTCTTTTCTGTATGTTGTCTTATTCCACCACCACTTCCGATGCCTTCATAGTTTATTTGAATATCTGTTAACTCGTAGAATTCCTCGGTCCATAATTGAATCAATGGTGCTGGGAAGGTGGCTCCTGCTCCGCTTAAAGTTGTTGCACGTGGTTGACCAGGTGTGAAAATAAAAGCGTACAATGCAAAGCCTGCGATTACAGCAATCAAAGCAACTGTTTCAATGTAAGTAACAATTCTGTAGTTCATATACTTGCACCTCATTCTTATGTTTGGGTGCTATGAAAAAGCCATCGTCGTTATATAGATTTTCCATATATTATATATAAACTAGGTAGTATTGAGAAATATGTATGGAATCCTATATAAATAAAGAATTATATGTAGATTTACTACTACAACTGATAAAAAAGTGAGTAAATTGAGGAACCTAGGAAAATTGATTAAGGGGAAAATCCATTTTGACCACATCTAATAATAAACGCAGTGAAGAAGCAAGGAAGCTTCAGATGACAGGTGGTTCTACCTATACAGTCTCTTTACCTAAGAATTGGGTTATTGAAAATCATCTTGAAAAAGGCAATCCCTTATTGATCCGCAAGGAGGAAGATGGATCTCTTCTAATCCTACCTCCTGAGTTAGAGAAACGTGATGAAGTTGGAGAGGCCTTCATATTGGTTTCTCCGAATGAAGCTCCAAATAGAATAATTATGAAAACTGTTGCCACATACTTGATTGGATATAATTTAATTCACATAAAGGCAGAAAGTCAACAAAATCTCTCTTCAATACAGAGGAATAAGCTAAAAACTTTTGCTCGAAATTTGTTGGTCGGGACAGAAATTGTGTCGGATACACCAACAGAGTTGACACTCCAGGTTCTTCTGAGCTATCCTGAGCTTTCAGTACAGAGTGCTTTGAGAAGAATGAGTATCATAACAGCTTCCATGCATAAGGATGCCCTAACAGCTCTGAAAGAATTTGATCAGACATTGGCAAAATCCGTCATAGCCACTGATAACGAGGTGGATAGGTTCCACTTGTACATAATTCGTCAGCTCAAAATGGCAATGCAGAACCCTAGGATCATTAGAGAGATCGGGCTATCTACATCTAGGGATTGCCTTGGGTATAGACTCATAACTAAGACAGTTGAAAGAACGGCTGATCATGCAACAAACATAGCACAAAATGTCTTATTACTTGAAGAAGAGGTCTCCAGTGAGATCGTTAAAACGATTACTCAAATGAGTGAATTAGCAATATCTTCCTTTGAAACCTCGATAGAATCGTTGTTCAAATCAGATTACGCTTTAGCAGAAGAAGTTATTATGAAAGCTGGAGAGATAATCTCCTTGGAGAAGGATGCTGTATCCTCCTCAGAGGAAGGCCGGATGAAAGGAATTACTAGTCTTCGCCTATTGATTGAAAGTGTGAGAAGAACCGCTGAGTACGCAAGTGACATCGCTGAAATAGTTCTTAATCTAACTGTGAAATCCATGCTATGAGTTCAACCAGCGCCAGATCAATAAGCAAGTAAAAGCCATTAGTAACTATATAGAGTAATTAGTCTTCTATATACTATTTGGAAATGATAAATAAGATCGTTCACCTATTTTTTAAACATGAAAAAAATGCAACGAACTAACAACCCATTGATAATAAATACAGAGCATGAACAGGAAGGGGTTCACTGTTACTATTGTGGTTCTCAGATGGAAAAAGAAGGAGAGGTTATTCATCATGGAAAGGACAAGTATTACCATCGGAAATGCCTTAACACACTCTTTACACTGACATCAAGATCTTTAACGGAGAGCCAAAAACAGAAGACTTGGAAAAGTAAAACTCCTTGGTATTTCATCCATACTTAACAAGTAAAATTGGACCATAAAATGCGTAACAAAAGAAAGAAACCAGCACGGAAAACTCAGAACTCAAGAACCGAATTTTTTGATTGAATTCTGGCAATTGATATATTTTACTAGCTTGTGAAGGTATGCATGTTCACACACAAAGTTGTTGTACCTGCATAAAATATGAGGTAGTATTGCATGACTAAGGTTTTGATAGTCTATGGAACTCGTTATGGAGCCACCGCAGATACCTCTGAGATCGCGCGCGCTATGGCTGTTCTTAGTAATGCTGTTCGTAATTGACCGTTATTAGTTTATCGATACCGGACGTGCTTTTGAAGCAAGTAGATAAAGCAATAAATAAGCGAGGATTTGCCAGTCGTTCAGAAATCGTCAGGCAAGCACTACGTTTGTCCTTGCAAGAAGACGTCAAAATCGAAAAACTCGAAGGTGAGACAGTAGCCACCATAACAATGATGTATAGAGAAAAAGCAGACAGAAGGCGAATTCTTGATGCTCAACATGTATACAGTGGACTAGTTTCCACCTTCCTTCATGCTCACATCCATGAAGGCTTCTGTCTTGAAGTGATAATACTAAAAGGGCAAGCTCTCACAATAAGAAAATTCGTGGATAGTCTCAGATCAAATGAACAAATAACTCAAATCAAGGTCGCAATACTAAGCCAACGACAAGGAACATTGAATATGTAGCAACTTGTCACTCACCCTCACCACAGAAAAGCGCGTGCGCTATTATGCAGCTGCACCAACTGTATCTGTCGGTATTGGCGGAATAGTTTATATTCGATGTTTGAACTATTCGCCTTAGAATTCAGTGGATGGATAATCATGGATTTTCTGTTATCACAGGAACAGACTATGTTGGTTGATGCAGCTGCAGACATAGCAAAGGATTTTGGACCTGAATATTGGCGAGAGAAAGATAAAAACCATGAGTTTCCGGAGGACTTTTGGAAAACTCTGGTTAATGCTGGATTTACTGGGATAACCATTCCTGAGGATTATGGTGGTGGTGGAATGGGCATGTTTGAACTAACTTTGGCTATGGAAACATTAACCTCCAAGGGATGTGGCTTAGCTGGAATGTGGTTGCTAGTTCTTTCACCTGTGTTTGGCGGTCTATCTCTTATGAAGCATGGAAATGCCAGTCAAAAGGAAAAGTATCTGCCACAGATTTCAAATGGAATGGAGTTCTGCTTAGCGCTAACTGAGGCTGATGCTGGTACAAACACCCTGAATACAAGGACAATGGCTGTGAAGAAAGGTAATGAATACGTGATCAATGGACAGAAGATGTTCATTTCAGGAGCTGACAGAGCTAAAGGTATGGTGCTAGTTACAAGAACAACGCCTCAAGAGAAGGTCTCCAAGAGAACCATGGGGTTAACTCTCTTCGTCGTCGACCTTCCAAACCCAGCCATTGAGATCGTTCCCATAGAAAAACATGGAATCAACTATTCAAAGACTTTTGAAGTCTACATCAATGATCTTACAGTCTCTGAAGAGGACATGCTAGGTGAAGTTGATAAGGGCTGGTACTTAGTCCTGGACACTTTAAATCCTGAGAGGATGTCCTTTTCAGCAGGTGCCTGTGGCCTTGGCCTTCTAGCCATCGAAAAAGCGGTTGAATATGCTAAAGAACGGAAGATCTTCAGGACACCAATTGGAGCTCATCAAGCAGTGCAATTCCCTCTCGCTGACGCCAAAGCAAGGATCGAGTCTGCCAGACTCCTAAATTACAAAGCAGCATGGCTCTATGACCGGGGAGATCCATGTGGCGCTGAAGCCAACATGGCCAAAGTAGCTGCAGTGGAAGCAGGAACCGAAGCCGTATACCATGCTATGCAAGCCTTCGGTGGATACGGGTATGCCGTGGAATATGACGTAGAACGTTGGTGGAGAGAAGTGAACCTGATCAGACTCGCTCCCGTAACTCAACAAATGGCTCTAGCCTTCATTGGGGAACACGTCCTAGGACTACCCAAATCATACTAACAACTTGACTACTAAAAACACGTTAAAGAAAAACCTTAAACCCTCCCAAAAGAAAAGTGCAATCAGGTGACACCTTGGATACAAGACTTTTTGTTGATGGAAACGAAATTGAACTAAACAAGTTTGTTGCAGAGATATTAGGCGGCACAATCAAGGGAGCCATATCTTCTTTACACGGAATAAAGAAAGACTGGACAGAGATCACAATCAAAATAAAAAAGTAAACATAACCCAGCCGTAAAGACACACCCCTCTGATCAGTAGAGTAAGCTTTCATCAGTTAGTATGTATCTAGCTGTTTCCCTTGTTTTCATTTGTTTTCATCTGTTTTCGCCTTGTTTCCCTTGTTTCCCCTGTTTCAACTACTATGTGAAAGCATGGATACAGGGTGGGGATACGGGGTGGATACATGTCTCGTCATTGAATCTTTTTCAATTTTCACTTGTAGAACTAGCCAAGTTATTAATCGCAAAATAGCATATGTGAGGCACTTACCGTTGCGAGTGGACGCGCTAGTTACCTTTTCAGCCTTCTACAAACGCTTTGACTCGTCTCATCCCTTCAACAATCTCATCTTTGGCTGTGGCATAGCTGAATCTTATGTATTCTTCAGTTTGTCCAGGGTTCTTCTTTCCAAAATGAATATCAGCTAAGCATGCAACTCCTTTGTCCAATAACATTCTTCTGAATTTCTCAGATGACTCTGCTCCAACTGTTTTACAGGCTTGTGTAACATTTGGCCAGACATAGAAAGCTCCACCTGGACTTAGGCATCGAATCCCTTTAATGTCATTTAATAATCCAACTATCAGATCTCGCCTTTCTCGGAAGCTTTGTGCCATTTTTTCTGATTCATCTTGAGGACCATTCAAGGCTTCAACAACGGCCCATTGAGTTGGCTGATTGGCACAACTGTCGGTATTTGTCATCCATCGAGCGAAATGGGGGGCCAATGTCTTGTTCGCAGCATAGCCTAATCGCCAACCAGTCATTGCATATGATTTGGAGACACAGTCAACCATGATGGTCCGATTTAGCATACCATCTATCGAAGCTATCGATTGAAAGGGTGCATCATATGCTAATGTAGAGTACACTTCATCCGAGTAAACCCAAAAGTCATGATCCATCGAGAGGTCTGCAATCGCTTTTAGTTCGTCTCTCTTTAGAACTCCACCGGTAGGATTCTGTGGGGAGTTTATTATTAACATCTTTGTTTTCGCGGTTATCCGCTGCTTCAGATCCTCCATATCAAATGCAAATTCCTTGTCTTCAACCAGAGGAAGTGGAATCGGCTTTGCGCCATGAGCAGCAATCTGACTTTGATAGATGGGGAAACCAGGATTGGGATAAATTACCTCGTCTCCTACACCATAGTCAGTTGTACAAAGAATACTCCAATATATGAAGGGCTTTCCACCACATGCTATTGCTATGTGCTCAGGTTTTACATCGACTCTTCTTGTTCTACTAAATCTATTTGCAACAGCACTTCGTAATTCAAGAATCCCTGCTGAGGGCGTATATCCAGTCTTACCTTCGTTCACTGCTTTAATTGCTGCTTGCTTAATATTCGTGGGTGTGTCAAAATCAGGTTGCCCAATGCAGAAATTCTTTATATCGGCTCCTTCTCTCAGTCTTCGGCTGACTTCAGCAAGAACCGTAAAGGCATTCTCAGTTTCTAATGTATCCGTTCTTCTTGAAATCTTCACCATGCAGAAGATACTCCTTAGTTTGATCATGGATGAAGATGTTGACTATTAAGAGTTTCGAGCACTAGTGTGCTGAACGTATGAGCATACAAAACCTAAAAATACATCATGAGTTAGAACAGCGTAGATAGCGGGGAAGCGAATAGTGGTCAAAACGCGCGCGCGCGCGTGCTTCAGAAAAACAAAACTAACGTTTCTATGATTAAAAGTGTAGTCTTTCCTGAGGGCCCGTGGTCTAGTTTGGATTAAGACGCTGGCCTGCGGAGCCGGAGGTCCTGGGTTCAAATCCCAGCGGGCCCGCCATGAATACAAGTAAACCCCTACTTTTTGATGCAACTTCATGTAAGCGTAAACTCGATAATTTCGAGAAAAATTCTAAATGTTTAAATGACGTGTGATGTTAACTACCCTGCCCGTGTTACTCTGTTTTCATTCGATTTAGGGGGATTCTTGAGTGGCTTCTTTTTACTCCGAGATGCTTTTTTCTTTCTGGTGAAGCATGGGTGAATAGTTTGATGTGGGGAACGAGAGCTGTAACAAGTTTGTTTTCGCCCTTCATCAGATGTTCTTGAAACGTTGTTCGAGGAACCTTCACTTTTGCAGCGATTGTTTTAACGTCAGCGTTCCTTGGTAGGTTGTAGTAGCCATGTCGATGAGCGGTTAAAACTGCTTCCATCTGCTTCTCTGTCAGGCCTGAAAATAAAGCGTCTGCAGACATGGTTAGGGAACTTGCGACAAATCCATCGAAGGGAACCTTGCGGAGGATCTTGTAGAACCATCCCCACTTCTCGAGGCGTGCAAGAAGTTCTTCTAGGTCTTTGTGCTTGAACACTATGAGTCTTTGGTATCCCCATCCGTTTTCTATCATGTTTGGGAAGATATTGAGAATGTTTAACTTTCCGATGTGTCTGACAATCGTGTCTCCCTTCATACAATCGCACTTGTTCACATTGAGGTACAATCTATGATCATCAGTTACCTCTTCAACAATATTCGAAATATGGTGTGTCCGAACTTCTTCCATGACTAATGGATAACTTTCTGGGTTTCTTACAACAATTTCTAAGACGTCATTTTCTCTGTTACACCAGATAAAAACGCTTGTTGAAGGAAATCTGCGGGTTAAGTCCATCCAGAAACTTTTCATCGTTACTTTCAAGGCGACTTCGTACAACGTCATCCTGAACACTTAAAATAAAAATGGTGTCGTGGCATATAATTATATAGCCGTCAAATGACTGTTAATTACATGCCGTCTTATGACGGTAGAACAGATATGTCATACGACGTATATGACATTACGTGAGGTGGTAGCAATGAGTAAGATTAAACCATTAAAGGAAACCTCCTTTACAAAGAGACTCCTTAGGGCCTTGGGAGTGGCTAGTAGCCTTGAGATGCCCTCAGTCTCCCAAGAAGAAAAATGCCCCGGTGTCTCTGCATACACCACACATTATGACTTTCATAAAGGATTAGAAAGTGCAAAGATGGAGGCAGATCAAACCAAGGCTAAGACTATAATGGAATACCAATTTCGAAACACAATCCGTTAAGCCCAATCCAGAAGCTTCTCCTTCCCTTCTCTTTTTTTATCTCCAAACAAAAAATTTCTACATTCAGTTTCTTCCTGTTTTCTCTCTTCCCAATCTTCATTCGTTGACCTTGATTATTTCAGCTGCTTCAGGGTTGATTCCTCGCCAAACAATTTTGTATCCAAGCGTCCTCAGAATGTTGGAAACATCTTTTAACCCTTCAGTCCTGAGGATTTCTTCAGCTTCAGTTAACGTTAATCGTTCTGTTTGTTCTTTCTTTTCTTCAATTATTTTACTGATCTCTTCAAGTTTAGTATTCTTTACCATGCTGTTAGGCAGTACTCTGTAACCTGCTGGAGGTTTATCAGTTAAAGCAACTCTCACAGATTCTACAGAGACTCCGATTCTTTGGGCCAGTTCTTCATAGTCAATGACTTGTTCCACAAATTTAACTGGAAGATTTCTTACAATATCGATCTGATGCTTCTCAACATGTTTAAACGCCTTTTCTAGGTGACCAAGTATAGGAGGTAATGGGATTTTCTTCTTGTAGTATATGATGTTGAATCTTTCACCCTTATCCAGTTTAGATAGTTCTTCACACATCAGGTCTTCATCTGCTGCTATGATCATGTTTACATCGATCTTCTGTAGTTTCATGATTTTTCTTTTCAGATATTCTGTTGTCCAGAACCCTGCGACCTCCATGTATATTTTTATGTCTCCCCTTTCGAAGGTGAAGTCTGGTATCATTACATATTTGCCTGCAGGGAGTGGTTCAGGCTCTCTTCGCAGTATCCAACGGGACTTTAAGGCTTGAAAACGCGTGGCAAAATCTCTTTCAACCATACTGTCATACTTGACGGGTTCTGTTTCAAGTTTTCTTAGCATTTTTGCATGGGTTTGGCTCTTTGCTTCAAAACTGTAGATTCTGTTTGTATACTTCCAGAGGATCTTAGCCTTGATTATCCAGTCTGGGTTATGTATTATGATGGGCAGCAGCTTGGCTAGACTGGTTCCATACCGGTTAGTCAACTTGAAGAGACTGACTGGACCATCTATCTTAACCCAAGTATTTTCGTTTCTACGGGCCTCGTATATTAGCCCCAGCCTCTTTATGTTGTAGAAGATTCTTTGCCAGTTACCTGAAACAGTGAAGTCCAATTCAGTTGAACTAAAAAGCAGTGTTTGGGTCAGGCTGAGATTATATTCTTTCAGAAGTTCTTGAGGTTGTAGGGGAACAAATTCTTTCAGAACCAGCTCTGCATCCAAGTCCGCATAAAAGGATTCTTCTACTTCGTTTGGAGAGATCTTCATTTCAGAAGCTACAGATTCTATAATCCTACTTCTCTGCTCGGTTGTTGTTGGTATTCCTACTTTATTGGAGGTGATGTATAACCGTCTTCGCAGTTCTGCGGGGTCGAACTTGATATCACACTTAAAGATGCTTCTCCTGTCAAGTAAAGTTGATAGTCCCCTAATGAAACGATAGTCGTATCCTGAATCTTCGATTTCACTAACATATTCCTTAATCGTCTTTTTCTTCTCGCCCACATAGCTATGGTATTTTTGGATCAGTAGTTGCGCAATTTCTAGGTTCTCGCTGGATAGAGTAACGTATCGGGGCTGAATTTCCCCCTTCCTTCTACGAACCGAGAGAAGTTCACTTGGAAGCACAATCATCCTCCCGCGGAGTCCACATTTTTTCGATGCCGTCTTCGACTTATCCTCATTTCAACCGTTTCTTTTGACACGATCTCCAATAACTTGGCTTCTTTTCCTTCCACCTTCCTAAGCAGCCTTCCAAGCCTCTGAATATATTCTCTGGTGCTGCCCGTTCCGCTGAGTATGATTCCTACTGTAGCGTCAGGTACATCGACTCCTTCATCAAGAACCTGAGAAGTAACTATGACCCTGTAGTCACCTTTCCTAAAGTTTCTAAGGATCTCGCGGCGCTCCCCCCTTGGAGTCTGATAAGTGATTGATGGAGTAAGGAATCTTCGGCTTATTCTATAGACCAAATCGTTGTGTAACGTGAAGACAAGTACCTTATCCTCATGATGTTCTTTAAGCAGCTCACCAAGCATTCTTAGTTTGGCCCTTGAATTCAGGGCTATCTTCAAAGCGCGATTTCTTGCAAGTAAAGCTTCACGAGCAAGGCGGTCACGTCCGGTTCTCATGATGAACCTGTGGAAGTCAACGGCGTTTCTCAGTATGATCCCTTTCTCTTTAAGGTAACTTCTGAAGACTTTCATTTCTTTGTCATAGGATTGACGCTCTTCAGCAGTCAACTTCACATGTATCTTTCTGTGTTTAAACGGTGAAAGATGATCTCCCACAAGTTCGTTAACATCCAAGGAATACACAGGTTCTCCCACAAGACGCGAAAGCAACGAGTGTCTCCCGTCACTCCTTTCATAGGTGGCAGTCAAGCCGATACGGTAAGGAGCAACATACATCTCAGCAATCTGTATGTAGCTTGGAGAAGCCAAGTGGTGAACTTCATCAAAAACTAAAAACATAAACTTGTTACCCAAGGATCCAGCACGGAGATATGCTGAATCATAAGTGGAGACTGTGATCATCTTTACAATGTTTTCTCCTCCGCCCACAGCTCCAGCTTCAACATTAAGGTGTTCCTCAACCCTTCTTTTCCATTGATCCATAAGATCCAAAGTGGGAACTACGATTAGCGTCTGAGCTTGCAGTTCATCTATGGCTTTCAATGCTATGTAGGTTTTGCCCGCAGCTGTTGGTAAAACGATGGTGCCTCTCATCCCGGCGCGTTTCCACTGCTCAATAGCCTTTCTTTGGTAAGATCGCAGTTCAACCACGCTTTTCAGGAATTGAGAAGGAGGAAGATCTAATACCTCATCTCTATAGGAGATCCTGCTTTCTTTCAAATAGCCTAGAACATCCTTGTAATATACAGCTTTAACCCTGTAGCATCCTGTTCGAGGATCCCACTTCCCATAAGGTGTACCGATCTTCCCGTGTATTCGAAGAGTGCCTTTGTCAAAGCGAAGTAGGGTCATAACCAGCAAACCAACAATTACGTTTTACTCTTGACTGAAGGCTGTCAACAATTGGTGGATGTCTCTTCCATTATTTTCTCCTGAATATCCTCCTTCTAGAACAAAGAATGTACGAACGTTCAAAGAAGAGATCAGTTTCCCTATTCTTCGATAACCTTCTCCAGTCAAGCCCAAAGAAGCCAGATCTCCCACGTGAGTGTCAAAACCAGCAGAGACCGCCAACACTTCAACCTTCTCCAAATCAACCATATTCAGGGCTTCACGAAGCACCTTTAAGTATTCTTCATTTCCGCAATTAGGCTTTAAGGGAAAGTTCAAACAATTTCCTTCAGATGAGAATCCGGTACCAGGATAATGAGGATACCTGTGTAATCCCACATAAGTCGCATCACCATCTCCCTGGAAGATTTCTTGAGTTCCATTTCCATGATGGCCGTCTATGTCCAAAATCAGGGCAGGTTCATCCAAACACCGCACAGCAATTGCCACATTGTTCAGATAACAAAATCCCCTAGTGCTGGCTCCTAAAGCAACACCGTTTTTACCAGCATGATGTCCAGGAGGTCTCATCAAAGAAAACCCTTCAACCTCAGCCGCTAAGATTGCACCTCCCGCTGCAAGCTTTGCATACTTGTAGATTTCATCGTAGGATGGAGTAT
>JASFPN010000025.1:0-21048 GCA_050115965.1 Candidatus Bathyarchaeota archaeon
TAACACTATCAGTAGCACCATCATCATCAGTAACAGTCAACGTAACCGTGTAAACACCATCACCAACATAAGAATGACTAACAACAACACCAGAAGAGTTAGAACCATCACCAAAATCCCAGAAGAAACTAACAATAACACCATCAAGATCATAGCTTGAAGAAGCATTAAACGAAATAACATCATTCGTGAAAACAGTGGTAGCAGACTCAGTGAAAGAGGCAACAGGAGCACGATTCAAAACAGTCTTAGTAGATTGAACAGAGTCAGAGGCACCATCATCATCAGTAACAGTCAACGTAACAGTATAAACCCCATCACCAACATAAGAATGAGAAACAGTCACACCAGAAGAGTTAGAACCATCACCAAAATCCCACCAAAAACTAACGATAGAACCATCAAGATCAAAACTGCTACTAGCATTAAAACTAATACTTTCACCAGTCAAAACAGAAACAGCAGACTCAGAGAAAGAGGCAACAGGAACCCTATTCAAAACGGTAATGTTTGTGGTCATAGAATCTGATAGTTCGTCGTTGTCTGTTACAGTTAGAATAACCGAAAAGGTACCACTATCTGCGTAGGAGTGAGTTGTTATGATACCGGTTCCATTAGATCCATCGCCAAAGTTCCAATTGTAAATAGTAATGGTACCATCAGGGTCATAGCTGTTAGAAGCGTTGAATGTCACTGTATCTCCTGTGTATGGATTTAAAGGTGAGTATGAAAAGTTGGCAATGGGGTTTTCTCCCCATGTGTGTAGCAATGTGCAGTCTATTGACCAGCTATCCTGAGAAGAATCATCTGTCTCTACGCTTCCCTTAAATCTGATTGTGAAAGTTGAGCTTGTCAGATAATCTGTGACAGAGATATTATTCCAGCCACCTGAGAGATCAGTGAAGAGATTTTGCCATGAAGCCCCTGTCCAAACGTCTACTACAATATTCTCAGAACCCATTGTTCCTCCATATATGCAAAGCTCTTCATGCACATCAGTGAACGTGGCATTTGTCCACTGAACCTCTAGGTCAAGTTTATAATTGATGGCAGGTTGCCAGACTGCTCCAGCCATTCCCCGACGAGTGCCAAGGTTATTCCAACCGACAGTGATGCTACCAGAATTAACATTTATGTGATGACCTAGTGCTGATCCACTACTTGTTAATACCTGCTCCTGAAGATTATTGATGTTATTTGTATTTGTTAGGATATTTGTTCCGCCCTCTCCAACTCCTGCGACAACCAAAGACCCATCGGCAGCAGCAGTGAGAGTAACTGCTGTGTTTCCACCCCCCGTATCTCCATGAGTAGCAGAATCGTCAGGCGCAGATTGTTTTACTCCAGAATATTCAGCCAAAGCCACGTAAATCTCTCTTGTAATGCTTTCCGATGCAGTCACAGCAACAGTATAACTTCCGGAACTACCTGGAAGGCTTGAATCTAGAAGGTACCAGAGAGATATATACTCTGAATAGCCTGTTCCCACAGTTATGTCAGCTGCCTTTATCAATGGTGTACCATCAAACGTAAGACTTGCAACTGAAGCAGCAGCCTGGGCATCTTCCCAAGAGACTGTAAGAACCACCAATCTGTTGTTTCCAGAACCTTTTTGCAAAGAATACGCAAAATTGTGAGAGGTTTGTCCTGTGGTACTATAACTTTCCATACTATTCTCGTATACTATGCCACTTACATTGGTCCCTTCTGTTAATACATCATAGATTAAATCTGGACCATATTGCTGGGCCGTAAAGTTTGAATGATTACCCAGATCAGGACTGCCATCAACATCACTAATGTTGTTGTCGACATAATCATACTGATGACCGGGAGAACCTAAACCCACAGATAAAAATACCACAAATAACAGTGAAAACAAAAACAAAGTGAACAGAAGATGAGAGACCTGTTTCTCAGGTTTTTTCCTATACAATTTTCCTCTCCTTCCTTAAAATGGGGAGCAACGTAAAAACTTCCATAACAGCAACGGCGTGTTCTCTCGCTATCGCTCGATTGTTTAGGTTCAGAGGTATCCCTTCTCCCCTTGACAATAGAGAATTCTGCTTACGCGAACTAAAAAGGGTTTTGGAATTGTCTTCTATAAGCCTAGAGGAGACTCTGAATAATGCATTCATGTTGAACATTGATATAAAATGAGGAAGGCTGTTTAAGGTGTGCTTCATCACCAAGAATATTCTGTTTTCCGTAACTTCATTTTTGCCTTATAGAGCGTTCATAACGCATTTGAGAATTCCATTCTATACTGTGTTTCTGAAAAACTTTCTTTTTATCCATGTACAAATATGGAATAATGCAATAGAACAATCTTCCTGAAACCTTTAATGCAATAATGAGAAATAATTTTTTTGTTTACTATAAATGCGATGTGAAAATGAATTGAAGAGACAACATAAAATAATTGCTGTACTGATAACGTTAACTTCAATTGTTCTTGGAAGCTTACTCTACTACAGTATGGTCCTAGCCCAAGGACCAGGTGATTATGATCCATGGTGTGACATTAATGATGATGGAGAAATAGATATGAGAGACATTGCTGCGGTAGCACGGAAATTCGGGACTTCAGGAACACCAATCATCAAGGCAGGAATGGACTATGACAGTAACTGGTTAGACATTACAGACAAAGCGGGGCAATACTTTACTGTAACCCACAACTTGAACAAAACAGAAATCATCGTGGAAATCCAAGGGAGGATGGCTTTAGACAGTGGAACACACCAGAAACATATCGGAGGAACAGAACTTGCTATGGGTTGGAACAAAACATACGGTGGAGTAAATGATGATCAGGCGTACGTGGTGATCCAAACCTGCGATGGAGGATTCGCAATCGTAGGTTTCACAGATTCATTTGGGGCTGGTGACTATGACTCCATGCTTATAAAAGTTGATTATTTAGGTGAAGTTCAATGGAATCAAACATACGGTGACACAGGAAACGACATCACCTCAACAGTGGTTCAATCAACTGATGGAGGATACGCGATGCTCGGATACACAGACAACCCTAGCTTGGGTCTAAATGATTTCTATTTTGTTAAAACAGACGCCAGTGGAAACAAATTATGGAACAAAACATACGGTGGAGTAAATCATGATTTCGGATACAGCATAATTCAGACTTCTGATGGAGGATACGCTTTATGTGGGTCAACTGGTTCCTTTGGTTCTGGACAAGATGATATCTGGCTCGTCAAGATTGACGCCCTAGGCAACATGGAATGGAATAAAACATATGGTGGAACTAACAATGAATTTTGTACTTCCATAATACAAACCGATGACGGAGGGTACGCAATCGCTGGGGTGACAAGATCGTTTGGTGCAGGAGCAGAAGATTTTTGGCTTGTGAAGACTGACTCAAACGGTAATACTCAATGGAGTAGAACCTATGGTGGAACAGCACAAGACAATTTAATGGATCTAACCCAAACTCTTGATGGTGGATACGCTTTAGTCGGACATACACAATCGTTTGGCTTTGGGTTTTGGGATTGGTGGTTTGTAAAAACTGATTCTAATGGAAATCATCAATGGAACACGACGTTTGGCGGGATCGGTGATGACCGACTACAACATCTTGCTCAGACATCGGACTTGGGATACATATTATGTGGATACACGAACTCCCATGGCGCTGGAAACTATGATTATTGGCTGATCAAGACAAACACACTTGGCGATGCGCAATGGAATAAAACCTATGGGGGAAGTAGTGCAGACTGTGCGTATGGTATAATTACAACGAATGATGGAGGATACGCACTCATCGGTAGAACAGAATCTTTCAGTCTAGGAAGCAATGATTATTGGCTGATTAAAACTGATTCTGAAGGAAACCCTGCAGACAGCTTTGATATTGGTCTTGCATGGATAAACTCTACTGAGAACACAATAACACTTTACAGAGGCATAAAAGATCCTTACTGGAACTATATACGAATCTATATTTGGTAAATCAAAGAATACCCCACGCACACCAAAACATACTAGGCTACAACCGTACTACGTACTGCACCACAATAAGTGCTTCATAGTAACCATAGGATTTTTTACATGTTCCAGCATACATGAAAGGCAAATCTATGGAGTCCACGTGGCACCAAAATTTCTAGCAACCAACGCAACATCTCTCATATTAATCGTGCCATCAGGTATAAGATAGTCAGGTCCTGTTACATCTCCTCTTGGATCCCATCTAGCGTCTCCTGGAACTGTTCCAAAGGCTCTTGCTGGAATCGCAATGTCCCTCATATCTACGAATCTGTCTCCTGTGATGTCTCCGATTATTGTTGTCAATATCTTGATTTGTATGGGTGCTGTACTTGTGTGTTGATGTTGTAGGTAGACATACTGAGTTGAGTTACTAGTAGAGTTACTAAATTTTAAAGACAAATCATTTACTAAAACAGCCATTGTGCCATTCAGAAACGTTTTCTGTATCGATACTGTATAACATGTCGTTGTGTCAATAAAACCTGACGCGTTGAACGTTATCATCTGGTTTGCAGAATCACGGTTGAAATCGGTAATACTGGAGTTGCTAAAAACTTGCACATCTCCAAATACTTGTAGATTAAAGCCTGTGCCATCAACTTGTATTGCGCCATCGATAGGTTCGAAGGATAAGCGATCATTCGTACTATTCCAAAGAGCACGTCCATACAATTCGTATATGGATATACCTGAAATACCGGGTGTTAATCCTTCAAACGTAACACTGAAAAGCTTTCCTGATCCGGTCACACCTGGTCCGATTTCCCATAAAGCGTTGGTAGCTGTTAATGAACCCAGTTCATTATCTATAGTTGAGGTTAAGCCTATATCTGAACGCCCTGAAAAAATGTTGTCAGGCGGGATGAATAACTCAGTGCAGTTTATTACGCTTGGATTGAAACGGAGACCTACAGCCCAACCAGTGAGATCAGTAACATTGTTTACTGTTACGTTTACGATAAGACTTTGATTAACAAGACGGTGGGCATAATTTGGAATAACTGAGATAGAAGTATCTTCAGGTAAAGAGAACACAATAATGATGTGTGTTATCAAAATAATTGAGAATAAAAGAATTGGTAAAGGAAAATTCTTGTTATTCATGTTGATCTCCCCCTTAAGATTATTTGTATACACCTTCTTATGTCTTGTTCTAATTTCATAAGTTATAGGTAATCAAGTCCGTATCGCTTTGCTACGAAGGCTATATCTTCCATATTTATGATGTCATCACCTATTATGTCAGCACAAGGAATCCAATTATCCGAAATGGGAGTACATCCGAAGAGTCTTCCCACTATTCCGATGTCTCTCATGTCAATTTTAAGGTCAATAAACACATCCCCTGGCAATATCGGTTGTCCCCCTTTGTCTCTAGTGCCGATGAACTGCACGTTTGTCACCAGTATTTTCAGCCTTTCAGCTGATGTTATCGTGTTATTTTTAAAAATTGCAGAAAAGTCTGCATAGATATCCCATTCTCGACTGTAGAGAAAACTGTTGTTATTCAAGGTTACATTATTTATGGGGTATGAGCCATAATACCTAAGAATTCCAACGCTACAGTTAATTACATAGTTCTGTGATATCTCAATGTTATCCGAGCCTTGATCTCCAGGTTGAGTGCCTAGGTAGAACGCGTAGCTTTCGCAGCTTTCTATAGTATTATTTTCAATAATTATGTATGATACGCCTCTTGTTGCGATTCCAAATTCGCAATTCATCAAGGTATTGTTAGCAATAATACCATGAGCTGAGAAGGCTACACCTATCTTTCCATTGTTTAATCCTCCGTAGAGTAGGTTGTGTGTAATCGAAAAATTGTATAAATAGCGCTCACCGGGGGATCCAAAAAGTATTATTGAAGCTTCGTTGCATCTCAGTAATCGATTCTCGTTTATCTCGAAGTCCATACATGCACCTGAGACTCTTATAGCATTTCGGGATATGTCTATGAAGGTATTGTTAACGATCGCGAAGCGAGAACAATTAAATATTAGTATCCCTGCAGCCCCGGTTATATTTCCGCCATCAAAGATCATATTGACAACTGCAAACTCGTTAGCATAAGCAAATGTCACTAGGTTATTAGAGGTGTTTGCTGGTCTCTTCAATATCGTATTATTGCTTCCCATCAAGATTGTTCTTGACCCTGCTGTCAGATTGTACGCTTCCCATACACCTCCAGGTATGTAGACTACAGCACCTTCAGGTGGAACATCGTACAAGGCTTTTTGTATTCTTTCAGTATCTGTAGCGCCTTCGTAGTCACTTACGTTTATTGTTGTGGGATAATGTGGGATATAACTAGTGAAACATCCTGAGATGTTCGGGTTGCTGTATTTTCCTCGTGGGGTCACTCCAAAGGCTGATACTTGAACATCTAAAATGACTAAAGTGGAAAAAAGGATGAACAATATTTTTCCTTTTACATTCACCTTCTCCACATCACAATACGGTAATCAATCCATGATTTAGGAGTCTGTCCTAGTTTCGACACCGAAGGCCCTGGCAACAAACGCTACATCTCGCATGTCAACCCTACCATCAGGCACCATGTGTATTGGCCCAGTGACATCTGCAATAGGGTTCCAAAGAGGATCTCCAGGTTCTGATCCAAAGGCTCTCGCAACTATAGCGACATCTCTCATGTCAACCCTTCCGTCACCGTTAAGATCCGCTACTAATATGACTTCAAACCCTGTTGTAATAAATTGAAATTCCCAAGAATACATCACGTTGGCATATATGGTGTAGTTACCTAACCACACTAATAATCCATCTAATGAGATTTCCAAAGTAAAATGCCCATCTTCAGCAGTGGAAGTCTCACCCTGACCATTGGCTCCTATTAAAAACCAAGAAGGCCTCTCTGGGCAATAAGCTAATCCATTGTACTTGGGAAGTTGGTTATACACGTTTGCATAGACGGTTGTGTTTCCAGCTAAAGCATCATCTGGTAACGTGATCGCTGGTGCCTTAGTCACCGTCATTGTCTGTCCTCCACTTAATGTACTATTAAACATGACGAACACGGCAAATGGAGCTTTGTTCGAATATACCAAACTTAAGATAACCAAAACATTGTTCGGGTTTCCCGCGTTATTTCTTATCCTAATCTTGAAGTTTGTCGTTCCTCCAGGATTGAAGTCATACTTTGGATTACCGCTGGAATCGCAAGGATAAAACTCTAATATCTCCACAGGCCATGTCTGGTTGGGATCAGCTGATCCTGTTAACAAGGATCTGACTAGGAGGGCCTCACTTTTTGGATCGTCAACTTCCAAAGCAACTATTCCATCTGAAACTGGCAAACCACCATATGTCAGATTGCCATCAACTATGATTATATCCGTTGCATTGTAGATTAATTCATCAGTCGTTATTGTCAGCTCCAATGGTTGAGCCAGAACCATATTCGCTAGGAGAAGACCTAATGTGATCAACACTACTAAAGCTTTAATTCTTGATCTCATTATCAGCAGTTCTCCCCTTTCTAATATTTAATTCCGAGTCGAAGATAAGGATTTTGGAATTGACTTCTATACGCATTAACCAATCAAAGGCATCAAAAGATTACAAAAGTTTATGAAAAAAAAGTGGGGGTGGGATAGACGTTAACTTTGTTTTGTTTAGTATGGTTGTATGGCGATTGTTGGTGGTGGCGCAAACTCTGGAGCCCAAGCGACTCCGCCTTCAGTGGGATCTCTGTCGTATGCGTTAACGTGGATTGTAGCTATGCCTGCAAACGCCCATTTGGGTATGTGCAGTGACACAACGAATGTGCCGTTGGCATACCTACACCAGTCTGCACCGCCAATTTCAGTCTCAACCAGGACCATGCCCACTGGCACGATCAGTTCGTCCATGAGAAGAACGCTGAACAGTGCTGGGTACCATTGCTGTGCGTATGTGCCATACTCGACGGTTATCACAACTTCGTCACAGTGGTTGTACTCGAACATGTCCGTGGTTACCTTCCAGATGCGCACCATGTAGTCATATTTGAACTCCATGGTGTCATTGATCCTTGTGTCACTAATGTCTACAGTGGCAGTCACCGTCCAGAGTCCGAACATTGCTTCAGGATCGTCACATCTCCAAGGCATCTCGAAGGCAATCGTGGCGTAGCCATCACAGTCGGTAGCTGCTGTTCTCTTCAGCAATATACCTTCTGGACCTTCCACTTCAAAGCCTACGAGCTTGTTCTGCACTGGCCAATAGTTGTAACTGACGTATGCGAAGAGGTGGACTTCAGCTTGAGGTATAACCAGATCCATTGGGTTGTTTGGTCCTTGACCACCATACGGCTCTGGGAACGGAAGACTTCCGTAACCCCTGTTGATAGCACCACCATACAAGTCAATCACACGTCCAGGCCAATCAGTGGTGATACAGTAAACACCATTCACTGGTTCGTCAAGAGGTACGTCAACCACGTTTTGTGTGTCCCAATCGTCTATTCCGACAGCTAAGTTCCAGAGTATTGATAGGTTACCGCATTGATCTGGATCGCCGAAGGACTGGTAGAGAACTTCGAATTCAATTATGGCTATTGTGCCCTCGCCTTCTGGAGCTGGCGGATTCCAATATCCAGTAGCGTTTGGAAGTATTAAGCCTCCAAAGAGCACGTGTTCTGGGTAGAGATTGGCTGGTTCAAAGAATGCTGTCCACCATGTTCCCAGTGAACCAGGTTGCATTGCTGCCCATCCTGGAAGGAATGGACCTTCATATGCCATTACTGGTGCAATGAGGTGTGCTGGATAGCCTAACCTGAACTCTACACCTGTCAATTTCCATGCTGCGTCAAGGCCTTTGATGTCCACGGTAACGTTGAAGTGTTCTCCTCTTGAGGGTTCTGGACCCATGGTAACACTTGATACCTCGAGCCATGGTAGGTCAAGTATCCGTAATGGGTTTATGACGACCTGACCGTCTATTTCTGGTTCGGTTGGTATCATCTCAATTGTGTCCCAAAGAATCTCATCCTCAATGTCCAATGCTGAAACGTTAGCTGCGCTTTGTGGAGGATTGATGCCTTGCCATGTCACGTTGAAGCGTAGAGTGGCTATCAAGACGTCTCCAAATGGAGTGCCAGTTGGAGCACCAGCAAACAGGCTTATCGTGGCTCCAGGCACTATTCCCCAGCTTGTGCTTCCCCAGATTCCACCAAAAGTGACGCTTAAAAGCTCAATTAAGGTGTCGTCAAAGGCAACAGTGCAGGAAACATTGTGCAGAGCCCAATCTGCCTCAAGGTCCATGATCATAACATCCACATCAAACTCTTCGCCTATGGAGGATGGTGGATCAGCGATGAACGTTGTCGTCTGTGGTGTGATGGCTAGGTGTGGACTTGGAGGCAACACCCAGTCATAGCGGTAGTGAGCATCATGTAACGTTGTTGGCACCGTGGCTAAGTCGGGGTTCAGTATGTAGCTGTTAGAATCATGTAGTTCTATGTATGTTTCTATGTAGCCATACTTTTCTGGACCTGCAATCACTTCGAATTCAGCCCTAGCCAACAAACCAGTTGTATAGGCTGGAACGAAGTCATCTCCAGCACAAGTACCACCCAACTGGGCATAACCTGTGCCGTAGACTGGGCCAGGCAAAGTGGTTGCTCCATACATCATGTCTGGACCAGGGTCTCTTTGGTCAAGCCAGTCTTTTCCAGAAACGTCGCCTGCAGTGTGCTGCATATAGTTAATCGAGAGGATGCTGGGATCATAGCGTAAGTCAACTTGGTATGTGAATCCAAGGTCAGACACGTTCACCCAAACTTCGACAAGCAGGATTGTACCTGCAGGGCCTGTTAGGGTGTCTGGTTGAATCCACATAGCGTCTCCTTCAGGATGATCGAATTCTCCAGCAAAAGCAGGAATCGTTGGTAGTGTAATCGCCGTTATCAACAAAACTGTCAGTATCTTCAATAGTCTATTATTCATTGTCTTTTCCCTTCTCCTTTCTGCGAAGGAATATGTATGTTATTCAAAATTTAAACCTTCTGGAATTATCTTCTATCCATGAAAATATTATGAAAGGTTACATTACATACCTATCACGAAATATTCACATCAAGAAACACACTTTTTAATCGATCTATTCTTCACAACAGAATAATCGAGGAAAAACCTGTTTGTGCTGATTTATTGTGCGAGTTTATGCTCTGTACACGATTCTTGCTGGTCTACGCCGTATTTGTTTTGGTCTGAGACGTCGAAATACCAAGTAAACTATTATGGCCACTATGACGAGTATTACCAGGTATAGTCCGTAGGTTTCAAGAAAGGTAGGAGGTGGCTGCTCAACATGCTCGATTATCTCTATGAACGTGTAGTATCCGCCTTCGTTTGGCGTGTTTCTCCAGTCTACTCCATCATGAGCCTCACTATCTTCTACAGTTAAAGGAGTCTCCAAGATTAGGGTTATGTTGGTTGTCACCATTCGAATCTTGAACGTTATGAAGGCAATTATGCCGCTTCCATTGAAAGGTGCTTTATCCATGGCTGTGTCATTTAAAGTTACAGAGCCATCTGGATCGTTCTCCCAATCATAGTTCACTGTGGAGTTTTTATTGTAGAAGACGTACAAAGGATCATTGATAGGCTGTATCACATCAGTCACGTTTAACAATGTGCCGTTAAATAATAGTTCAATCGAGAATCCATAGATACTTGTAGCGTTTTCAACCATTATCGAGGTGTTAAAGGTATGGCCAACAGTGGTTTCATTAGAGCGGAAGTTGAATTCTGACTCTCCAGTTAACGGGTTTATAACTAGGATTGTAGCTGTGATCGCAACATCGATTGTAAAATAGAAAGTTTGATGTGTGAATATGATAAAGCTTCCTTCTGAATTTTTAATGTTACTTTGGGGATCCATTGTCAAATAGGTGTCAAATTCGAAGGTTCCTGCAAATCCTGTTACGTTAAACTGGAAAAGCGTGCC
The DNA here is from genome assembly GCA_050115965.1 of Candidatus Bathyarchaeota archaeon. Classification (GTDB taxonomy): domain Archaea; phylum Thermoproteota; class Bathyarchaeia; order Bathyarchaeales; family Bathycorpusculaceae; genus CAYGAG01. The sequence goes on from JASFPN010000025.1 coordinate 10,972, forward strand.
ATTGCCCGTGTATCCTTGGTCGGTCTGGTTTATAGTGGCCTCACAATAGAGGTAATCCTCATATGTGTTGAAGGAGAAGGTATAGGTTAATCCTGTCATCTCCAACACGTTGTCTGTTGGAAGCCAGATGTCTTGGATCCTTACGAACTTTGTGTCGTATTCGATCTTAAACTTCCAGGAGTATAGGTCTGTTGCATTGGTAACCGTTACGTTTAATGTCTCAGGCTTTGTTGGAGGAGGAAGATTGGGATCACCCATTAATGGGTAGTCGCGTCCATCAGCAAACGCAATGTTAACCCTCATAGAAGGGTTTCCAATGGTAATGTTGATTATCTCGCTTGTGGCTGACTTGTATGTTTCATCACCAGCCCAGCTTGTCTTGATTTTGTAATTGTCAATTTCATCAAATGTGTGATTGTAGATATATTGGCTGTTTTCATCAGTTTGAACCAGAGTTATAAGTCGCCAGACAGGCCCACCCATTTCTGATCTCTCTTCTATCTTAACATCGACATTGGGTCTATCAGGTATTATTCTTCCATTTATCGTTACGTTTTGTCCTGTGACTGCTGTCAGTGGATCAACTGCTATAGTTATTTCGCTTGGTTCTGTCGGTAAGAAGCCTTCAATGGTCACTTGCTTATCTTGCTTGCCTATATCAACGTCCGACAAGTCGTATGATAAGAGGAAAGTGTCAACATTATCAACACTTAGGGTTCCAGTTCCTATGTCAATCACCCTTACATTTATTATTGCAACCAACACCAATTCATTCTCAATTATCCTTTGAATCCCTCCAAGAAGGGTGCTTCCCATGGTTATAGATTCGTATGAACCATCATCATCTTCATCTGTATTGAAAGGTTCTATTGGAAGGTTGGTTAAATCATAGAATATCCAACTGTTATTCTGAGTAGGAGTCCAAGCTGCATCCAAACTCATAAACTCGTCATTAACAGTCATCTTAACTTGATACGTATATACATTAACGGACTCTGAGACAGACAACCATAACGAAATATTGAAGTTTTTTGGACCAGACACTGTAACAGTCTGGGGTGCATCAATCTCCAGTACAGGAGGGGCAGGATCCCCTTCTACAGACAATTTATTAGAAATTAATGGTGAAATGACAAGTATTGATATTAACAGCAAAATGAAAACTGTTAAAAAAAATGTTATTGGCCTCGCCTTCAAAGTATCCATTTTCGGTTTCACCGTAACAACTTTAATGGTAAACAGCGCATCCGTATATAAGGCTTAGCTAGCAAAACTTTAACGTATGTTCTATGAAATTCGCGTGCGCGAATAGGGCATTCTTCAAAAACTAGGATATATAATAGAGAAACTAAAACAAATAAAAAGGGAGAGTTTTTCTCGCGTTTTCACGCGAGTCACGTTTTTTTGCAGCGTTAACTTCTAAGTGTTTTGTGAAGACTTAAGACAGTCCTAAGGACATGGAGTGCATGCCCAGCCGAATCTTCTGGCGATTGCACCAATGTCTCTCATGTCAGTCTTATAGTCATCGTTGACATCTGTGGGTGGATCCCATCGTAAGTGACCTGGGTAGCTTCCGAAAGCCCTTGCTGCTCTGCCGATGTCTCTCATGTCGACCTTGAAGTCTAATAATTCACCAGTGTAGGTGTTCACGTCTTCTCTGATGGTTGCCACATACTCGTGCAGGTATGTGTGAACTAAGCTGTCATCTTCTTCGTTGTAGACTTCTATTGTGATATTGTGTAGTCCACATTCAATGACGCCTGTGGTGTATGGGCCTGTATATACATGCTCCCATGGGTCAAGGTTGTAATCTGCTGTTGTGGTAGCGAGGATGCCATCTTCGTAAATCTTAGCGTAGACAGTCATGTTTGTTACTGTACCCCATTCGTTGTTTGTCTTGGCACCAAAGTTGTGCAATTGTGCCTTATATTCATAGGTCGTGCATGGATCTATTCTCCATTCACCTACGATAGCGCCAATCACTGGTGCATTTATAAAGAATTCTTCGTATCTCTGCACGCGGCCTGTAGCAAGGGATCTGTCGTAGTTGTCAAATACGAATGGTCCACAACCAACGAGTTGTTTCATGAAGGGATACTTTGTTGGTGGAGCTTCACCCGTAAGACTTGCATAAGTAGCTGTAGTCTCACAAGGAGCCCAGTTCTCGAATTCAGTTAAGATCCCATCTTCAACCAATTCTTCAACCAAGTCGGTGATATGTTTCGGTGATAGCAGAGCTGTGCCTGCAACGTAGCCAGCGTAGTAAAGGCTCGTTTGGCCGAAGTAGACGTTGAACTTGTAGGGTCCATCTGCCTCTTCATAAACCAGGTTTGCCCAAGTGCCTGAGTATCTTCCGAAGCGATACTCCCTCAGAAGTCTCATGTTGTTGACACAGTCATATGCGTTAACGGGCATGCCATCATGCCAGTCGACATCCTGTCTAAGCCAGAATGTGGCAGTGCTTCCATCAGTGATTCCAAGTTCTGGAATAGAAGTCCAAGTATCAACCATCCAGTCGGCTGCAACCATTGGCATATCCGTTACAGTATCGGGGTTAACTGCTAACAGACCGGGTATAGCCCTGTCCATCAACCACCAGCCATACAGAGTGTTGTCAGTGTATGGGTTCAATGTGTCTGGAATGTCACCTAAACCTGTGTTATAGGAGCCTCCATAGCCCCAGTCAGTGCCAGGTGTACCTTTCCAGTGCATTGCCATAAATGTATAGTCATTCGTAGGACCAAAGTTATCCATGGGTATGTTGTTCACTAGTTCTCCTCTTGTGTCATTTGCTGTGGTTATGAACTCCAATCCAGCAATAAGTGGCATCCAATCCAATCGTTCATAGCAGAACTTCTCCTGCCAGAGCTGGGATGCCTCGATTACCTCAGTTATGTTCATGCTTGTCAAAATGATCTCGCCCCAAACGTCATAGTCAGTGTCGTTAGCTCCGCAGAAGTTCCATCCCCAATCCACATCGTTGTCTGAGTGGAAGCAGTCGTAGATCCAGTCAACGTATCTTCCAAGGCTTGTTAAGCCGATTCCGATGATGTCATAGTTCCGAACGGAAAGAAGTTCACCAACCAATGTACCAAAGTCTGTAGGTAGGATCTGCATCAGTGGGCCTGTAGCGTTGATGTAAGCAATGAACTCGTTGAAGTTTTGAACCCATCCGCCTCCAGGACCCTCTGGATAGACTTCAGCACCGGTAGAATACAGAAATGTGATGTATCCTCCGGAAGGCCCATCCGATGGTCTGGCTTTCTTACCATTTTGGGCTAACCAGTCATCACCATCAACAGCCCAGCCATCTGCCTGAAGAATGCTCCAAGCGGTTGCGAAATCGGTGTTAGGCAACAACGTTCCCATGTAATAGGGAAGCTGTGCGTCCGGTACAGGGTTCCCTAGGGAATAGTACCATGGAACACCATAGTAACCGGAGACATCTGCCTCCTTGTCATCCATTCCGTAGATGTAGGACTGAGCAAGTCTGAAGCTAGAGACGTTCAATGGGAAGTTTGGATCTCCACTGGTAACTTTGTAGTCTCGACAGTTTATAGGTGCAAATGTGAATTCTGATTTTGGATCAAATTCGGATATTGTGTGTCCAGCTGCAACTACCGAATCATAGAGGTCGCTTCTTCCAGGGCCTTCTAACCAGTCAGTTACGCCTGTAAGAAACTCATCTACAACCACGTCTGGTGGTGCACCTGGATATGCCTTATAGAGTATCTCGTCAGACTTTGGCATTCCACTGTTGTGAACAGTTGCGCTTAGTACTGAACTTGCCATCAGAAATATGAATGCTATGCTTACAGCTGCAATAATAGTTTTCTTCATTTTTATCTTCTTCTCCTTCTCCTAGATTTATCGAGATCAGTACTTCTTTGTGAGGCTTAAAAGTCTTATGGAAGATTGTTACATGCTGGTTTTGAGGTGTACTCGCACGTTTTACCGACAAGCTTAAATCATAATTTTGGTTATAATCGGACCGTCCAAGGGAGGAGAATGGATGTTTGCAGGTTATTTACTGAGGAAAGTTACTTTAGCAATCATCACTTTGTTAGTTGTTGTTACGCTTAACTTCTTGATCTTTCGTGTTTTTGTTGGGGGTAACCCTGCGGAAATGATTATTGATCCAGGGATGCCAGATGAGGTTAGGCAGATGTTGAGATCTATGTGGGGCCTGGATAGGCCTCTGTTTCCTGATCAGTATTTGACCTATTTGTACAATCTATTCACATGGAATTATGGAAGACAACTGGATCCTGCAAGTACTCCCATAGCTCCAGAGATGGCCTGGAGGTTACGAAACACAGTGATCCTTCTCGGAGCAGCAACAGTTGGTACAATAGCTTTGGGAATTCCACTGGGAATGTTTGCTGGAGCAAGGCGTGGAAAGAAGATGGATGTCACAGTAATTGGAATCGGTCTACTTACTTGGGGTGTTCCTGTATTCTTTGTACAGCTAGTCTGGGTAGCTATCTTCGTTTTGTGGTTGAGAATATTTCCACGAGCAGGATTAGTTAGTCTGCCAATGGCAACTACTACCCTAGGAATGATTGCTGATGTGGGCTGGCATGCCATGAGTCCCATACTTACATTGGTCGTGGCAGGCTTTGGATCATGGGCCCTTTACACGAGGAACATGATGGTTGACGCTCTAACTGAGGATTTCGTGTTGACTGCTAGAGCTAAAGGTTTGAAAGATAGAACGGTCATATATAAACACGCATTTCGAAGCATACTTCCGCCCATAGTCACTTTAATCGCCCTTTCAATTCCTGGCATAGTCACTGGAGCAATTATAACTGAATCAATTTTCGCTTGGCCTGGAATCGGTCAGTGGTACATTGGTTCGTTAACGATGAACAATCACCCTGTAGCTCAAGCTGTCCTTTTCAACTACGCGGTTCTAATGGTTGGAGCCAACTTGGTTACGGATCTCATATATGGATTCTTGGATCCAAGAATCAAAGTCGGAACACGGAGATGAAGGAGAGATAGGAACATGGCTTTTAGTAAGCAGAAGAGAGAGATTCTTAGAAGGAAAATCCAGAGTTTCTGGTTGGATTTCAGTCATAACAGAGTAGGATTCGCAGGACTAGTAATCATCCTTGCTTTTATAGTAGTCGCAGTCATTGCACCCGCTTTAACCCCGTATCGCCCTGTATCCCAACTGGAGAGACAGCCTACACTTGCAGGACGCTATGCAGCACCAAGCTGGTTCACCATCTTTCCTCAATTTAGTAACTTTACAACAACAATACATTACCCACTAAACATGAGTAAAGCCACAGTCGTTGATTATTCAGGAGAGGTAGAGGTCAATACAGAGAATCTTAACATCAACTTCACATCCACAGGCACAGGCGCACAAAACGCCTCTGTCACTCTAGATTTTGGACTCGTCAATTACATGCATCAAACTCCACCAGGTTTTCGAATGTTGGTCTCCTACGCCTTTTACTTTAACAGGACAGGTCTGAATACCTATTTTATAATCAAGAACACCACTGCAAAACCAGAATGGGAACAGTACTTCAAATATCATGATGCTGCAGAGATGCAGATAGGTTATTACATGCCTCCCCCAGACGAATTCGTAAAATCATCATCAGTATTCAACAATCTGAAGAGGGATTCGTTTACAGAAATGGTTGTAATGTCACTTTACGATTTCAGCAAATTTACAGGGGCACCCCCTGATCCAGAACCACTTGTCTTCCCGGGGCCCGGTGTCTATGGTGTACAAGTGAAATTCGAGTTTTTCACACGCTCTCCCCACACAGAGGCTCATGCTGAACTGTACATGGAGGATGCGGGTCTGACTATGTGGGGGGGTGTTCATGGAGTTTTAGGAACAAACTTTGCTGGCAATGACGTTTGGACAGAACTGGTCTATGGTACTAGAGTATCATTAATGGTGGGTGTGCTTGCAGCTTTAGCAGCAACTACACTAGGAATATTGTATGGAGTCGTTTCAGGGTACATTGGAGGCTTTGTTGATGAGTTTCTCATGCGAGTAGTAGATGTTCTGCTATGCATCCCAGTATTGCCTATACTGCTCGTCCTGATGAGATACTTCCGGCCAAATGTATACTTCGTTGTTGTCCTAATTGCCATATTTGGATGGCAAGGGTTGTCAAGAGTGATAAGATCGAGAGTCTTGTCCTTAAAGGAAATGGCCTTCATTGAGAGCGCCCGTGCCTCCGGAGCTTCAGATTCATACCTAATAACGCGTCATCTAATTCCAAACGTTCTTCCAATAGCCATGTCAGCAATGGTTCTTGCTGTTCCAGGGGCAATTATTACAGAAGCATCCCTAAGTTTTCTGGGATTTGGTGATCCAAACGCAGCTACTTGGGGTCGAATGCTTTATCAAGCATATCAGTTAGGGGGACTAAGATCGTGGTGGGTGTGGCTTCCAGCAGGCTTTGTGATAACTCTTATTTGTATAGGGTTTGTCTTCATAGGACACGCAATAGATGAAATAATAAATCCGAGGTTAAGAAGAAGGCGATAAAATGACCAGCAAACTTCTCCAAATTGAGGATTTGACAGTTTACTTTGAGACCTTGCGAGGCTACGTCAAAGCTGCAGAGAACGTGACATTTAAACTTGAAAAGGGGCACACACTTGGTCTTGCAGGCGAGTCTGGATGCGGAAAAACTACTACAGCCCTTGCAATACTTAGACTACTGCCCATCAATGGAAGAATAATTAGAGGCGACGTGGTTCTCAAAGGAGAAGAGCTCACACGAATGAATTTCGGAAAATTCAGGAAAGATGTCCGATGGAAGATGATCTCAATGGTTTTCCAAGGCGCGATGAACTCGCTTCATCCAATAATGTCTGTTGGAGATCAAATTTCAGAAGCGATCACAACTCATGAAGATGTGAACAAGGAAGAGGCAATGAATAGGGCGGGAAAACTGCTTGACTTAGTAGGAGTGGGAGCTGAAAAAGTGGATCGTTATCCACATGAGTTAAGTGGGGGAATGAAGCAGAGATCAGTCATTGCAATGGCGCTTGCATGCAACCCTAGCCTCATAATCGCGGATGAACCTACTACAGCCCTTGATGTTATTGTTCAGACACAAGTGATGAAGGTGATCCAAGAGCTACAAGAAAAACTGAACCTATCAATGTTAATGATCTCCCACGATCTATCCTTGATCGCCGAAACGTGCACTGAAGTGGCAATAATGTACGCTGGGAACCTAGTGGAATATTCAGATGCCACATCCATCTTTAAAAAGCCACTTCATCCTTACACCCAAAGACTAGTGGGGGCGTTTCCCAGTATTTTAGGGGAGAAAATGGAGCTAACAACAATACCTGGTTTCCCACCAGATCTTATCAGTCCACCATCAGGTTGTAGATTTCATCCCAGATGCCCACATGTCATGGATGTCTGTAAGAAGGAAGTGCCAGCATTAAAGAATGTTGGCAGCAAAAATCACCAAGCAGCTTGCCATTTACTTGGGTAGAGATGAGGATCCATGAAAAAGATTGAAGAAGAAAAAGAAATAGAAATAGAAATAGACAAAGACGCCCACATGGTGGCCTACGATTTAAAAAAACACTTTCCAATAAAGCTCGGATTCATGCGAAGTCTGACTACAAGAATGACACCTACAGTTAAGGCAGTTGATGGAGTAGATCTCACCATCAAAAGGGGAGAGGTCTTCGGATTGGCTGGGGAAAGTGGATGTGGAAAAACGACAACCGGAAGGGTACTGCTGAGATTATTAGAGCCAACAGATGGCTACATAGTCTTTGATGGTATGGATTTAAGCTCGGTTGAATCGAGTAGACTGAGAAAGATGCGAAGAAGGATGCAGATAATCTTCCAAGATCCCTACGAGTCCTTGAACCCCAGGATGAGCATCTACGACATACTAGCAGAACCCTTGGAGATTCAGGAAGTAACTAAGGATGAGGAGGAGACTTTAGATAGAGTCAAACAAGTGCTTGAAGATATGGATCTAATCCCTCCGGAACAGTATCTTTATAGGCTTCCACATGAGCTAAGTGGAGGACAGAGACAAAGAATAGCCATATCTAGGGCGTTCATTATCAATCCAGAGTTCATTGTAGCGGATGAGCCGATATCAATGTTGGATGCCTCAATAAGAACAGAGGTTATGAAGCTAATGTTGGGGATGGTTGAGAAAGCCAAAGCCACTTTCCTGTTCATTACCCACGACGTTGCCCTCGCCAGATATATGTGTAACCGATTGGCAATCATGTATCTTGGAAAAATCGCTGAACTCGGACCAACAGAAGACTTGATCAAAAAACCATCTCATCCATACATGGAAGCATTAATAGCAGCTGTTCCAATTCCTGATCCAACAGCTCGTCGAACTGAAATCATTATAAAAGGAGAAGTGCCAAGCCCAATAAACCCGCCACCAGGATGCAGATTCCATCCAAGATGTCCATATGCAAAAGACATATGTAAGAAAGAAGAACCTCAATTATCAAATATTAGCAAAGAAAGAAAAACTGCCTGCCATTTCCCACTAGTCTAGAATAAGCCTTTTTTGATTCATTATTCTCCTTGAATATACAGGGCTATCTCTGAAATCACGGCTCCGGAGACTATCCCATTTAATATCACAAGCCAAAACTGTGGAAGAAAGAGAAGTAGCAGCAATGGCGTAATCATTATAATGATAACTGCAACAAGCCACGCATAAAATGGACTTCTTCCGCCTCTTTCAACAGACTCTTGAACCTCCATACGCTCTGGTTCAGATGAATAGCTTCCCAATAATGCTCGCTTGAAATAATATAAACACATCAAAGAAACCATAGTTGATATAGCGTAGCTCGCTATAAAATAAAAATCCCAAATTCCCCAAACAAGAACCAAAAAAAACATCAGGAAGATTGACAGGATCAAAACAGCTACGTTAAAGATGAGACGGACACTCCCCGAAGAACGACGAGGGTTTCCCAAACTATGCAAGCTTAAGTCTCCAAAATAGTTCGGTGGCTTCCTCTCTGGGGGATTGAAGTATCAAAGAGGATCTTCAAATCCAAGGTCCAACCAACCACCGAATACGATCGATTATCTAATCCGAGATTTATCGTTATGTTCTTGTTACCTTTGACATCCAGCGCCCCCGCGCTCGCGGGCGAGGGAGGGAACCCCAGCTCCTTTATACCAATTTCTTCGCTAGCATAATAGAAAACGGACTTTATGTAATGGAGGTGTAACGGCACATTCGAAGGATTGTATATTGTCAGATTGAAGGATGCTTTGGAGAGTTCTTTGTCTATTTTGATGTTTAGAAGTGATACTTCCAACGATCTAGCTGCCGAGACTGATTCCACGTATACATAGAAGGTATATCCCATAAAAATAAGAGAGAAGATGGTTAGGATTAGAATACTGATGTACAAGCTCTTACGTATTGGAGACACTTAAACCACCATTTGCTTTTCATTAGGTAAGTTAGGCTTATATGCTATGAAGTAATTTGTTCGAATGATATAAGCTTAACCAATGGTTGGTTCCCGTGGAGAGTACTAGTATTTCATCGACTTTGATAATTGGATTTGCAATGTTAATAGTGTTTACTTCAAGTAATTTCTTTTTGTTCACTTGGGAAAATTCGGTTGGATATTATCTAATGATCATATTGGCAAGTTTCCTAGGCGGAGCAGTCATTGTTAATTTTGAAAAGAGTCTTAAAATCGTTTCAGGCACCTTCGTTATCAGCTGCTTTGTCTTTCTTATGTTGTTTTTAATACCTATCTTTATATTTGGAGAAGCGTTTCCAGGTGACTTGAATGTTCTATTTGGTTTAGCAGCATCACAACTGGCAAGATATTTTATACTTAGTTTCCCAGTCTCGATTTTCGCATGTTTAATTGGTGCCTTTTTAGGCGCAAGTCTTGTTCGTAACTTTGAGCATTAAGTGGGCTGTCTGTTTATTTGCTTTACTGATGCGTCGCATGTGTTAGCTAGGTTTCTTCTTTGAAGAAACATGCTTCACTGCAAAGGCAATCATGAAGATTATTATTAATGTTAGGGCAATCAGTCCCAGGTAATTATTTTCA
>JASFPN010000026.1:0-20370 GCA_050115965.1 Candidatus Bathyarchaeota archaeon
ACAAGATTACAACTAAGGAGCTTAAAGCTGAGGAATTAAACCCAATACTTTCAGATTTTAAATTGGCTCTTGTTGAAAGTGATGTTGCGTTGTCTGTCGCTGAACAAATCTGCAATGAAATGTTGACCCGTTTGAATGGCGTCGAAACGAAAAGGCTTTCAGATCGACGAGAGATCGTGAAAGATAGCTTAAGACAGGCACTACTTAATACTATGATCAAAAAGAATGGCATAGAGTTATTACAGACTATTGAAGAAAAAAATGGCAACAATGAGCCATATGTTATTGTTTTTGTCGGAGTTAATGGCACTGGGAAAACAACCACTATCGCCAAACTAGCACATCTTTTAACTCTGAAGGGATTCTCAGTTGTTCTTGCTTGTAGTGACACATACCGCGCTGGAGCCATTGAGCAATTAGAGAAACACGCAGAGAGATTGGGTGTACGAATGATAAAACACGAATATGGGGCAGATCCAGCTGCCGTGGCTTTCGACACAGTGAGCCATGCAAAAGCGCGTGAAATCAATGTCGTTTTGATAGACACTGCTGGTAGGATGCAGACTGACCGCAACTTAATGAATGAGCTCGGAAAAATTAAACGCGTTATTTGCCCAGATCTTACCATCTTAACGGTGGACTCGCTTACAGGTAATGATGCAGTGATGCAAGCGGAAGAATTTCATAATTCTGTAGGTATAGATGCCACAATACTAACAAAGGCTGATGCAGATGTTAAAGGAGGTTCAGCTCTAAGTGTTACACACGTCACAGGGAAACCTGTTCTTTTCATTGGAGTAGGACAAAAATATGACGATATAAAAGAGTTCGAGCCAAAAGACTTTGTCAAAATGATTCTTAAATAGGGCCTTATGATACTCCTAGAGTTTTCAAGAGAATTGCTTTTGCTGAGTACAATCTGTTTTCACTCTGCTCGTAAATTATGGATCTTTCACTTTCAACCATTTCTTCATTGATCTCATACCCCCGATGTATGGGCATATCGTGCATAACATAAGCTTCACTTTCTTGAAACATCTCGTTCCTTATTTGGTACGGCATCATAAGTTTAACACGTCTCTCCTTTTCGACAGCGTACTTGGAGTTCAAGAAGAATTCCATGTCAATCCAACTGTCTGTGTAAACAAAATCTGCTTCCTTCACGGTTTCCTTGATATTCAATGTGCTTTCATATAATCCAGATTCTCTAGCGTGTTCTAACAACTCCTCATCCCTAGAGGGTTCATTGAACAGTGGCGTCACTGTTGTGATCTTCACTCCTGTTTTTGTGCAGCCTTCTATCAGAGAATTACATACATTGTTGTGTATACCTATGTAAACAAGATGAAGTCCTTTCAGACTGCCTTTCTTCTCTTTCATGGTCATTAGATCTGATATTGCCTGACATGGATGATACTTTTCGTCACACCCATTAATTACAGGAACTTGAGATGCGTTGGCCATTATCCGTAAATTCACGTTCTCTTTCAATCTAGCCATTATACATTCAACGTTTCGAGATAGATAACGTGTCTCATCATAGATATCTGCTATAGCGAAATTTGTTGTTCGCCAATCAATAAAAAGTGCATGACCACCCAACTGAGTCATTGCTACTTCAAAGGATACTCTAGTTCTTGTCGATGTCTTCTGAAAAACCATCGCCAAGGATTTACAGTTTAAAGCTTCAAGATACTTTTCAGGGTTATGTTTAATGTCAATAGCCTTGTCAACAATCTCTGTTATTTGCTGGCCCGTAACACTTTTAAGATTCAGTAAGTGCATGGATCCCACCTTGCAGGATTTGAATTTCAAATCGTTGCAACAATTATAAGCTTTATGCACTATTTGGGTCTGTTATTTCAGTCTTGGATAAGATTATAATGATAACAGTCGTTGCTTCGAGTAAAGATCTTGCAAGTATGAACATTAGGAATTACATCGTTAACAGGTACGAATTTAGAAAGTCAAATGAGGAATATCAAGGTAATCCCGTATACCTAACGGAAGTCAGAGATAAAGTTGTGAGATTGGTTACAATCAATTCTGAGCATGTATTCGCACAAAGTATAGCAGAGCTACAACCTGCTTCCAAACTAATAGTTTTTGTCTCTAGACATAGCAGTAAAAGTGGAACCCCCACCTTTTCAGTTCATACACCGGGAAACCTCGGCAAAGCAGAGATGGGGGGACAGCCTCGAAAAGTCTCCATTTCACCAGCTAATGCTATGAAGGACGTTCTAAAAATTATGATGAAACTCAAGGAAGAAATTCACCTTGACTATGATGTCTGCTATGAAGGGACGCACCATGGACCTTCTTTGGAAGCTCCATCAATGTTTGTCGAACTAGGAAGCTCACCAAAGCAGTGGCGTGATGTGAAGGCTGCCAAAGTTGTTGGCGAAGCAACCATGGGTGCAATAGCAAATTTTGGAAATTTTTCATCCACAGTAGTAATAGGTATAGGCGGACCACATTACAATAAGAAATTTACCCGAATAGCGTTTGAGAACAACCTAGCCTTTTCCCACATTATTCCGAAATATGCCCTACCTTACGTTGATGCAGATCTCATTATGCAATGCTTGAAAAAGACACTCGAAAGAGTTGATACGATAATTTTAGATTGGAAAGGAATAAAGGCTAAAGATAAGCCTAAATTGATCAAAATACTGGAAGAAATAGGTGTAAAGGTAGAAAAGATCAAGCATTAATAGTCAAGAAACAAAGGAAAAGGTTAATAGAACTGTAGGTATTATCTATCGCCCGCATTAATGGAGCACGCATCAATTATGGGTCTAAGATCTTTTTTGTCTCAATGTTCAAGAACCTTAAAGCTTGCTTCCAAACCTGGAAGAAAAGAGCTTTGGTTATCAATAAAAATGTGTTTCCTTGGCATAGGCGCAGTTGGATTGGTTGGTTTTGTAATTAAACTTCTATCTTCGGTTCTGCAGCCGGGGTCAGCAGCTTAACCAAAGTAGGATGAAACCTTATGGAAAAAGACCCGGAAAGACCTGCAACGAAGATCTTTGCTGTAAGAACAACAACTGGCCAAGAAAGAAATGTCGCCAGACTTGTTGCTGCAAAGATAGAAATGAAGGATATTCCAATAAAATCAATACTTGTCCCAGAAACCATGAGAGGTTACGTTTTTGTCGAAGCAGATGGACCGCATTTTGTGGATGAAGCCATAGCTGGCGTAAAACATGTGCGATCAAGAGTCTCGGGCATCATAAACTTTTCAGAAGTTGAAAGATACATTGTCAAGAAACCAATAATTGAGAAGCTGAATGAAAGCGATATAGTTGAGATCATCGGCGGTCCCTTCAAAGGCATGAAGGCTAAAATAACACGCATCGATAAAACCAAGGAAGAAGTCACCCTGGAATTATTGGAGGCGACTTTTACACTACCAATAACGGTTCATTCTGATTATGTAAAACTTGTTGAGAAAGCAGATAGAGGGGTTATTTGATAAATGGGAACCAAGAAAACCGTGGATCTACTAGTAGCTGGAGGAAAGGCAACAGCCGGACCACCTCTAGGTCCAGCTTTGGGACCTTTAGGCGTAAATGTACTGGAAATAGTGAACAAGATTAATGAACTTACAAAAGACTACGCTGGAATGAAAGTGCCAGTGAAGGTATCTGTTGATTCTGAAACAAAAGAATTTGAAGTTACGGTTGGAACCCCAACTATTTCTGCTCTGATTGTTGGAGAACTAAAGGTTGAAAAAGGCTCAGGAGCACCAAACACAGAAAAGATAGGTAACCTCACAATCGAACAAGCGATCCGAATATCCCAACTCAAACACTCAGAACTCTTGGCAAAAAATTTGAAAAGTGCAGTAAAGGAAGTTCTAGGCAACTGTGTTAGTATTGGAGTCACAGTTGAGGAAAAAGACCCCCGGGAAGTACAGAAGGAGATTGACAATGGAAATTACGACGACTTAATAAAAACAAGAAATAAGAGAATGTTTTTATAAATGACTGAATATTCCTCATAGCCTTGAGGCCCTCTAAATGTCCATAGAGCGAAAGAACATAATCGCTGCAATCAAAGAAGTGCAGAAAAATTCAAAGAAAAGAAATTTCACCCAATCAATCGAGTTGGTCGTGAATCTGCGTGAAATTGATATGAAATCACCTGAGGGAAGAATCCGAGAAAGAATAGAACTGCCATATGCAATACATGAAAAACCGAATAAAATATGTGTAATTGCTACGGGAGAACGGGCGTTGAAAGCCAAAAGAGCCAAAGCTGATCTTGTTATCGGAAGAAGTGAGCTTATGGAATTAGGCGGGAAAAAGAAAGAGCTGAGGAATATTGCCAATTTATACGATTTCTTCCTAGCTGAGGCTCCTCTGATGCCATCAGTCGGAAAAATTTTAGGACCAGTCTTAGGTCCTAGAGGAAAAATGCCTGAACCCGTTCCACCTTCAGTTGACATAACAGAAACCATAAAAAAACATCGTAAGATGGTTTCAATAAGAACACGCAACCAACCATTATTGCAGTGTAGTGTTGGAACTGAGACGATGAAAGAAGAGGAAGTTGCAGAAAATGTCCAAGCGGTATTGATAAGTGTGCAGAGGAAACTAAAAAAAGGACTAAAGAACATTAGAAACATTTATTTAAAAACCTCCATGGGACCATCGGTGAAAGTTACATAATGGAATGATAAAAATGCCCTCAGAACAAATTCTGCAAACCAAAGCCGATAAAGTTGAGGAAACAAAACAACTTCTGGAAAAGCATAAGGTAATCGGTATGGCTGACCTTAGAAAGGTCAGAGCTCCGCAATTGCAGCACTTCAAAAAAAACTTGGCTGGTGTTGTATATCTTCAAGTCATTAAGAATTCTCTAATGAAGAGGGCGGTTGAAAAAATTAAAAAAGATAAACCTGAACTCAAAGAGCTCATGGAACACATGACGGGAACTAACATTTATCTCTTCACGGATTTGAATCCATTCAAACTTGTTATGCGTTTAAATGAGGGCAAGGTTAGAACAACCGCAAAATCTGGTGATATAGCAGCTTTCGATGTTGTGATACCTGCTGGAAGTACAGGACAGCCACCGGGCCCCATAATAAGCCAGTTGAACGCTGTAGGATTACCAACAAGAATAGAATCCGGAAGTGTCTCCATAACAAAGGATACTTTGGTCGTAGAAGAAGGTAATGAGATCTCTGAAAGACTCGCAAGCGTGCTGTCAAAGTTGGGGATAAAACCTGTCGAAGCAGGACTCCAACTGAAAGTTGTATATGATGATGGCTTTATAATTCCTCAAGATCTTCTTCAGATTGACTTGGACAAAACAAAACATACTATTAAGGAAGCCCATACAGAAGCCCTTGTATTGTCGTTAAGTGTATCATATCCAACTAATGAGAGTATTAACAAGTTATTACAAATTGCTCATAGGGAAGCATATGCACTGGCAATAAGTTCAGTAGTACTAAATGAAGAAACAATAGGAGAAATGATTAGAAAAGCCCACATGGAAATGATGGCCTTGAATGGAGTATTATCTACTATTGGTAGGACTGAACAGACCCGTGAGAAAGATCAAGAAAGTTAAAATAATTGGATGAAGAGGTGAAAAATATGGAATATGTATATGCCGCAATGATCCTTCACAAGGCTGGAAAGAAAATTAATGAGGAGAACTTATCACAAGTGCTTAAAGCTGCAGGTATAACTACGGATGAAGCTAGAATTAAGGCCCTAGTCGCTTCGTTAGATGAAGTTGATATAGATGAAGCAATCAAATCGGCTCCGACGATGATGGCTGCACCAGTAGCAGGTGCGACAACACCAACGTCTACAGAAAAAGAAACAGGAACAGCGAAAGAAGAGAAAAAAGAGGAAGACAAACAAAAAGAAGAAGAAGCCCTTGAAGGATTAGGAGCACTATTCGGCTAGAAAACCTTTACTTGCTGGTCAAAACCACAATTCAATTTATGGGTCTAAACAGTAATCCTCTCACTTATCATCTTTGAAACAAGCATAGGAAACCATCCGCAAATTATCATTAGTGTTCCTGGCAACGCCATCACATTACTATTCAGCATAATTGTTTCAAAGATAAAGAACGAAACAGACATAGCAATAACAGAAAAAATCGCAAACCTTTTACCAAATTTCTTCATTGTTTGAACACCAATTAAACCAGCAAAAAAGAAATCACCCAATCCCAGAGATATGAAAAGGATTCCCCATTGAGTAAAAATCAGGGGTAATGCTGGCATTGATATAACCATTGGAAGCCTGAGTGAAGAGACATGCCTAGCAGCTGATACCATAGAACCAGTAAATAAAACTAAAATCACATCCATCAACGTCAGAAGGCCAAAAAAGACTAGAGATGTCTTCCAAGTGAATAAAATTCCTAAATAAGTGATTATTAAGATAGCGAATATGATGCCAAAGCTGTTAAGTAAATAGGGAAACCATAAATTGGTCCCACTGAAAAACATGTATAGCAAGACAAAATAAGCTGGTGGCAGTATGGCTAAATACCACCGCTCTGTTAATCCAACCCTAAGTTCTTCATAGATTAGTGCTAGAAACGAAACCCCAAAGATACAATAGAAGACCAGCCCCCCATACATTGACTGAATTTTCATACCAAACCCCGTAAAGCTGAATGTTCCTGTGAGAAAGCTGATCACAAGAAAGAACAAACAGTAGATCCTTGCTGCGTTCTTCCTGAAATCTGAAAAAAGATAAGTGAAGATAAAAAGCAAAGTAGAATATGAAACAAGAAAAACTATCATTAAAAATAACTGTGGAATAAAAACAATCATCGAAACCATAACACTAATCGCAGCTACGAGTAGAAAGACATCTCTAGTACGGATTTTTCTCTCCTCAAATGTTGATTTCAACTTCCTTTCCACTCTATCATATAAGAACATGGAACCGATCGTTACTGCAAATAGTGTGAAAGGCATAGCAACATCGAAATTCATAAACGCACTTAAGGAAAACAGACATTTAAGCCTTAAAGAAGGGTTGCATGTTCAGAACAGCCAACGAAGAAATAACTGCTTCCTCAGTCCTAATAGTCTCTGTTCCTTGCTTAGGAACTGTATTGACCACAAAATCAGCAATATTTTCCAATTTAAGGTTCTCGACTTTTAATATTTCAGGTAATCCCTGCGCAGGGGAGCCAAAACCCACGAGAACTGTTTCAGCCTTAATCCACCTCTCTCCCAACTCTTTAGAGATTTCTTGAAACGGACGCCCATGTTTTGACGTGGCAACCACCAAGTCGAATCCTCTCGCCTTAACCATTTTTCCAAACGAACTTTTCCCATCCGTTACGGTGTAGCCCCAATAAGACGGAATTTCATCTTTCTGAGCCAGCTTCAACTCAACACTATCACCAGTCTTCGTAATTCTCACTGAAATCCTTTCACCAATTGGTACTTCTGAGTCGACAAGTAAAACCGGTCTTTCGATTCCCACATCCACAAGAATACCAGTTTTCCTCTTCGATAATGTTACACCATCTCGGTATTCACCAATCTGCAAATCCTTAACTTTTCGGTTCAGAGGATGATGTGGGGTTCTGAGCGGGGGCAATATGCCAGCATATCTAAGCTCATGTTTGAGTCCAAAAAGTCTCTTCCTCAAATATTGGGGTGTTTCCATGTAAGAAAGAAGTGTTGTAATCAGAACAACGTCTTTCAACTGATCAACCTTGTAATCATCCAGGTAGATCATAATCTCCTCTATCCTAAAAATAGCTGCAGCTCTACCGATCAATCCTACTCTTAGAGTTTTTTCTCGTAGATGCGGAATATCAGAAACAAAAGAAGCTGGAATTGCAATAGATACCTTTTTCCCAATCAAAGGTGTTCACCCGATAATCAGATTTCTTTTAAAGTAAAATCGTATTAATCACGTAAATTCTTTTGTAATATAATCCACATACATTGTAGTCAGTTATTCATGACATACATTGTCATTTAAGAGCACGCTAGGTTAGCTGAAAGGTCAATATGAAAACATAAGAGTTGAATATTGCGCATTCGTGCTTAAAAGGGCAGAGATCTATAGAAATCATGGTTACGTCGGAGGATCCTTTGGATTGACGTTATCAGTCTCAACGTTAGATAATGCCGGTAAAATTAGAGCGATTGACAAACATCATATGTTAGAACTGTGTCTGGATGCAGCTAAGCACTATAAAAAGGCTGCAGAGTTAGCCCAGACTATCACATTTAGGCACGCGAAGCCAAAAACAATACTTGTAGCTGGTATGGGTGGTTCAGCAATTGGAGGAGCACTGTTGATGGACTGGGGTGAAGACAAACTAAAGATTCCAATAAGAGTCTGTAGAAATTACGAGCTACCCCGTTATGCAAACAAGGAGACCTTGGTTCTCGTAATTAGTTACTCTGGCGAAACAGAGGAAACATTAAGCATGATGTTGAGTGCTCTAGAGAAGAAGTGCACTCTGTTTTGTATAGGGTCGGGAGGATCTCTACTGAAAGTTGCCGAAGAGTTACGTTTACCATATTTACATGTACCACCTGGAATACCTCCACGAGCAGCTTTACCATACCTTTTTCTTCCTCTGTTATTCATGTTGGAGAAAACTGGTTTAATCTCTAATGTTAATGAAGAAGTTTTTGAAACCATCAAGGCTCTGAGAGAAGTCATTAGAATAAATGAACCGAGGATCCCGCTGAAAGATAATTTTTGTAAAATTCTGGCTTCTCAGATCGTAGGAACAGTTCCTGTGGTTTATAGTTCTGAGATCAATCGATCAGTTGCCTTAAGGTTTAAACAACAATTTAATGAAAACAGCAAGGTTCCAGCTAGATGGGATGTGTTTCCCGAATTGAATCACAACGAAATTGAGGGGTGGGGTGAGAGGAAGAAGATTTTGAAGTACCGCTCATTCATATTGATTCGAGATCGAAATGAACGGCAGGAGACGAAGCTTAGAATCGAGGCCACAAAAGCATTACTATCTGAGAGGACGGATAAAGTTCATGAAGTATGGAGTGTTGGGAACACTAAACTTGCTAGGTTACTATCTACGGTCATCATCGGAGACTTGACAAGTGTGTATTTGGCTATACTACGAAATGTGGATCCAACACCAGTTAATGCAATTGTCACCTTAAAAAATCGAATGAGAAAGAACGATTCGCACCAGAGGATTATTGCTGAACTAAAACGTCAATTGGGAAACCACGCTTGATCTCAAACATTATTCTTAATGAATTTTTTGAATAGTTCCTCAGTCTTTTCTGGCTCTATTAGTTGTGGGGGGCGTTTAAAGAAGTAGGAAGAAATCGACAGTACACTTCCTCTTACCCCCGCTATTAGGGCTATCTTAACTGCCCTTATAACGTCCAACAAAGCAGAACCAGCGTTTGGCGCATCAACAGTAGAGAGTCTCAGATCAATTTGCATTGGTACCCTACAGAAATATAAACCCTCAATCCAGAAGTAACTGTCACGCCTATTCTGTAGGAAATCCACATAGTCAGTAGAACCAGCGATCACATCAGCATTATATGGAAGTGATTTCTTAACTGACTGCGTTTTAAGAACTCTTTTTACATCTCTAGTTCGTTCCAGAGTCTCTAGAGATTCTGTTCCTCCACCAACGTCAAGTTGGTAGGTTTGTGTCACACGAACACCATGTGTTGAAAGAAGTTTTAACAAAGTTTTGTGAAGAGTCGTCGCACCCACCTGATCGATCAAGTCATCCCCTACGATTGGCAGTTTCGCATCATTAAAACGTCTATCCCAAGCAGAATCACTTGCAATGGAGACTGGGGTGACATTGATGAAAGCACAGCCTGCTGCTAAAGCTTGTTCAGCATACCAAGCAGAGGCCTTGATCGCCCCACTTGGAAGTAAATTAATCACGATTTCAGTATCACTTTCTTCCAAAACCTCAACAACATTGGCACTGGAAAAATCACTTAATTTTACGAGTTTCTTTGCATTATCACCTAAACCATCCATGACGGGCCCCTTCTGAACCAAAGGACCACTCTTTGGAATCTCAACAAGCCTTAAGGTATTGTTTGGCGGGGCAAAAACAGCTTCCGAGAGGACCTCACCAACCTTTCGTTTATCAACATCAAACGCACTCACTATTTCAATGTCACTTGTATGAAATCCTCCGAGAGTAAGATTACGTAATCCAACAGACTCTTCTCTCTTCTCACAACTTCCATAGTAATGTAAACCTTGCATAAGAGAAGAAGCACAGTTACCAACACCAATCAATCCCACATTTATTTTAGACAAACCGGTCACCAAGATGACTCAACTTATTCCAAAGTTCTCTATATAAACTACTGGGCCAGCAACACATATGAGCAACCAGGAGTATCTCGTTTAAACCAACAATGCATGAGTGTCTTCAATGAAACATACCCTGAAAAGGCGTGAAACAATTATTTTCAGTAATTCTCTTAAGCACTCAGAGTGTCGATATAAAAGAGGCTGAATACATTGGCAGATAAAACAAAACCAACGGAAAGATTCACAGCAGTGAACGAGCTGGCAAGGCGTCGAGGATTTTTCTGGCAATCATACGAAATATACGGCGGTGTTGGAGGATTTATAACGTATGGTTTTCTAGGTACAAAATTAAAACAGAACATTGAACAAAAAGTTAGAGAGAACTTTGGTAACAAACTAGGTATCTTCGAGATTGAGTCTCCAATAATTACACCCCGCAAAATCCTTGAAGCTTCAGGCCATATTGATAGTTTCAAAGAACCCATGGTGGAATGTCTTGATTGTAAACGAAGCTTTCGTGCATACGATCTAATGCAACAATCTAGGAAAATCAAAAAGGCAGATCTTGAGAAACTCACTCTTGAAGAAGTCAAGAACGAAATTATTAAACATAAGATTCGCTGCCAAGAATGCAGTGGTTCACTTGGGGAACCAAGAGAATTTCTAACGATGTTCAAAACCTCAATCGGCCCATATTCAGGAGCAGAAGGTTATGGTCGCCCAGAGGCAGCCCAAGGCATATTTGTAGAATTCAAACGCCTCTACGACTTAGCAAGAGAAAAACTACCCTTTGGCGTCTTACAAGTAGGTCACGCCTTAAGAAATGAAATCTCACCAAGACAAGGCCCAATCCGTTTAAGAGAATTCACAATAATGGACTTGGAGTTCTTCTTTGATCCAGAAAATCCCAAGTGCTTTCTGCTCGAAGAATTAAAAGATGAAAAATTACCATTAGTAATGGCAGAGAACAGATTACATGGATCTGAAAAAGCTGAAAATGTAAGCCTGAAGGATGCATTGAAGAAAGGTTACATTAAAACTGAATGGCAAGCAGTTTTCATGATACTAGCGAAGAAACTATTAATGAAGTTGGGAGTTTCCGAGGAAAGACAGCGTTTCATTGAGAAACTCCCATGGGAAAGTGCGCATTACGCTCTTCAAAGCTTCGATCAGGAGGTTCATGTTGATCGTTGGGGATGGATTGAAGTCTCTGGCCATGTCAATCGAACAGATTATGATCTACGAAGCCACATAAAGACTAGTGGAAGTGATCTAAGAGCGTATAAATCATTTGAGGAACCAATTGACGAGATTTCAACATCTCTGAAGCCTTTGATGGAGAAACTTGGACCCACATTCAAAGGAGAAGCCGAAAAAGTGGCCAAAAGACTTCTTAATGTAAATCCAGCAGAAGTTGAGGCTTCATTAAATGAAACTGGACGTTACAAAATTGAGGGATATATCATACTACCAGAACATGTTGAAATTAAGCACGTGAAGACGAAGAAGCGTGGAAAACACTTCATTCCTCACGTAGTTGAGCCAAGTTTCGGATCAGATAGACTAGTTTATGTTGCTTTGGAGTCTGCCTACACCATCAGGGACGGCAGGGTTTTACTAAGCTTTCCCAGAGACATCGCTCCAATACAAATTGGAGTGTATCCATTGGTAAGTAAGGATGGATTACCTGAGAAGGCGTCTGAGATCTGTCAAATGCTTAAAAATCACGGGTTTATAGCCGAATATGATGAAGCAGGCTCCATCGGTAGACGGTATGCCAGGGCTGACGAGATCGGGATTCCCTTAGGAATCACCATAGACTATGAAACATTTGAAGACGACACAGTTACGATTCGTGATCGCGATTCTTGGAAACAGGTTAGAAGCCAAACCAAAGAACTCCCAGAACTTCTTAATAAATATTTCTGCTGGAAAACAGATTTCATCGATTTGGGCAGACATTTTAAAAATTAATACGACGTTACATTTTTAGGCAGTTCAACGCATTAACATTTGTAAAATGTATTCATAAAAGATGGTCGGTTTAGAAACATGGTACTTCCAGCAGAGACCGAAAGACGCGTGAAACGGAAAGCGTTAGACATTAGTCAAGATCATTTAAGAAAGGTTCTTGATATAACAAGGATCATCCCACAAATGATAGACTGTTTTTTGAAGAACGATCAAGAGAGAGCTAGTAGATATTTCAGCATAATTCAAAGTAAAGAAGACGAAGTCGATGAAGCCAGGAGATTAGTCTCTCAGGAACTTGCTGAGATCGGAGCTGTACTACTAAGTAGAGAAGACTTTCTCAGATTCACCAATTTGACAAGTGAAATCGCTGATTTTTGTGAAGGAATAGCTTTTCGCTTACTTGAGATCATGGTTCACGATTGGAATGTGCCCGCAGAGATAAAAAGGGGACTACTAAGACTTTCTGAAGCGGTACTAGAAGCAATACTACGACTAAGAGAAACAATGATGGTGCTTGGATATGGATCATCTAAAACACTGGTAAAAGCAAAGGACGTAGAACTTGCTGAACGCGCTGTGGATGAGATATACAGAGAACTTGAGATCAAACTTTTGGATAGTAACCTAGACTTTCCTGCACTACTAATCATGAGAGACATTCTTCAACTATTAGAAGACTCCGCAGATAAGGCAGAAGATGCTGCAGATGCTGCTAGAATATTATCGTTTATGATTTAAAGGGACAACATTGTCTAAAAGAATCCATGTTGAATTAATTGAAAACTTTTTAGTTGTATGGGATTCAACAGAAGGATCAAGACTTTATAAAGCAGGCTTTTATGGTAAGCCTTTGGGCATTGCAAAACCCAAGATTCCACAGTTTTCAGTTCCTCTAATTCTTGACTTGATGGAAGGAGTCTATTTGGTTGAGAAAAAACTTATAGATGTATATGAAGGCACTGAGAAGAAAAAAGTGCCATTAAGAAAACTTCGTCAAAGGGCTAAAGGGTTGTATACCGAGTTTGAGGAGAAATACACCATTTTCCGTCACTTTCGGGAAGGTGGTTTCATAGTCACGCCTGGCATAAAATTTGGATGCGATTTTGCTGTCTACAAACATGGCCCTGGCTTGGAACATGCCCCTTACATGGTCTCTGTTAAGCATGCCAAGGCAAATATTACAGCAACAGAGATCGTGAAGGCAGGAAGATTAGCAACAACAGTAAGGAAGAGGTTCATTATTGCTGTAAATGATCCAAATAAAGGTAAAACAACATATCTCATATTCAAATGGTTCAAAGCCTAAACCGAAGTTGAGCTGACGCTGCAAACCAGCCTTAATAACTTAACTATTCAAAAAGAGTTTATAAACAGAAAAAAATAAACCACATTCGAGGAAACCACTTAATGTCCGAATCTATCAGAAGTTTTATAGCGTTCGACATAAACGAAGAGTCAGTTATAACCAAGATGAAAGATGTACAGGCAAGCCTTGCTAATACTGGAGCACATCTTAAAATGGTGAAGCCTGAGAACATACATGTGACTATGCATTTCCTTGGAAACATATCGTTTGCCATGATTGAAAAGATTCACGAAAAGATGAGAAAGATAGAATATAAAACCTTCAATATCAAGATAAAAGGGATTGGTGTTTTTCCTCACCTACGATACATAAGGGTAATCTGGGCAGGAATAACCGAAGGTGCTGATCACTTAAAGAACATTTCCATACAATTGGAGTCATATTTACAAAAGCTAGGATTTCCACGTGATCGGAAGGGATTCAGCCCTCATCTAACGATCGCCCGGGTAAAATCTTCAAGAGCACGAGCTGAGTTAACAAAATTCGTAGAAGACAACAGTATTTTCGAATTTGGCACAATACGAGCTGAATGTCTTAAACTAAAGAAAAGCACGCTCACTCCAAAAGGTCCGGTCTATTCCACTCTTAAAATAGCCCATTCACAACAATAGTAGAAAGAGTTAGTATCTATGAGTAGAAAATTTGAGTCTATAATATCAGTAGTCGTTGATAGGATCACCCCAAATCAAAAGGATCGAGAAAGTGCATTCACTTTAGCTGTCAAGCTGAAGCAGAAACTGAGAAACATATCAAACCAATCAGGGATTGAAGCTCAAATAGTGCTTGCTGGCTCAGTTGCTAAGGATACATGGTTGAAGGAAGAACCTGATATTGACATATTCATGTGTGTTCCAACGACTATTCCAAGAGAATCCCTCGGGGAAATTTGTCTTGGAATAGCTCGAAAGGCTACTGCAGGTTTAAAACAGATCGAGAGATTTGCAGAGCACCCATACCTAGAGGCTACAGTTGACAAGATCAGAATTAACATAGTTCCCTGCTACAAAGTAAGAAAGGGAAAATGGATTAGCGCCACGGACCGTACACCTTTTCACACAGAATTTGTGAAAAAACGATTAACTGAGAAAATGAAGTGCGATGTTCGGCTTTTAAAACAGTTTATGAAGGGCATAGGGGTCTACGGAGCAGAAATAAAGGTGGGAGGTTTTAGTGGGTATTTATGTGAACTTCTAATTTTAAAACACAAATCCTTTCTAAATACGTTGAATTATTTTGCGAAGCCGATGGAGAAAATAGTGATTGATATTGAAGGCTATTATGAGGGAAGAATAAATGAATTAGAGCTTTTATTTAAGGACCCCTTTGTGATGGTTGACCCGGTCGACAAGGCGAGAAACGTCGCTTCAGCTGTAAGACCCGTAAAACTTCAAACTTTTATAGCAGCTGGAAGAGTGTTTCTAAACAACCCGCAGATGGGGTTCTTCTTTCCACCTAAAACAACGGCCTTATCAGTAGATGAATTGAGACAGCATCTGAACACTCGTGGTACGGATCTTATCTTTCTGAAGTTTGGAAGTTTGAAAGTTGTTCCAGATATCCTGTGGGGTCAGTTGTATCGAACCCAACACGCATTAAAAAGACATATTATTTTTTATGGGTTCAAAGTTCTCCGTAGCAAATCATGGAGCAATGAAAAAACGATTAACTTATTCATTCTCGAGTTGGAAAATCTCATCATATCACCTGTCAGAAAACATTTGGGACCACCTCTCACGAAAAAGAAAGCTTGTGAAAGCTTTTTGTTGAAACATATAGACAATCCGAGAACAATCTCTGGGCCTTATATAGAAGATGGAAGATGGGTTGTGGAAGTTCGTCGAAAGTACAATAATGCCACATTACTACTAAAGAAAAGCTTGGTTGATGGTGGAAGAGAAATAGGTATAGCTGAAAAAATCTCAAATAGGATTCGTGAGGAGTTCACAATTATTGTTAACGAAGAGATCATGGAAGATTATAAGAATAATGTGGACTTCGCAGAAGCATTAACAGATTTTCTATATGACAAACCAAGTTGGCTGAAATATTTCCCAAAGAACCAACAGAAGACCTAATGACCAACAATAAAAGGCAAAGAGATGAAACCTTCCCTGTGCTAGAGTTCTCCATAATAGTTTCAATGTGAAATATCCAGAAATAATGGCTACAACCACACCACTTAGCATCTCTACCCACCCAATACCTGAAGCTGACAGTTCTCCCACCTCCGTAGCGATCGTATAGCCCATAGCTCCCAGAAGAGTAGGTATGGACAATAGAAAGGAAAACTTGAAGGCTTGTTCTTGCTTAATACCGATAAGAAGAGCAGTAGCAATGGTGAAGCCACTTCTCGATATGCCGGGGATTATTGCCACACCTTGAGCAACACCAATTAAGAAAGCTGTTGAAAATGTTACCCCATGTATGTTCTCCCTTCTTTTCTTAGAAAGATACAACAAAGCTCCACATAATAGGAACGCTATACCTATTGGTAGACTAGTTTTAAAAGTATCCTCTATAATACTTCCAAATATTAAACCAACTACTATTGTTGGGATAGTACCAACAACAATAAGAGAAATCACGTTCTTTTCGCCAAATTGTATATTACCGTGAGGTCTTGACAATATATCCCGTAAATCTTTTCTGAAAAATATCAGAACAACAACCAAGGTTCCAGCATGAAGAATGACATCAAAAAGAATTGGAACTTTTAACCGGAAGAAGTTTTCGAACAATCTTAGGTGTCCAGTACTCGAGATCGGAAGCCATTCAGTTAGCCCTTGAACAACCCCCAGCACAATTGTCTCAACTAAATGCTCCAAATCCCTGGCAACTCGTCATTTCTTTCAGGGCAGATTATGTTTAAAAGGTTAACCTCGAATAAATCTAGTTCAAGGGTGCCTTATTTGAACAAATACCCTCATGGTAGTATCAAAGACCGTGAAATACTATCAAAACTATCTACCAAAGAAAAGTTTGACTTCTTATATCTTCAAGTTAGGAACATATGGAGAGTGGATGGCCTATACTTTTTAAAGATAGAAGAAATGTTTGGCACAGAAGCAGCAACCAAGATTGACACAGAAATCTGGAAAACCATGGCAATAATTGAGGCAAAAAGCTTGCATAGAATGTTTAACGCTAAAGAGACTAAAGACATACAAACGATCATGAGACTTTTATTAATGTCCAGCTGGGCTTTGGATCAACCTTTTAAAAAAACGGAGATAGGTGATAAAAACGCTGTTCTCAGTGTTGTTAGATGTCGAACTCAAGAAACTCGTCTCAAGAAAGGTCTACATGAATTCCCATGTAAACAAGTTCGGCTTGGATATTTGCAGAATTTCGTGGAAACAATAAACCCAAACGCAAAGGCAAGATGTATGGTTTGTCCTCCAGACAAACATTCTTCAAACATATGGTGTAAATGGGAGATCACCATATGAACCAGCAGTTTACAACATGTTTTTAATATAAGTTACTTGCGTTTTCTGATCATCATCGCGTGCACTCGCGCGCGCAAATGATTCTATTGATGATGAATTATTTTCAAATACAATATGGTGACGAAATGAATTCAGTTGAGAATAAAATTCCTAAAACTGGACGAATTGGAAGATTTGCTAAAATTATGAAAAAAGAAGTACCAAAAGAATTAGTCCTAAAATTTCTGAAGCGCGCGCGCGCTGATTATTCTCCAATAATTGCACGTGCTACCATACAGGAAGTGGTAAATTCAGAATATAAGAGTATATAGAAAAAGATTACACATTATACAAGCAGCAAGTAAATCCTTAAGAATGAATTATTGGCGATATAGACTCTTGAAAATGTTATAGAAGCGCGCGCGCCAAAAAGAATTCTAACATAAGAGCACACACTCTATCCAGAAAAACGGGGTTTTGCGGGAGTACGCGCGTCTCTTCAAACCATGCTTTATGGAGAGTGCGCACGTAATTTATTCCTGCGCTTCGAAAGTACTGTTAAGACCAAAAAAAGTGGGATGGATAGCGATAACAGTAACGCGCTTAGATAGAAGGGTACTTCTGGGTTAATGGTCCACACTAAACTTCCGACGAGAGGACCACTCATTGCTCCTATTAACTCAAGTCCTGTATAGACTCCGTATGCGCGCGCATAGTGCACACGATAGAACTATGTTCCAGAAATGCATGCAAAAACATGAGGACAAAGACTTGAGTGCGCGCGCTAATTATCGACATCTATTGAGTAGTCGTCCATACTCAGACTGCTAGTGGAATTAGGTTTTTAAATTGTCTTACTACTCCTTGCCCCATCATATGTCTATAGAGTCTACTTTTCAATCTGTTGCTTGAGAATAATCCTCCAAGTCTTCTTTTCCATGATCCATAGAAGCTTCTATAGCAGTTGTAAAGCTCCTCCTGAACCTCGCTTACTGTTAAGGTTTCAGTTGGCATTATTGCATGAGCCATATCATAATGTGAAAGGTTATCATCTTTAATCCAGCCATTACGTTTAGCCTCTTCATAGATTTCGGTTCCAGGAAAAGGAGTGAGAGCAGTAAATATCCCAAAATCTGGATCTAACTCATCTGCAAACTTTCTAGTTTCTTCAATCGACGTTGCTGTGTCCTTTCGTTCACCTATCACAAACATAGCATGAGAAAAGATGTCATTATCCTTCAACAAACCTATGGTCTTCACAGCCTGTTCTGCACTAATTCCCTTCCTGAAATCTTTTAATGTTGATTGTTTAGGGCTTTCCACTCCAACCATTACCCAGTATAAACCTGCTCTTCTCAATTTGGGTAGTACCTGTTCATGCTTAACTACGTCGTCACATCTCCACTGAATGAAAAGCATTAGATCCTTGAGGTTTCGTTTTAGAAGTTCATCAGCAAGAACTTTTGCTCTTTTACCAGGACCAAAATCATCATCTGTCAACCAAATAAACCTGCTACCATACTCGTTGTAGCAGAACTCTATCTCATCAGCAATTCTTTCAGGAGTCTTTAACCTCCAGACTCCACCCCAAAGCTTCCATTGAGTACAGAAAGTACAGTTATGTGAACAGCCTCTCGCACCCTCAACCAACGCGTACGGTGCATCACGACCAGCCATAGCAGCAAAATGATACTTACTCACCAGATCTTTCACAAAATGGTATCCAGGATAGGGAAGACTATGTAAATCCTTGATCAAAGGCCTATTTACATTGTGAATAACCTTTCCGTTATGTCTAAAGGATAGTCCATTAATGTCTGTAAACTTGGATTTTTTATTGCAGTTCTTTACCAGTTCTGTTAAGGTTTCTTCCCCTTCTCCTCTAACGATAACATCGATTTCAGGATACTTTGCCATACTCTCTTGGGCAGTAGCAGTAAAGTACTGGCCTCCAGTTACTGTGAGAATATCAGGATTTACGTTTTTGGCAACCTCAATAGTTCTCAATACAAGGTATGCATTACATGTTGCAAAGGCACTAGCAGCCACAATATCTGGGTTGAATGATTTGACCTCTTCTCCGATTTCACTCCAATCAAGCTTTTGAGCTGTACAATCTAACACCTTAATCTCTATATCTTTGATTTCTCTTTCAAGATACGCCGCAAGCTGAATGATTCCAAAAGGTGGAGGGAGATACTCTCCCATAACGAACCAAAATTCTCTTGGAGGTTCAATAAACATAACCTTCATTGGCAATCTTCCTGAAGTCGATTTAATCTCAATGTCCCATCTCTCAGTTTTATGGTTTACGCGATGTCGCACGCGCTAAGCTCGCTAACGATTTGTAAGGGTGATAACAAACTCTTTGGCTTCTTGCGTGCGCGCGCACGAAAACCAAGAAATCCTAGAAGAAACTTGAACATGGCTTAATCTCGCGCGCGCCTCTTATCTGTCAATTTATTTTCTTGGTTGGAGAGGTTCAGGAACGGTTGGTGAAGGTCCCCAAATCTCGATGCGTATATCGGACGCGAATTTACGGAGTTCATTGTCAAATGCGAATCTTTTTTCGCTCTCAGCAAATTTAGCCCAGTCGGCAATCGTCTGCCATACAATCGTTAATCGCACTTGAGGTGTACCTAAGAAATTACGTTGAGAACGTACTTCAACAACCCCAGGCGTTTGCAGTAGTGTTTCAATCGCTTTCTTTCTATACTCCATTAACGCTTTCTGGTCAACTTGCGGATGCAAATTAAAAGTTTTATTCACTTCAATCATATACATTCATCTCCTTCTTTGGATACTTGATTTCCACAATTAAGTCCCGGAAGTTACAGATATATTTTAAATAGTATGCATAGGACGATGGTATCGCCAACGAAAAAAAATAGCGCGCGCGCAAGTATCAGGCGCGAGCGTATGTGCGTGTGGGGGTTTGAATCCCTCCCATCCAACCAACCCAACATCGTGTGATTCGAATCCAGTTAGCATCTTTATTAGCAACCCACTATGGGTAATCATTACTGGATGTTTAAGACTGAATGAATGCACTTGTGGTCTACTATTCTAGAACTGGAACCACGAAAGAAGTCGGGGAAAAACTAGCATCTCTCCTTAAATGTGTCAAAGAGGAAATTCATGATACAACGAGTAGAAAAGGAAAGTTAGGCTGGTTACGTGCAGGAAAAGATGCAACCTTTGAAAAGTCAACCAAACTGGAGAAGGTGAATAATGACCCTGCCTTATTTGACATCGTCATAATCGGAACCCCGAAGTGGAATCGTAGGACCTCAACGCCTATCAGAACCTACATCAAAGA
>JASFPN010000027.1:0-20168 GCA_050115965.1 Candidatus Bathyarchaeota archaeon
CAACCTTTGAAAAGTCAACCAAACTGGAGAAGGTGAATAATGACCCTGCCTTATTTGACATCGTCATAATCGGAACCCCGAAGTGGAATCGTAGGACCTCAACGCCTATCAGAACCTACATCAAAGAATACAAAGACCATTTTAAGAAGGTGGCTTTCTTCTGCACCTACCAGTACACCGATGATGACCCATTTGAGGAAATGGAGTCGCTCTGTGGAAAGAAACCAGTCGCTACACTAAAGCTACATAGAAAAAAGGAAGTAGAAGCCAACCAGTATATCAAGAAAACTGAAGAATTCATTGCCAAATTAGCTAGCCAATAGGAACACGCGCGCGCGCGATACTAGTTTAGCGCGCGTAAACAATAGGCTCATCGACTAAACAAGCGAATTGCGTGTTCAAGATGCTCTACTGGTTGTGGTCTACTCAACGTTAGAATCCAAATCATCATTATGAGAATAATTGCTGCAACACCCCAAACCACAATTGGAACATTGAAGAGCTTCTTGGTTTTCACCACATTGGTGATTCTACCAATTACATCAGATCCTGTTTGTCCTGGTTCATCTCCAGAGCTTTTCTTGTAAGATGCTCCTTTTTTCACCACTTCTTTTCCTTCAGTCTTCACCTTCTTACTACCAGATGTGGTGTCACTCGATTTTGAAATGTTTGGATAAGGAACAGGCACTTTTCCTGCAGGAGTTGGGGTTTTACAAACATCAGGTGTAGTAACCTTCTGCGCGTTTTGAGCGACTTCTTCAAGATCCTCTGCTGTTTCTTCAGGCATTTCAATTCACGATTTACTAATGGGGAATCAAATGTAAATCAGTTATGCTTGCTTAAGTACGCGTGCTTCTCACCCATCCACTGTTAGTTTGTTTACACAAGGAATCAGGGTAAATTATAATATGAAAACCAAGAGATAGCGGTATAACAGGTGAGACTGATGAACTTGATAGTGGATGTAAGAAGTCGAGAGGAGTACTATAAGAACCACGTCAAAGGATCACTGAATATTCCCGTCTCTGATTTAGAGTACTACATAGACTTTCTGAAAGACAAGGACGCACTTCTTTACTGCGATACGGGCAGAAGGGCGAAGATAGCTGTGGAATACTTAGCTCAGAAAGCAGTCAAAGCTACAGTAGTTCCACAGGAAAAGCTTGAGAAATACAAGAAAGAAGGAAAGCCAATACTATGTGCCATCAACTACTTATCAGTAAAGCCTGGCATTGAAGAAGAGTTCGAAGAAAAAACAAAAGAATTGTGCCGAATAACTTACAGGAAGAAGGGATTTCTTGGCTCAAAAATATTCAGAGTTTCAACGATTTCCTATGGAGGAAGTGGACTTCAAGGCCAATACGAGAATATCGACGTCAAACCAACCAAATATGTAATGTTGACTTTCTGGGCAAGTAAGAACGCACATGAAGAATTTCACAAAGAACCTGATATTCTCAAAGGTTTCATGGGTTTGATGGAATATCTCTCAATAATGCCCTATGAAGAATATGGTGAAATCCTAAGATAGGATTACGCCTTACGCTAGAGGTTAGAATATGACTGAGCCGACTGATCAAGAGATTCTAGCCAAATTACGCACGTTGCTAGCTCTGGAGAGAAACTATCTAGCGGAAGAAAGAACAGCACTCGCTGAATTTAGAACAGGATTAGCGTTGACTGTGCTAGCTCCAGCAGCGAGCACCGTCATTGCATACATGTTCTCCTTTCTGCAACTAGAGTATGCCATTCTCTTTGATGCGTTCAACCTCATTTTTTTTGCAACTCTTACTATTTGGGGAGTCTGGACAAGTCTTCGTTCACGCACCAAATTGAACAGAATAAGAGACAAGAAGATGATTCTGAAGAAACGTGAATGCGAAGTTATGAAAAACTCCAAAGCAGTTCATGAACTTCTTCGTGAATGTATCGCTGAAGAAGACAAACACATAACAAGCAGATAAGCGCGCGCCTAGATCTTAATATCTCGTGAGTATATACTAGTTCATTTAATGGTTTCGCAAAATGTTGAAGGTTAATGATTATGGTCAGAGATTAATTTGGTGGGGTGGCTTGGGTGGTATTGTTGGCTCAGTTTTGACTTTGGCTATGGTTTTTGCGTCCACGCTGATTTCACCGTGGTTTAGATGGGATTCAAACGCTTTGAGTGAGTTGGGTGTTGGAGAAGTATCCTTGCTATTTAATGCTGCTGTAATAATTAGTGGCATATTCAACTTTCTTTTTGCAATTGGATTGCGTGAATATCTGCCCAGAGGGCAATTGGCTAAGGTAGGAGTGGTCTTTGTGATGCTAGGCAGTGTGTCTTTATTTCTTGTCGGGATCTTTACTATATCGTATCCAATCTTGCATGGGATCGTTGCTTTGGGTGAGTTCTTATTGGCGCCTATTGGGTTTATTCTAATAGGTTTGAGTGTAAAAGACAACACACTGAAAAAGTTTAGCATATCTGCTGGAATTGGGGCTCTAATAGCCATTTTAGTATTGCCCATTTTCCTTTTGGTTTCGACGTTCAAAGTTGGGTTTGCTGTTCCAGAGATGATTGAAGGTCTAATAGTTGCAGCGTGGGTAATTTTCATGGGAACTAGACTCCTACGTGCATAATGAGCGCACGCTTTGCCCTACTACAAATACTTTAAAAAGTTGTTTCTACAAACAAAGAGTTTAGGAAGAATGAGGGTTCATGTCTCTTCTTGATCTGATTCTTAGCCGAAGGAGCATTAGACGCTATGAAAACAAAGAAATACCTGAAGAGGTTTTGACGCAAATTCTTGAAGCTGGCAGGCAGGCTCCCTCTGCTGCTAATAGACAGCCTGTTCGTTTCGTCGTTGTGAATGATCATGATCTGCTAAAGAACTTGTGCGATAATTTGATTAATCGTTTTGTCAAATATGCTCCCGTCGCTATTGTTGGGTGTGCAAACATAAAATCGCTTTTGACTGGAAAATGGGCTGTTGTTGACACCACTATTGCTTTGCAGAACATTGTTATAGCTGCATGGACTTTAGGGATCGGCTCATGTTGGATAGGAGCCTGCAACGAAGAAAAAGTGAAAGAATTGCTGAAGATCCCTGATAAATGGAAATTTGTTGCGCTGGTAACCCTGGGTTACCCTGCTGAACACCCAAGACCAAGAAAAAAGAAATCATTTGAAAAGATGTTTAGCTTCAACAGCTTCTAACCACATATATAGGTTAAAATCTACCCTGCACGCGCTATTCATTTTGAGTTTTTTCATCTTCGAAAATAAATAGGTCGTCTATTGTGGTTTTTAGTGTTTGAGCTATCTGATGAGCTAGCATTAGCGATGGATTATACTTGCCCTTTTCTAGGTAAAGTATTGTTTCTCTTCTGACCCCCACGCTTTTTGCTAGGTCGTCTTGGGTCAAGTCGTATCGTGCTCTTAACTCTTTGATTCGGGTTTTGAATTTCATCAGAATTCTCCTTTTTTAGCGTAGTACCAGCTCAGCAAGCCGAACGAGAATCCAGATACCAGCATTATGGCGATTACAGTCCATCCTGTTTCCAGTTCAGGCAAGAAGGCTAGAAACTCGTTTCCGAAAATGTTCCACAGCAGTATTGATACCATGAAGGCTAAGGTAATATAATATGTGCCGAGTGCTGCTTTACCTTGAATCTTTGATGTTCGCTCATCTTGCATTGGATATCCTGCTTTCTTGTTTTTTTGCACCGTCCAGATCACAAATATTGCCACTAGAATAATTATCACAGCGTTTAGGATTAGAATTATTGGCCATACGAATGTAGCCATGTCTATTCACCTCCGTTATTCATTGCTCTTCTTTGGGTTGCGATTAGACCTATTCCTGTTATTCCGAGTACGGTCGCGACATTTGTTGTTGTTTCGCCCAGAATTGCTCCGTCAAACATCACTGCTGTTCCAGCTAGACAAATCAAAATTCCTAAGACGAATAATATTCTTCTATATTTTTTCGTGTTTCTCGACCCCCATTAATTATATCTAACATTTTATTAATTATTTCTAATAATAGGTTATGTATTTCTAACTATTAAATGTTTTGCCTTAACGTTGATACACTGCCTTATCTTGAGAAAATTCTTGTCGGGCGTGCTATCACAAGAGCACACACTCTATCCAGAAGAAAGGGTAGGATGCGGGAGATATCTCCAGTGCGTTGTGCAAATGGGAGCTTACAACATGTTTTAGTCATGAGTTACTTACGCTTTCTGAACAACATAACATCATCTTTCTCAGAAAATTATTCCAAGCGCACAGAATCCCAAAAAAAGAGGAATTGTGCGGGCGATATCTCCACAGAATTGTTTTGTAGTCACAAATTGTTACTATGTAGATGTCATCAGAAAGCGATGACAACCCACATGTACTTGTTATTCTTTTCTCTTTATAATTTTCATGACAACCAAGTTCGCAACTCAAAATACAAGTAACATGACAAGCATCGATGGAATAATTTATCAAATATAAATTTCACTAGCACATTGTTTCATAAGTTTTTTATATAGATACAAAGAAATTAACAAACTCGAGGTAAATTCTCCATTAAAAGACCTCCGAACAGCCGAGGTGGGGCTGTCTAAAGATACCAATAAACACAGGAGCGTGAATGAATGAAGAAGCTATTTGCATTGACCATGTTTTTACTGCTCTTTACCAACATTTTGACTGGCGCATTTGTTATAATTCCCTGTAGCATAGCAACAGAAGCTTCTCCAGAATTTCTAGATGCAAATGGAACATACTTTCAGCTACCAGACTTCGATTTTTCAATTGAGACCACAGAAATAGTTCACATAATGCTACGTGCACGTACTTCTGACATGATAAGTTATTACATCGAGAATGCCAGTTTAGCGTCTTCTTCGGAAATAA
Organism: Candidatus Bathyarchaeota archaeon; assembly: GCA_050115965.1. Classification (GTDB taxonomy): domain Archaea; phylum Thermoproteota; class Bathyarchaeia; order Bathyarchaeales; family Bathycorpusculaceae; genus CAYGAG01. The sequence continues at coordinate 4,892 of JASFPN010000027.1, forward strand.
CATTAGGAAATCTCAGTCCCTTATCAACCTATTACATGTATGAAGATAGTTATGTTAATGAAAATGTTTTTACAACTGATGAATCAGGAAGTTATACATACGTTCAAGACCTGTCTCAACTTCACCATGTCTTTATACAACCGAGAAGTAGTACAGTTTATATCGGAACCAGCACTACCCTTACTTCTGACATTTATGATACCGTTGTAATAACTGCAGATGATGTTGTTCTGGATCTTAATGGGCATAGCATAATTGGATCTGGCGGATGGATGGCCTGGTTTGGGGTGGATATATACTTTAAAAACAATGTAACGGTGAAGAATGGATGCATAGAAAATCATCTTCTAGGCATTTATTTAGGCAATGGCAGAGACAACGTAATTCGTAACAATACAATAACCGGAAATTGGTGGAGTGGCATTGAAGTTTCAACCGCACACTACAGCACTATATGTGAGAACAACTTTACATCAAATGGCTGGGGAATTGACATAGGTTGGAAGTCAACTGGCAATAACCTATATCACAATAATTTCATAAGTGATCCAGTTTACTTGCTTGATACCTATCCAAACACTTGGGATAATGATTATCCATCTGCTGGAAATTACTGGAGCGACTACTCTGGTGAAGATGATTGTTGTGGATCAAATCAGGACAAACCAGGAAGTGATGGAGTTGGCGACATTCCATACGATTTAGGAATAAACAATGACGATTTTTATCCACTAATGAACCCCTGGTATCCAAAAGAAATTGGCGTAAAGTTAGCTGGCGCAGATTACTCAATCACTATGCTGAGCAACACTGTCATAGATCAAGTAACATCAACCAAGAATACTCTAAAATTCTCGTCTTCAGGAACAACAGGAGAAACGGGATACCTTAACATAATCTTCCCCATGATGAATACAACAGGACTTAAAGTATCAGTAGATGGCGAAAAACTGACATCTCCAGCTTTGGTCATTAATGATAATGACACCCATTATTACATCTACTTTGAGTTTCCATTAAGCTCTCACGATATAGAAATCCTTTTTTCTCCTATCGCTGCAACAATAGACATAGATCCAGATACCCTCAACCTAAAGAGTGAAGGACAATGGATTACAACCTATATTGAGCTTGATGAAACACATAATTCCAGCGAAACTGACATCTCCACAATCTTGACAAATGGTACAATCCCTGCAGAGGTTAGTCCAAATACAATTGGAGACTATGACAATGACAATATTACAGATTTAATGGTTAAATTCAGTCGAAGCGAGATAATGCAACTTATCCTTGGATCCCTAGATCCTTTGGAAATGGAAAACAACCGAATGTATGCCACCTTAAAAGTAACAGGTGAACTAACGGATGGAACACCGTTTGAAGGTCACACAAACATTAGAGTCATATCACCACATAATCTAATCAGACCAATATTTTAATCAAAATAATCCGTGTAAAACTAAGAAGGCAATGTATCCCACCATACTCTATTTTTTTTGGTCCAATAGAAAAATTCTGAAGCCCACACGATTTTAGTTGTCAAATTACTCATTACCATTCTACTGCCGAATAAAATAGTGGGTTTTGCGTCCACTCCTTTTGGATAACAACATTGGATTAGACTTCTTATGAAGTAAGTCTGAACAATAGTTCATGTTAGAGCACAGGCTAAGCGTTACACACATTATACTTATATGTATGACATATGTCATATTTCAAGAAGAGGTTAACTTCGATGAAACTTCTAAGTAACGCTGCAATACTTACGATGATTGGCTGTTTGATTTTTGTATTGATCGTTTCTCAACCATCTGTAACATCAGCTGATCCTGCGGACAATCTCGTAATAAGTGGTCTCGTCTCAAACGTTCTAAACTTTACATACACTGAGATTGAATCTATGCCTATGTTTTGGGAGGTGACCAACCTACAATGCGTGGGTTTCCCCATGCGCACTTATAATTGGACAGGAGTACCTTTATTCCATCTTTTGAAACTTGCTGGTATGCAACCTGGAGCCAAGGAGGTTGTATTCCATGCAGAAGACGGTTTTTCAAGCAGCATCACAATTGATGTAGCACTACATCCAACTACCTTGTTGGCTTTGAAAGCTAATGGTACTATCCTTCGCTACGATGATGGTTATTTTACAACCGGGCTAGTGGGAGGATATCCCTACAAGGCTGTAATTCCATGCAGATATGGTTACAAATGGGTTGGCTGGATAGATGAAATCGAAGTTGTAGATTACGACTATAGGGGCATCTATGAAGGCATGGGTTACTCAGATGATGCGTACATTTCAGGTTGCGTAGGACTGCCCATGACTCATCCTGAGTATGCATCATTCAACATAACGTGGCAAAACATATACGAACTTACAATCTTTTCCAATGTCACATTACTAAATACTGATTTTAACGACACTACAAAAAGAGTTTACCTTGATATAACGAATTATGGCTCTGATAATTACCTTCACTTAATTATCCCTAAAAGACTTCTAACAATGAACTATTCTATTATGGTAAATGGCATATCAACATCATACGAAACAATTGAAGGCGAAAAGAATTTTCTCATATACTTCACCTTAGGCCATGGTATGAACTTTGTGGAGGTTTCAGGAATGCTTCTAGCTGACGTGACTGGTTTCATGAAGGGAGTACCTGATGGTATTGTTAATATGAGGGATGTTGGTGCAATCGCAAGGATTTACTCAGTTAAGACTGGAGACACTGATTATATCTCGAAATATGATCTAAATAATGACCTAAAGATAGACATGGAAGATGTTCACATAGTAATAAGAAACTTTGGAAACACCCGTTAACCATAAATCCTTTTATTCTTTCTAGTTTTTCTCCATCGTGCATAGAACATTCTTCTAGAAGAAAATCTTTTAGTGTAAAACTCTAGGATTCAAAAAGCACTCTGAAAAAAAGGGGGATTGTGAGGGTAATATCTCCACAGTAGGGTTTTGTGGACACAAATTGTTACTATGTAAATGTCATTCAAACAATGACCCAGTTTGGAGAATGCTCGAATAATCCTTTATAGGTGAACGATTGCAAGACTATTCGCTATGGAGACCAGATCCATTAGTCTCTTCAACGCACTTCTAATGATAGCCTTGATCATCTTTTGGGGCAGCTCTTTCGTAATTGTCAAAATTGCGTTGAACGAAGGAATGACTCCGGTTTCAATAGCCACATTTAGATTTTTAGTCGCTGGATTGTTGTTCAGTGTTGTTCTTCTCTTCAGGACAAAAAGGAGAAATGGTTATAAGCACATTGATGTAAAGGACTTGCCGAAAGTTCTGTTTCTTGCTCTTTCAGGCGTTACCTTCTTTTTCACTGCTCAATACACAGGCATTCAGATGGCCGGCGCTGCCATAGCCGCGATCCTGGTCTGCTTTCTTGCCCCAATTCTCATAACCATCCTTTCCACCAAGATACTCAAGGAAAAGCTCAGTAGAAAGCAATTCCTAGGAATAATGATGGCTGCAATAGGTACGCTCACTGTTATTACAGGGGGTACATTAAGCCTTCAATTCGATGAAAGTGCGCGAACTAGCTTTTTCTTTGGAAGCCTCATTTTGTTTTCAACCCCATTTCTTTGGACAGCCTACAGCATCTACGGAAAGAAGATAGTAGAGAATTATAACCCTCTCCTAATTGTCACCTATGTGACAGTGCTAGGCGCAATATGTTTGATCCCTTTTTCTCTATTTGAAAATTCGCTTCAACAAGTATTTATACTTTCAATCAATAGCTGGCTTGCAATTCTTTACTTGTCAATTACATGTTCCGTTATTGGATATTATATCTGGTTCTACGTCATTGAACAGGTCGGAGCTGCCATAACCAGCACATTCCTTTTTGCGGAGCCTTTGATAACAGTTTTGTTTGCAGTGATGTTTGTTGGAGAAGAAGTAACTTTTTCCCTTCTAATGGGAGGAATCCTAATCTTCACAGGTGTTTATCTAGTAACTAGAAAGTGAGCGTGTTTGCCATAACATAGGGTGCATTCACAGTCTACCATTCCAATGTTCTGTCTTATTTCATACCTAGTTTTTTCTTTTGGTTTAATAATGTGATAGCTTCAGCGAGACGTTTTTTGCGTGTTCCTTCCTTCTTTGCACTCATGATCCACATGACCAGATTTCGTTTATAGGACTTGGCTAGGCTGTTGAAAAACTCCAGAGCTTTCCTGTTCTCTGCTAATTCCTCCTTGATGTATGATGGAATTATGAGTTCCTTTCTTATCGGGGCAGGTTTGAACCATTCTCCACTTTTCTTTGCTTCCGCTATTTTTTCCATTCCTGCTTCTGTCATCTTTCCTTCTTTAATCATCTTTCGAGCTCTTTTCTTGTTTAATTCAGACCATCTGCTTCTGCGTTTTCTTGGTGTAAATTTACGTACAAACTTTTCATCATCTATCTTTTTGATGATGCTGTCTATCCAGCCAAAGCATAAAGCTTCCTCAACTGTGTCATCATATGGCATACTGGTTTTGCCAGTATGTTTCTTGTAATGTAGAACCCAGACTTCTTTCTTGAAGTTATGGTTTTCTTTAAGCCATGATCGCCATTCATCTCTATTTGTAACGTACAATCCCTTTGTGTTCTTCATCTGGTCTTCTCCAAGTTGCTGTTTGCCATAATTGGTGCTTTAAAATGTTTTTCTGATCTTCTCTTGTGGGGGCTCCGGAACTTTTATTGATGAGGGTTTCATCTTCGTTCAAAGCGAGGTTTGTGGTGAAATGGAGGAGCAGCGTTCAAGGTTCTCTGCAAGTTTCATGATACTTTTGATTTTGGTTGGATTGATTGTAGGTGGGATAGCCAGTTACTATCTTACCTTTACACAGATACAGGTTCTTAGGGAAGATATTTCAAATCTCAAGTCGAACCTATCTGATTTGGCAAAAATTCGTCCAAACATTACCTATCAGAACATCACATTATTCCAGAATGGCACTGCGTTAGCGGAGCTTTACCAGGAAGTGAGGGATTCAGTTGTTCTTGTCTTTGGAGAAACAGGGGCTGGAGGCAGCGTTCAAGGATCAGGCTTCGTGTATAACTTCTCTGGAAGTATGTTTGTAATAACTAACTACCATGTTATCCATGACACGAGAAGTAGAAGTGTAACATTCTCTAATGGGAGGGGATATGCTGCTCACATAAATGGCAAAGATCCTTATGCAGATCTGGCTGTTCTCACTGTTGACGCGCCAGATCATGAGTTCAAACCTTTGGAGATTGTTGGTTCTTCAGGATTGGTGGTTGGTGATCCTGTTATCGCCATAGGAAACCCCTATGGGCTGGTGGGATCGATGACCACTGGTTTGGTAAGTGCTCTTGGAAGAACTATCACTGAAGAAGAATTCACGGGAGGATATGGAATTGCCAACATAATACAAACGAGTACGCCCATAAATCCTGGAAATTCTGGAGGTCCACTCTTGAACTGGCTGGGTAAAGTTGTGGGAATAACAACAGCCATAATAGAGGATTCACAAGGCCTAGGGTTTGCGGTGCCATCAAACACAATACTGAGGGAAATCTATGCTTTGATAAAGGATGGAACCTTCGACGGACACTCTCATCTGGGTTTACAAGGGCAAAACATGAATTATGAAGTAGCACAAGAGATGGGCATAGAACTCACCTATGGTTGGAGAATAGTCGGTTTTACTGATCCAAGCCCATCAATGGGTAGCGGAATAGAAACGAATGACATAATCGTTGCCATGAACAATACCAGCATTAAGAACAGTGATGAATTGGCAAGTTATCTTGAAGAATATACAATACCAGGAGAAACGATCATTCTGGAGGTAAAGCGACCGAGTGATCAGGGATTAGAAACACATGAAATACCAGTAACCCTCGGTAAAAGACCGCCACCACCAGTATAAAATCATAAAGCAACCCTCAACGGTTAATGATGATTGAAGGAAGTGGTTCGTTGCTTGAGAATTGCACGTTCTGTAAAATAGTAAGGCGTGAACTGCCGACCAGTCAGGTTTATGAAGATGAAAAAACCATGGCATTCTTGGACATTAGGCCGATAAATGAAGGACATACACTCGTCATCCCGAAGAAGCACTACAAGAACATACACGAAATTCCAGATGAAGAGTTAGAACAGCTTTTCAAGATAGTTAAGAAGATAGCAACAGCGGTTAAGCAGAGCATAGATGCTGATGGAATCAGCATATTTCAGAACAATGGAAGCGCTGCGGGCCAGGTTGTATTTCACATTCATGTACACGTCATACCAAGATACCACGGGCAAAGGACTCAACACCGCGAAGAAAAAAGCAGACAAGAACTGGAGAAAATTGCGGAAAAACTTAGAGAAGGTTTAATACAAACATCATAAAAACAGCTGAGAATTTCGAATTCAGCTCTTTTATTTCATATTGAGAACCAGACAGAGAAAGGCACAAGAGTAGAAATACTATTATATCTTGAAAAAGGTCGCAAAGTTGCAGATAAGAACAGTGGCAGTGATTCTGGTATGGATTGTAGTAGTATTGCTGCTGATAAACAAACCATTAAGATCAGGATGGCTATGGTTAATATCAGGTGGCTTGCTGGCTATTGCATTTATAGTCTTCAGTCTCCCATGGCTACGGCGTAAACGTGGAAGTGAAGAGTAAACTTGAATGAAACATTAACAGATATATGTGGATGCATATTCAAAGTGCAAAAAGGCGTTTTTGTCTGCATTAAGCGCTGTGGAAAACATAGCAAACCTAAACAGAAGAGGCCCTACAGACCCAAAGCAGAATGTGTAAAACCATAAAACACAATTTGTTTTTTCTCAATTTTGATAAGCAATTTATCATAATCCTACATGCACATTGGGTGACAAATTGGTGGACACAGAACACAAACTGGTGGACAAAACAGGCCCGGGGCCAATCTTGGGGCCTGGAGACAAGAAAAGTTTGTCTCCCAGAAAGTACAAAATACGTTGTGCAAACATTGATATCAGAAATAATCTGTGGCTGCAGCGTAGAATTTGTGACCATAGATTTCTCTGAATTTTGTTTGGGTCAGAGGTTTGGACATTAATAGGTCGTAGCCTACTTCAAGGAGCATGAATCCGTGTTTTTGATAGTTTTTCTGTAGATTGTTGTTGAGAACTGCTTCAGCGATGATGGTCTTTTTGGCTTTTTCTTCTGATTGAGTGATCAGTCTGTCTGCTTCTTCTTTTGTGAAGGCGATGACCTCTCGAATGGTCACATTTCCTCCTTCTTCTTTCAGAAGAATGTATCCTTTATCTGTGACTATTGATTTACGTGGTTGAACTCTCTTAGTTGTCTCCAGCATTTTTCCATAACGTTGACTTCTTACTACAAAACCAGTTTGATCTTTTGTGGCTCGATTAAATATTTTTAGTACCTTGTTCCAGTCTAGCTTTGGTCTTTTACCACTTTTTCTGGCTGTCTTCTTTTGTTTTGGAATAACTTTGTAGACGCTTGGGTAGGTTAATACGTCTTTGTAGCCTAATTTTTGATAGAATCTGTAAGCGATTAGCGGTTTGCTTGTATTCAGGAGAGAGAATTTGTATCTTTCTTCTCTGAAGTATTCATGACTCTTTTTCATCAACGCTGTAAAGATTCCTTTCTTTGCGTGGGCTGGATGTGTTACTACTCCCCAGATTCCACCAACTTTCTCTTCTGATCTTTCAAGGGTACGAGTTGCTATATCCATGACACCTACAAAACCAACTAAACGATTATCATCTATTGCTGCATATCCGACTGGACTGTGCTCCAGTCTTGGATCTGTTTTGATTATTTTCTCGAATTCTTGTGGGTTAAATGGCCACCAGAACGCATGTTGGAACAATGGAAGTAGTTCGTCTCTTAGTTTGAGTTCTCTATACGTTGTAATCTTCATTCATGCTAACCTCTAGCAGAGAGCACCACAACCTTATGAATTTAAAACCTAGATAAAAAATGTAACTTCATAGAAAATAGTGTGAGAGTCAAGTTATGAATCAATAATAAAAAGCATAGATTCTATATCCATTCGCGCTTTATGTAATGTTGGTAAGCGTTTTGAGGTCTTCTTTCGTAGGTTTTCCCGTAATAACTTTACCTTCAAAATAAATTAAAGGAGCTTTTATTCCTCTGAATGCTAACTTCATCTTCTCAAAAAAGTTGAGATTTGCAAAATCCACAATTTCTAATTTAAAATTATTTTCATTGCAGAACTCACTTGCAATGTTGATAATTTCTCTTTGATCATTTAATAGAAATAATTCAGATCCTTGAGAGTGTTTCAACTGTTGAGCAACCAATTCTGTCCTATGGCTAGATTGGCAATATTTACAGATTCTATCTGGGTCTACGTTGTGATCGTTAATGTCCAGACTAGCTACAAAAACCTTAATCTTGCCTCGCAAGGCAGATACCAATAGACTAATTGATATGAATTTATTTAAGGTCGTCGTACGTAAAACCATCGCGAACTAAAGAAGTTCAGTCTATGTCCATTCTTCACCAAAATGTCTAGCTATAATGACCAAGTCTTTCATGTCAAGCCGACCATCCTGGTTCAAGTCTGCATATTTGATCCATCTTGGGTGTGTTGGATATGAACCGAGAGACCAAGCAGCCAAACCAATATCGCGCGCGCTACGGGCAGAAATTCTCAAAACTTAAGAATGGTGACGATAGTGTTACAAAAGAATTAAAATGGAAAATAAGATTGAGCTTAAACCTGCTTTTGCTGTACTCGGGATAATGAAACGAGGTAAGGATGGAAAGAAGTTCATCCCTCCATTGTGGGAAAAGTTCTCCAAACAGTATCATGAAAAGACCAGAAATCTCAGGAAATCAAACGTAGGATATGGGGTGATGACAAACTATGATCCTCAGACAAAAGAGTTCGATTACCTTGCTGGAGTTGAAGTAAATCCTGATACTAAAGCTCCTAAAGGAATGACAATATGGAATATACCTGATCAAACCTACGTCAAGATTACGTGTACAGTACCAACAATCATGAAAGCAGTTGAGTTCTTTCAAAAACAATGGTTACCTAATCAAGGTTATCAACCGGTTGAAGGTCCAGAATTCGAATATTACCCTGAAGAATACCAGAATGTAGAAACCGATACGATGTACATGTACTTCCCAATTAAGAAAGCCTAGGTTAGCGCGTGCAAAGGATAAAAAGATTGAATCGCTATGACAACGGTCCTTTTTGATTTGGAAGGTACACTTGTAACGTCTATAGAGCATGATAAGGAGGCTGTTCACGAGTTCCGGAGTAAAACAAGACAGAAATTACTAGAATTAGGCATACCTGCAAGTGAATTGAAGAGTGTTGAAACATCTACAATCATGCGAAACACCGCTGTTGATTATATTAAACGACGTTTCAGTCAAAAAGAAGCTCAAAGATTCCAGATTGAATTGGATACTTTCCTTAAGAAATTCGAGCTACGCTGGGCACAAGATGCAAAAATACATGACGACACCATACCCGCACTTCAGGAATTAATCAAATTAAATTGTAAATTGGGAGTAGTTACCAATACTTCAGAAGAAGCTGCAAAAAGGATATTCTCAACTTGTGGTCTACGCAATTTTTTCGAAATAACCATTACTCGGGAAGATGTCAAGAAATTGAAACCTGATCCTGAAGGCATATATCTTGCTCTAGAAAACCTAAATAACAAATCATTCTTTTTCATAGGGGATTTGATTTTTGACTCACAAGCTGCAAAGGCAGCTGGCGGAGTTTCAATTATAATCAACAGGAATACCTCCATAAAAATCGGGTTTAACGCTGATTACATCGTGACCTCCCTTTTAGAAATCCCTTCTATCATAACATATGGCACCTAGTTTTGATTATTGCAGACTTGTTTAGCACGCGGCTAGGTTGGAAGAAGAATTACCTTTTCAGCGGGAAGGATTTTATTCACCTGGTTTGTTAAAAGCATGCACGCGCGCGCTAAAATGCCTGGCTATCAAACTAATATCTCATATTTACAGTGTTATCTGGAAACAAAAAAGCCTAGTGTGCGTGAACTTTTAGAAAGAGCTATAGTGTGAAATTATCACTATAGGTTATGGAGCGTTTTTTGTTTAAAAATGAGATTTTAATAGATGATGCTGGGTGGGGAGATCTGCTTCTAGGCGTTGTAATTGGTGCCCTACAGCTTCCAAATCACAAGTACATGAACCGTAGGATTCCAGTATCCTCTTTTCAGTCACCAAACTTTGAAAATAAACGGTACTTGGATGACGCTGTGCGAATTGTGGAGGAGATCGTTAAAGTTATGCGCCCTGATCGTGGAACTTTTTTCAAGGTTTGTTCAGGATACATTCTCTCCAGCATACGCAACTATCTGACTGAATGTGGATTCACGGTTCATGAAGTTCAAATCACTGGTGAGCTTCAGGAAATGGTCGAGAGAAGCTACACTAGATGGTGTATTGAGGTAGGGGTTCCTGCAGAAAAATTGAAAGATAAAAGACGTTTCTGGACTCTTCTAGAGTGGGTTGCAGAGAGACCTAAGCTAAGAGAACAGCTTGTGAAGACAGGATGGAAAAGCTGGAAACGAAAATGGAGAGAAAAAACATTCAAAACATCCCAAAAATGACATGAAGCACACTTTTTCTATAGAATATTCTTTCTGAAATCTTTAATCCAACATTCAACCAGTTTAATCTAGGAATGAAGAAAGAGGAGGGAGGTGATGTTTTAGTGAAGAGAAGATATTCGATTATCATTACTTCAACAATAGCTTCAGTTCTTGTTGGAAGTTTTCTGTATTACAACTTAGTATCTGCTCAGGACCCAGGAGATTATGATCCATGGTACGATGTGAATGATGATGGAAAAATAGACATGAGAGACATAGGAGGAATGGCACGGAAATTTGGAGCAGAAGGAACACCAATAAACAAGACAGAACTGTTACTTGACCTCCAAGCTAAGGTAGATGTCTTGAATGCCACAGTGACCTCTCTTAAAGAGTGTATTGTCATAACTGGTAGTAAACCTTACAACGCCTCTATACCATACACCTCAGGGACTGGTTTTGTCATCAATGTGTCAGACTCAATTCCTAGTGTATTCACATTAGTCAGTGTATTAGTTACTGGACGCAAAACGAATCTTGGTGGAACTACTCTAGATGAACCTCCACTGAATACTCTTCCAATAGTCAATGGAATTAACATCGAGATTCGCGTTTGGGATGCTGGAGGAACCGAATATGATAATTGGTCTAACCAGCGAGCACACATTGATTACACCCTATTTATCACTAAATAGGATACATGCATATACAACCCTATGGGCACCAAGCCATCACCAAACATATAACATACAACACTGTATCCCTTCGCGCGCAAATGGATGCGAAGGCAAAATGGCCAAAAAGAAGAATGTAATGCTATATGTGGACAATGGGCTAATTGTGAAGTCGTGTCAAGCGCGCGCGACGAAAGGCTGAAGTGTTAATGTAACTATTTTGCTTATGGAGGTGGATTGTGTGCCTGTTGTGAAAATTATTGAGTTAATAGGTAGTTCACCAAATGGCTGGAGCGAAGCTGCCCAAAACGCTGTTACAGAAGCTGCCAAGACGGTTAAGAACATCAAGGGAGTTCACGTTAAAAGATGTACTGCTAAAGTAAAAGACAACAGAATTATACAATATAATGCAGATGTCAAAATCGCTTTCATTGTAGAAAGGTAAGACCTGATACGCGTAGCGCAGCGCGTGCGAACATCTAATCAGTTTAATTCGCGCGCGCTTCTGCCTTGCTCCCAACTTTTAAGGAAACCTAGTATTGTATTAGAAGAGAGTAAAAAATAAGAAAGTGTCGATAACTAGCCAATCTATTTTTTATTTTATAATTCTAAAACAAGAGAAAATTTTAGAAAGTCTAATTTTTTCTCCAAGTTATAATTTAGAAATTAGAAAATTGCAGAAAAAATGCCTACGTCACGTGCACGCACGAGTTATATGTTTGGTTGACTTTCATCACTATGATGATGACATGACAGATCCAGATTTTGATCAATTAAGATCCGAAATCCTTGAGATTCATAAACAAGGGATTGAGGCACACCTGAATAAGGACGTGGATTTTTTTATCAAAAACATCTTCGAGAACTATGTGTCCGTCTCAAAGGGTGAAATACGAAGACCGTTAAAAGATGAGATTAAGTTACAATTTTCCAACTATCTGGATAATACTACCTTTGTAGAGTATAGAGATTTGTAGGAGCCAATAATCGAATTTTCAGACGATGGAACTGTGGCATGGTCTATTGTTCGGGTAAAAGTAGTCGGTACTCGTACAATGAACAACGGAACTGAAATAGAACTGGATTTCATATGCGCTTGGATCACCTTATACAGACGACAAAACGACAAATGGATTCGTCTAGGAGAAGTTTCAAGCTTTAATTGATGCGCGCGCACTAAACTTAAAGGTCAGTGGTTCCAAAGCATGCACGGATGCGTGACGAATTGGAGGTTCTGCCAAAAGGATTAGCAGCTTCAGGTGCAGTAAAGGCTCGCAAAAGGTTGGGCTTAATTGCAGGTGGAAAAATTCTAGACGTAGCAACTGGTCCAGGTGACTTCATCCAAACTCTGATGAACGTCTTAAAAAGCTATGAATCTATTGTTGGAATTGACATTCTAAAAAAAGATTTAGACTCAGCAAAGAAACGGTTTAAAACCCAGCCTGTTGAACTGTTGGAAATGAATGCGGAATCGATGGAGTTTAGTGATAATTCATTTGACACAGTGTGTATGGCTTATTCGTTACATCATCTTGACAGAATAAAAAAAGTTTTGATCGGAATGTTAGCGCGCGTGAATTAGGGTTTAATCTTTCAAAAACGTTTGAAAACCATTTAAAACACTTAATAAATAATTTTCAACGCGTAAATCATGTGGAAAAAGTTGAGAAAGACTTTAAAAGTAAGAGGTGGTGGGGCTGCCCGGATTTGAACCGGGGTCTAGAGAGCCCAAGTCTCCAAGCCTAGACCAAGCTAGCCGACAGCCCCAAATTTTGCTTCACATTTTTCGGGTTTGAAGTAATAGGTATTCCCCAACCTTTTAAATTGTTATTGTAGTACGTTTAGAGTGGGTACATGGAATTTGACTATTTCGGAACGATCACGCGGAGTCAAGGTTTTAAAGGCTGTTTCTTCAGCCGTGAGACTGAACATTCTGAACTTACTTTTTGAAAAAGGCTCTCTTTCCTACACTGAATTGATGAACAAGTTGAAGATGAACCCTAGCAGGGATGCTGGTAGATTCGCATATCATTTGAAGTACTTGCTTAAGGCAGACTTGATGGAAGCTGACGTTGAATCGGGGAAATACCGTCTTACTGAACTTGGTAATATGGTGGTTAATGTCGCGGAAGAGGTTGAGGAAAGAGCGGTTAAAAGGAAGCGTATCTTGGTGCGTGCATCACGTTTTGCGTTGGAAGACTTTGACGCGAACAAGATCGTTGATTCACTCATTAAAGAAACAGGCATGTCTGCTACTGTAGCTCAGAAAGTAGCTAAAGAAGCAGAGAACCGTCTGGTCAAATCCAAGACGAAGTATCTGACAGCTCCCCTCATCCGTGAAGTGGTAAATGGTATATTAATAGAGAGGGGACTTGAAAATTATCGTCATAGATTAACACGGTTAGGACTTCCAGTTCATGAAGTTTCAAAACTCCTGGTAACAGGTATCTCCGGATCAAGAGACTCAGCTCCACTTATAATGAAAACAGGAAAGGCTGTAATGGAAGAGTATACCCTTCTAAACATTCTTCCTCGGGACATATCTGATTCCCACCTTTCCGGTGCTTTACATCTAAACGATTTGGCTGGCTGGGTTTTAAGACCAAACGAAATCATACATGATGTAAGAGTCTTCATAGAAAACGGATTACGCCTAGACGATCTCGATCATTCACAGCCATTCCAACCACCACCAAGCAGCCTTGAGTCAGCATTAAGCATTATCTTCAATGTTCTCCTTAGATCTCTTTCAGAGGTTTATGAAGCTCAAACTATAGACTATTTCAATGTTTTCCTTGCACCCTTCATAAGAAACATTCAGCTTCACCAAGTAAAGGAAAAGCTAAGACTATTTTTCCATAACCTTAGTCAACACACCAACACAACACTAGGTCTAGAGCTGGGAATCCCAGATTTTGTAGCAAACATGAAAGTCGCAGGAGCACCAGAGAAGATTTATGGAGATTTTAATGAGGAAACTCAAAATCTTACGTCTTTGATTCTAGAGATACTTGCTGAAGAAAGCAAGACCAAACCGCTTTTCAATCCAAAGTTAGTTGTAAAAATCCGACCAGAAACATTGATCCAAGAAAAAGCCAAGGAACTACTATCACAAACTCATCACCTCGCCATGACCAGGGGGATGCCATACTTTGCAAATCTAACGAGAAAACAAGAAATGAAAGACGTTTATTCAGGCTCAGGTTTCAAATTCATGGCAGACTTTCAGAAAGACTGGGAAATTGACACACTACGCACAGGAAACCTAGGTTACGCATCATTAAATCTTCCCCGAATTACTCTGGAATGCGCAAAAGACGAAGCAGACTTCTTCAAAGTATTGAAAGATAGACTAGAGATGATCTCACGGGCACTAAAAATCAAACAAGCAGCCCTTCAGAAACGAGGAAAAACGTTGTTACCATTCATCACGAAAAATTACCTAGGTGACCCATACATCAGACTTGAATCCTCCACTCTTCTCATAAATATCCTAGGGTTGAAAGAAGCAGCACAAGCATTCATTGGAGAGGATATCCACGAATCTCAAGCTACGCAGGGTTTTGCAGAGAAGATTGCCAAGCAAGTTTCAGATTTCACCCAGGAAAAAGGGAAGAAGCAGAAAATTAGACTACTTCCATCCATACTACCAGAGTTCGAAGCTGCTGAAAGATTTGTTCAACTTGACATTGAAAGATATGGAATTGGAAAGATCAAATATTCAGGAACAAGAGAAAAACCCTTCTACTCCACAATCGACATGTGGAATCTAGAAAAAGAACAATATCTCAAGAAGCTAATTCTTGAAAAAAAGGTTAAAAGACTAGGCTCTGGCGGTAACATGACAACAATAAATTTAAAGGGCGGGGAGATGAAACAGGAAGAGCTAGTATCCCTAACCAATCGACTTGTAAGAAACCCTGCTATAGGACTATTCACCTACCACTATAATTTTACTTATTGTAGAAACTGTAAGAAAAGCTG
>JASFPN010000028.1:0-18320 GCA_050115965.1 Candidatus Bathyarchaeota archaeon
TAGGTAGCGCATGCACAATCTGGCCTTAATATTATTGGCGTGTGCGCATGGACTAGGATCGATTATCCCCGATAATACCTGTTTTAGTCACCATTATTTAGAGAAAATAAAATGCACATGCTATACTAAGAAATGGTATAAGCTTGTAAATTTGATTTGGAATAGAGCATACTCGGTTAATTGTTGTTTATTTCCCAGTTTGCTCGGATTTTCTTACATTTTTTCGTTGCTTTTTCGACAGCTCTCATCAACGCTGGTCTAATTTGACTTCCTTCCAACTCATAGATAGCTTCAATAGTTGTTCCTCCAGGAGTTGCTACCATATCTCTAATCCTGGCTGTATGTTTCCTTGTCCTTAGAACAAGTTTTCCGGAACCAAGAACCGACTGGGCTGAACTGTAAAGGGATAATTCTCTAGGCAGGCCAACCTTTAAACCTGCGTACATGAGAGCTTCTATTATTATGGAAATGTAACCCGGGGCACTTCCACTTAAGGCTGTGATTGCGTCCATATATTTTTCCTCAACCTCTTCACAGATTCCCATTACGTTAAGAATCTGCTTTACCTTGTTTTTGTCTTCTTTAGTTACATCTTCATCACAGCAAAATGCTGTGAAGGACTCCTGTACTAAAGCAGCAATGTTTGGCATTGTTCTTACAAATTTTCCTTTTGGTACTGTATTCTTGTAGAATTCTAAAGGAATCGTGGCTGCTGTAGAAATGATTAGTTTTCGTTTGATTTCACTACTTATTTCCTTGAGAACTTTTTTCACATCGTTTGGCTTGACACAAATGAATATTATCTCGTGACTTTTTGCAGCTCTCTTATTGTTGTCAGTTATAGCTGATCCTAACTCTTCCAAGTCTTTTAATCTCTCTACTTCCCTTCTGGTAGCTGTTATCCTCCCTTCATAACCGCTCTTCAACAAGCTCTTAACTATGGCTCCACCTATTACTCCAGCACCAATCACTGCAATTCCGTCTTTCATCATCCATCCCAAGATGGAAAATCTAATCCTTTAGCCAGCTCTTAATCTTTATGAATCAATGCTCACGAGCGTGCGCTAGAAACGGGGGAAAGAGTATTGGAAGGAAAATGAAGAACTATTCCCCCCTATCAAACACACCGAAATTCCCAAAGCAAAAATAACATATGCCTAACGCATTTATGGCTCTCTCTCTGCAATCAATGTTGGTGTTCTTTTCCAAAGTTTCGGGCAGTTAATCCGATGTCTCTCATATTCACTTCATTATCTGGTTCTAATGGAATTGGTCCTGTGATGTCTGCATGAGGATTCCATCTTTCATCACCTGGTTTAGTAGCAAATGCTCTTGCGGCTCTACCCACGTCCCTCATGTTCACCAGTAAGTCATGGTTGATATCACAAGGATTCCAATACAGATTCATCAAAGGATAGTGGTCTACTTCTTCCCAAGGAAGCTCAGCATCACCAACGCCATCACCATCTAAATCTGTACCGTTGTAGTTGCTCCAGTAATTGCCCTCACACCCATTATCCCAAAAGTTGCCAATCAAATCGTTATGGACTATTGCTTGATTTGTGT
Organism: Candidatus Bathyarchaeota archaeon; assembly: GCA_050115965.1. GTDB lineage: Archaea > Thermoproteota > Bathyarchaeia > Bathyarchaeales > Bathycorpusculaceae > CAYGAG01. The sequence continues at coordinate 1,567 of JASFPN010000028.1, forward strand.
TGTTAATGAAGTTGTTATGGTAAATAGTGTTGTTGGAGGAAGCGTAGAGATATACGCTAGCATCGTTGTCTGTTATGTTGTTTCCAGAAATAGTGTTGTTGGAGGAAGAATAGAACCTGGAGCCGATCTCATTGTCTGTTATGTGGTTACCCGAAACAGTGTTGTTGGAGGAAGAGTGGAGAAAGACTCCCTCAACATTGTCTGTTATGTTGTTACCAGTTATGGTTGTGCTATTTGTATTCCACAGTTGTGCTCCTACAATTGTATTGGATAGGGTGAGGTTTTCCACTCGTATGCGGTTGCAGTTGACAAGTATCACTTGTCCAGCATCTTCAACCACCAAGTCTGAAACATCCTCAAGGTAAACCAGAGGCCTACCATTCACCAGATTATCAACAACCACATTACCAAAAGAATAAGAAACATACAAGCCATCGCCAACAAAACTGTTTCCTGAAACAGTGCTATTGTTGGAAGCCTCGAGATAGACGCCAACCCTGCTGTTTGTTATGTTGTTACCAGTTATGGTTGTGCTATTTGTATTCCACAGATGGGCCCCTACATCTGTGTTGGATAGGGTGAGGTTTTCCACTCGTATGCGGTTGCAGTTGACAAGTATCACTTGTCCAGCATCTTCAACCACCAAGTCTGAAACATCCTCAAGGTAAACCAGAGGCCTACCATTCACCAGATTATCAACAACCACATTACCAAAAGAATTATAGACGAACAAACCGTCGCCAACAAAACTGTTTCCTGAAACAGTGCTATTGTTGCAGGAATTGTGGAGATAGACACCATACCAATCGTTGTCTGTTATGTTGTTTCCTGAAACCATGTTATTGGAGGAACCGTAGAGATAGACACCAGTGAAGTTGTTTGCTATGATGTTGTTTCCTGAAACCATGTTATTGGAGGAAGAATAGAGATAGATGCCAGTATCACTGTCTGTTATGTTGTTTCCTGAAACCATGTTATTGGAGGAAGAATAGAGATAGACGCCTATGCTGAACTCATTGATTTCTATGTTTCTGAGTGTAATGTTGGTTCTTCCATAAAGCGCTATTCCAGGTCCACTTCCCGTTCCTTGGAGATTGTAGCCTACTCCATCAACCACAACGTTGTTCTTTTCCACAACAATCTTATCATAATTGTTGCCAGTGAATGTGAAAGTTATATTGTCGACACTCGTGATGTTGGCTGTTGATGGATCGATACTTCCATCAGCCTTTATGTAGATGGTTCCACTTGCGTACGCGTTTTCAATCCATGTGTAAGCTAGCAAAGGAGTGGAGATGGCTATCATCATTGCCATAAATATCAGTTTCTTCTTCACTTCCATCACCAAACAAGATGGAAAGCAGAGATGAATTTAGTTCTATACAATAGTACAAGTGTTCTAAATTTAGAACATATAGACGAATAAAAGCGCGCTGGACTAAGGCATACTATTTACATTTACGGTGAAATCTTGGAATTTAAACTCCCAATAACTAACACACAAGTAATATCTGAAGCGGTTGTGACTTGAATCTAAGTGCTGGTGAGAAGATAATATCTTCATTTGTAGTTCGGAAGTATCATGAAGAAGCGCGCGCGCGCGAAATTTAACCCCTTTATTTACCCCTCGTACTTTAACCCTAATTGTATTTGAATTCCTTCTACTATTGTATACAGCAAAGATTAGAATGTCTTGAAATATACCCCCTTGACCTTTTCAACCATCAGTTCAGTTTTATAGTTACAAGCGCAAGCGAGTCATCTTACGCTGATACTGGTTCTCACCTTCTCAAGACAGCGTCAGCTTCTAGCAATGGTTGGTTGGTTGGGTAGAATTTTAACCCCCAGCCATTTGTTTATCATTGGAACCGTTCTAAATAATATTGACTAGGTTAGATACTAGTTTAAGTAATAGAACTGCTAATTGTAACGAGAATGTTGGAGGTAGTTTGAAACTCGGAAAGATTCTGGTTGCCTGTGCATGGCCATATGTGAACCATCTTCCTCACCTTGGCACGTTACTACACCTTCTATCAGCAGATGTTACAGCAAGATACTACCGAATGAAGGGTGAAGATGTAATTACAGTTAGTGGCTCAGATGAACATGGAACACCTGCGGAAGTTGAAGCTGTTCAACAGGGCATTTCCCCTAAACAATTGACTAATAAAAACCATTCGAAGGCAGTGGAGCTATGGAACAAGTGGGGATTCTCTTTTGAAAACTATACAAGAACAGAGAACCCAGTCCATAAAGAATTCGTTAAAAAACACCTAATGAAGATTTACAGTAATGGCTACGTCTTCGAAAAAGAAATCAAAATGTTGTTCTGTGAAACTTGCAGGCGTTTTCTACCAGACAGATATGTTGAGGGAAGATGCCCCCACTGCAGTAAAGACGGAGCAAGAGGTGATCAATGCGATTCTTGTGGAAAATTGCTGGAACCCAAACTTCTGATCAAACCTTACTGCACAATTTGTAAGAACACGCCAACAACAAAGAAGACTAAACATTGGTACCTAGATCTACCAAAATTCTCCGAAAAACTGACAAAATTCATTACCGACAATAAACAATTTATGAGTAACACTAAAAATTTTAGTTTAAAACTAATTGATGAAGGACTCAAGCCAAGAGCAATAACAAGAGACGTTGATTGGGGAATTCAAGCACCATTCCCAGGAGCAGAGAACAAGACCATATATGTATGGATAGAAGCTGTCTTAGGCTATGTCTCAGCAACTATTGAATATTTCAAGAATTCAAAACACCCTGAAAAATGGAAAGAATATTGGTTCAACGAAAACACAAAAACCCTATTCTTCATAGGCAAGGATAACATTCCATATCACACGATCATCTTCCCTGCATTACTTTTAGCCTCACATGAAAATTATAACCTACCATGGAATGTATCCACGACAGAGTTCCTCTTATTTAAAGATGAAGCCTTCTCGAAAAGTCGAAGAATAGGTATCTGGATAGACGAAGCTCTAGAACTGTTTCCACCAGATTATTGGCGGTACTTCTTAACAGCCACAAGACCTGAGACAAAAGACACAAATTTCTTATGGAATAACTTCATCGAAAAGGTCAACACAGACCTGAATGATACACTTGGCAACTTCATTCATAGAACATTGAAATTCACAAACACAAGATTCAATTCTGAAGTCCCGGAACCAAAAAAAATCAAGGTAGAGGATAAGAAAATTTTCAAGGAAATTGAGAAGGGAGTAGATGCCATCGCTAAAGAAATCGAAAGATCAAGATTACACTCAGCAATAGACAATTTAATAAACCTAAGTCGTATTGGAAACCGATACTTGAACGAATCAGAGCCTTGGAACCTGATTAAGAACGATAAGGAAAGAGCGGCAACTATAATTTACACAGCCATCCAACTTGTGAAAGCTATAGCAATAACATCTACGCCATTCATCCCTTACACTGCAGAAGAACTTTGGAAAATACTTGGTTTGCCAGGTAGCATCCAAAAACGCAAATGGGGCGAAGCCACTACTCAGCTACCAGCAAAACACAAAATCAACAAAGCCAAGCTTCTTTTTCAGAAAATTGATGTTACTGGCGAAAAGTTAGGTGAAATGCTAGAGAACATAAGAGAAACAGCAGTGAAATAAGCTAACAATGATGCATAAACTCTGTGAACCATAAAGTTTCCCACAAGCTCTAACTCGAATAATAAGGTGTTATCCTTTTAGTATACGCGCTGTTGTAACTCTCCCTTTTTTCTTTACGATATTAATGAATAAACGGTAGAAAGGACGCATGAAAAGTCCATACCTCTGTTTATAAAAAGTTATATCGAATATATCGTCTATCCAGAAGAAACCATGCTCCATACATTTGATTAGGAGTTCTTGATGCAGATCATTCAGTTTCGCTCGTTTGAACCAATCTTCGTCTTTGAATCTTCCTGTTGGTACAAAGAAAAGTGGTACAATCAGGCTGCGATAACTTTTAAGGTCGTCAATAAGGGCAATTGTCTTTATGAGATCTTCTTCAGTTTCTTGTGGAAGACCAACGATTAGAGTGCAGGCTGGAATCATATTGTTGTCATGCATCAGGCCCATGCTTGTATGAACAATCTCAGGCCATTCTTCAACTTTGAATGGGTGGGCTTTTGCTGGCATAACCTTTTTTACAAGTTCTGGGGAACCGGTTTCTATGCCTATTTCTGCACCCCAAAAAGTTTGTTTCTGTAATATTAGTTCAGCAGTCTTACGGAAGAGTGCAGGTTTGGCTGCAATGGCTGCTATTGAACAGTGGCTCCAGTATACGGTTTCACATTTTTCAGTGACCAATCTATGTAACTTGATGATTGCCTTGTCGTTTGGGATTGTGTTCTTTGACCCATACAGTAAAACGTCTTCTGCATGAAGTCCAGTTAGGTTGATACATCCCTTTTTGTTCACTGTGATTTCTCTTAGGATTTTTTCGTATGGGTACCATCTTAATGGGCGAAGGGCTACGCTGCAGAATTGGCAGCCTCTACAACATCCTCGGCCTATCTCGATCAATCCATTGACTGATGGTCTCTGGATGTCTGGTATTTCTTCCAGGTTCGGTAACTCTTTGAGTTCAACTTGGTAATGTTTCGGTAGTTCATTGTTGTTGAGTGCAGTTTTCATGAGTTTTCCAATGATCTTTTCAGCTTCTCCTTCTACTATACAATCGATTCCATGTTCTATAACAAATTTCTGTTTATGCTTGAATTGCCAAACACCGGGACCACCGATAATGATTTTTAAACCATGCTTCTTTGCACTTGCAATCTCAGGTCTTTCCATTAAATTTCGAAAATGTTGTGCTGTGAAAGGTTCTTCCCTTAAAATTGAGGCAAAGGTTGTGGAAGCTGGACCCAAACCAAAGGGATCCATAACATGTATACCCAACACCTTAGAGTTTTCTAAATAATCTGTTAGATGAGCAGAATCCACAGTCAACACGTCAAATCCTTCAACTAAAAGTTGAGCTTCTATCTTTCTGAGTCCATATGGTGCTGCTAACGGTAGCCCATCTATTATCTTCATTGGGGGGAAGAATAGAGATTGGTATAACCAGTCCGGGATAACATTCGAAGGAGCACAAGTACCAAAACCCAAGAATTCGTTCTGATGGTAATCACTCATTAAGGTTTGATCCGTTGTCAGAAGAATCTTATGGTTTGGTTCTTTTGACAAGACATCACCATAGAGTACGTAGCTTGTCGCTATACATGAAATATCAGTTATTTATAAAACAAATTTATTTGGAATTAGGTCCAATGGGCGTGCTTCTATGCCCAACTGCTTTTCTATCTTCTTTGCGAATGCAAAGTTAAATCTACCTCCAAAACATGTTAGGACAACCTTTGGCTTGCACTCAGCTACATACTCCATGAGTTGATTAAAATCTGCGTGATCACTTAGAGCGAAGGCTTTTTCATACTTTCGGTTCCATATAGCCCAACCTGAAACCAAGGCGGGTTCAAACTCTGGATGTTCTTCCAGTTTAATGTTTTTAGGGGTAATATAAATGCATTTGCCTGAATTCATCAGTTCAGAAGCTTCTTCAGAACCATCTACAAAATATGCCAGGTCTTCCCCGTTTTCAGTGTAAACTCTATTTATTTTTGCTGTTCGCTGATGAACAATGACAGGCAGGTCAGAATATATGTTGAAGGCTTTTGTTATTTCTTGGGCATTTCCTAGTGCATCAGCTTTGAACGTCGGAATTTTCCCATTCATTATAGTGTCATGGGCCCATTGAACCATTTCACGAGCAAGTTTTTCTCTTTCTGGGAATCTGAAACTTTCTGTTCCAAATGTGCACTCCATAATAAGGATATCACAGTAAATTGGTTCTGCACCTTTTAATGTGAAACTGTCCTTGATTTGTAGATCACCTGTATAAACGATGTTTCCTTCATGAGTAGTTATCTCATAAATAGCTGAACCTAGAACATGTCCAGAATTGTGTGAAATGACCTCTATGTCATTAGTTTCAAATTTTCCACCAATTGGAAGACATTGCCAACCATTGGGTTTTATGCCATATGTTGCGACGATCTTTCTTGTTTCTTCAGTGGAAATCTTGTTGCAATTTTTAAATCTAAAGCCTTTTGAATGATCAAAATGAGCATGTGTAATGAAGATTTCTCGAGTGTGAGTGAGGTTATTTCTCCGAGGATCAAAAATCATTCTTTCTGAACCATTTCCTATTGATACACCACTGTCCCACTCTATCGTAAAAGGCATGAAGCAAGCACCAGATTATTCTCTATCATCTTTTAAGAAAAAAAGATTTTCGGGTCTTGAATCGAATTGTGCGCGTGATAATTTGGTTCAAACGTGAATTTTTACTTTGAGAATTCCATTTGATATAGTTTTAACTTGATTTCTAATGGTTTCTCGGGTTTTGCTTGAGGATCCATGTCATGAAGACTGGGGATAGCTACTCCCAGTCCTTCACCCGAGTTGTAGGTCTTGTTCATGGTTTTAGGCTTAATTTTAACTTTTGGTGAAGGTTGTTGAATCTTCTGCTCTAATGTTTGAAGATTAGCCAACATTTGACCTCCGCCAGACTTCGTTGTTTATCATATCACGTATTGCTACGCGAATTGCTTCAGCTCTATTCGGATAAAATTTCTCGTTTACAAGCTGGTTTAAAGCTTTTAAGTAGGGCTCAGGTAGATACAGGGTGATCATTTTCAAGTTTTGGTCCCTCCTCCAGTGCGTATGGAATTACACAATTTGCATTATATATCTATATAACATGTCTAAAATATGCTGCAAACATGAATCAGTTATTTATATTTAAATACTTCTACAACCACGTTTCAACTTCATGTAAATTATAGATCACACAAACCCTCATGTTTTTATTTCGTTGTTGAAGCAATAAATCTATCAAAATGCAGGCATGCAAAGTCTTCATCAAAAGTTTTGGCTGTTCAACAAACGTAGCTGATGGCGAGGTTCTGGCCGGCTGTCTAGCAAAAGCTGGATACGACCTTACAGAGACTAACGAATTGGCAGACGTGATTATCTACAATACCTGTGCTGTCAAACAACCCACTGAAGACCGCATAATTGAGCTTCTAAAAAATTCGCCTTCACATAAGAAGTTGATTGTTTCCGGATGCCTACCCCTGATAAATTTCAACAGACTACAAAGAGAAGTGTCTTTCAATGGAGTTACTGGACCAGCTGTAGGAAGTAAAATTGTTGATGTTCTTAAACTTGTTTTAAGAGGAAAGAAAGTCATCATGCTTGAAAAATCACACTACAAGCCCAACCTGAACCTTCCCCGAATTCGGGAAAATCCCATAGTAAGCATCATACCTATAAACTACGGGTGCCTAGGCACATGTTCATACTGCTGCGTTACCTTCTCCAGAGGACATCTAAGAAGCTACACTATCAAGGAAATTAAAGAAAAAATCATAAAGGATTTGGAGTTTGGAGTTCAGGAATTCTGGTTAACCTCACAAGACACTGCATGTTACGGAATGGACATAAACACATCTCTTCCAAAGTTACTTAGAACTCTATGCAACATCAATGGTAATTTTCGACTTCGGGTCGGAATGATGAACCCCAACATGGTAAAAAGGATTTTAGAAAAACTAGTAACGATCTATGAAAACGAGAAGATTTACAAATTTCTACACTTACCAGTGCAAAGTGGAGATGACGCGGTTCTAAATCGTATGAGAAGACAATACTCTATTGATGATTTCAAAGCCATTGTGGGAACTTTTAAAGAAGCAATCCCACAACTTACGTTGGCCACAGACATCATCTGTGGTTTTCCGGGAGAGAATTTGATAGCTTTCAAGAGAAGTTTACAATTAATTGAGGAGATCCAACCAGACATAGTAAACATCTCAAAATTCTTTCCCAGACCCAAAACAGCAGCAGCAGATATGCAAAAAGACTTTATCCCCTTACAGGAAGTAAAACGTCGAAGCAGACTAACTGCAGAAAGAGCCCGAAAAGTTAGCTATAAAAGAAACCAACAATGGATTAGCTGGACAGGCAAAATTCTGATAAATGAGATCGGAAAAGTTACAGGATCCTACATCGGACGTAACTTCGCATACAAACCAGTAGTCCTAAAAGACAGCAGCCAAAACAATCTATTAGGAAAAACATTTCATGTAAGAATAGTTAAGGCATTCGAAACTCATCTAGAAGGAGAGATAATTCACTAGAACATTGCGTGTTTTTTGTCTGATTGGAAGGTGAACTATGTGACTTGGGTATTCAAAAGGATGGCTGGATTGGTTCAAAATATCCTTCCCTTCCAAACATTGAATAGAGACGTAAAGATTCTATACGTATCGTACATCTTCGCATCATTTGGAGACGGGTTAACTGGCTACCTTCTCCCAATCTTCATAAGAGAATTAAATGCCCTACCTGAACACGTTGGTTTGCTATACTCTATCTTGACAATAGCTTCCTCAGTCACCATAATTCCAGGCGGATTACTTGCAGATAAATATGATAGAAGAAAGATACTTCTCTTGGCTTGGGCGATATGGGTACCTGTACCTCTCTTTTTTGCCTTCGCCACAGATTGGACACAGCTTATCCCTGCAATGTTTCTCTATGGAATCATGTTGGCGGGTCCAACTTCAAGTGCCTACGTAATTGGACGTACTTCGAAAAAGAGAATTGCCTCCACATTCGCTACACTCGCTTCAGCTTGGGGAATAGGATACATGTTGTCACCGACGATTTCAGGGTATCTAGCATCAACTTATGGGATGCCCCCAATATTCTATATTACTTCAATATTCTACTTCATCACTCTATTGTTAATAACTCGGATCAGTGGCCAACATCCAAAGGATGCTGAGGATCAAACTAAAATGTTTGAAGAAACCAGCAGATCAGCAGATTTTACACTTCGAAAAGTCTTCCTTCTTTCGACATTATTCGCAGCAGCAATATTCACCATCTGGCTTGTGCTGCCTTTGATTCCACAATTCTTTGGAGATGTATACGGATACAATTTCGTCGAGATAGGAGTTCTTGGATCTTGCACATATTTCGGCGGTTCAACACTATCTTTAGTTGTGGGAAGAATTGGTGACAAGTATAGAAAAACAGTAGGAGTTTCATTTATCATGATCTTTGTCGCCTTAGCACTGAGTATGTTTGTTTCTGTAAATGTTTTTGTAGTTCTCATGTTTGCTTCATTTCTCAGAGGCGCTTCTTTTCCCATTTGGGGCCTAATGAGCGGAACCGTCGGCTCGATGGCTCCAACAACATCCAGGGCAAGATGGATATCTGTAGTTCAAACAGTATCTCAGATGGCAAGTGTTCTGGCCCCCTACTTGGGCGGAATATTGTACACTAGATCACCCCACACCCCTTTCTTCATAGCTATTTTGATAGCCTTAACGCTGTCCGTAATAGCGTTAATCAAACCTTTTAGGGACTTGTAGTGAACCTATACTAAATTATATCAACAATCCTTATCATAATATGTTTAGATTCCTAATGCGAAAAAACAAGGTTCGAAGACCAAACATTGGGCGGTTACTAGCTGCATTCAGATGTGAAGAACCAGACTGCGTACCTTTTTTTGAGGTAGTAATTCACAAAAAACATGTTGACAACATTCTGGGAAGAACTGGCAAACGAGATGATGGTCAACCATTGACAAATTTGGAATACACAACTTTTGGCCGATTATCACCCAAAGATCACTTAGAAGTATGCGACAGGATTGGTCAGGATTGCATGGGCGTAATAGGATTTGCACCTCGTGATTTAAGAATCACAGGAAAAGGGGGTGAAATCGAGACCATGCAGAGCTATTCAATGATTGATGGAAAGTTTAATCCCCGCTCAAGAAGGATTGGTCGTGTATGTGATTGGGAATCACTGGAAAGGCTATTGCCTTATTCTTATGAGACACAACTCCTACCTAAGCTGAAGTGGCTTGAGCAGTACATAAATGCAGCCAAAGGAACAGATGTCGGTGTCTTTTATATGAGCGGAGGTTTATGGCAGGATAGTCATTTAGCATGCGGATTTAACAATTTCATGTCTAAGCTCTACATGGATCAGGAGTTTATCAAGAAGCTCATCGGTTTCTTTGCTGAATATTATGTCTGGGAGGCAGAGGAAGTCAGTGGTCAAGCTGTTGACTTCTACTACTTCACAGATAATATCGCCTACAACCTTGGTCCTTTTGTACAACCTGAGATCTTTAAGGGGATCTGGCTTCCCTGGGTGGAAAAGATTGTACAGCCTTTCCGTTCAAAGGGGGTACCCATTATTTTTAACAGTGATGGCCAACTTGATTGGATACTTCCAGAAATTTTAAAATTAGGATTCTGTGCTCTGAATCCAGTAAGAACTCCACCAAACGACATACACACCATTAAAGAAGAGTATGGCGACAAACTCTGTCTCATTGGTAACATTGATCTTTCTGGCCCATTAGGTTTTGGAACTCCTAAGGAAGTGATGGAGGACGTGAAAGCCCATATCCACCAATTGGCTGCTGGCGGGGGATATGTTGTGGCTTCAAGTCATGACATTGGAGAATCAGTACCAAAGGAAAACTTCGTTGCAATGGTGAAGGCAACCCACAGGTATGGATCATACCCAATAAGGTGAAGAATCTACGCGAAGATTATTCCATAAAGGGTAAATACGCGGCCTCCACCAATTCCTTTTGATGGGGAGTTGATGAGAAGAGCGATTTTTCTACTCGTTGTCATCGCCTTCATGTTCTTCTATGGAAACAAGGCATTCTCAATAGATATGACTCTAAGCTCATGGAAAAAAGGGACCTACCCATCGGGACAGTATATTAATATTGCTCAGATCACAACCCCATATGGAGAGGGTGTTTCAGTCAACACTTTGGGCTACCCCGGTGCTTTCGCTTATAACTACCAGTTTTTTGGTTACTATGATGAAACGTTCATTGTTCCTCCATCAGGGATCGTTGAAGTTGAAGGGTATTTCATGTATAACGACATCACCCCGCATCATGACCGCAAACAGCTTTCCCTATACCTACTAAGCCCAGATAGATCTGATTTCATCACCAACATAACACGAATATTGGATTATGAGCATGGTTCTCTACCAGGAGAATGGTATTACCGTCGAGTAGTGTTCGATGATCTAGAACCGGAGATAGAGTTCATATTAGGTGTTGGACGAGGTGATCTGTGTGATATGGATCGTGAGCTTCAAGCAAGTTGGGCTAATATTAACGTGACTTCATGTCGTACCTTAAAAGTTCCACAGCAATTCTCAACCATACAAGAAGCCATAATAGAAGCTTCACCAGGAGATAGGATCCAAGTAGTTTCCGGTACCTACAACGAGTGTATTTCTGTTAATAAGGATAACCTGAAGATTCTCGGAGAAGGCGTTGAAACAACAACAATCAAAGGAGTAACGGTAAACGGATCAGATCAAGCAGTGTTTAACATCACTGGCAGTAACGTGCTATTGGGTGGATTCAACATAATTGGAAAACCTGAAATTACCGGGATAGTGGTCCATGGAACAAATGTCATCATAGATGAATGCATAATCACCAGCAATAATCACAGTATACGTCTGTACGCTAATAATGCAAAGATCGATAGATGCAATATCAATAATAGCTTCTGTGGAGTATGGCTACAGAATAGCGTAGTAGACTGCCTATTTTATTATAACAACTTCTTAAACAATAGTAAAAATGTGGATTTTGACCAACCATATTATGGGTCAAACTCCTGGGATTGCGGTTATGCTGGCAATTTCTGGAGTAACTATACAGGTGTAGACATGGATGGAGATGGTATAGGGGACGATTCACACGTCATTGACTTGAACAATGTTGATCGTCGTCCGTTAATGAATCCATACGTGATGGGTGACGTAAATTATGATGGGAGGATCGATATGAGAGATGTTGGGTTTGTAGCTAGACGTTTTGGACTTGTTCAAACTGATCCACTTTGGAGTGCTCATTCAGATTTAAATGAGGATGGCATAATCGACATGAGAGATGTTGGAATAACAGCCAGGAAATTCGGCCAAGTAATATAGAATCAATACGATAATCGTGAAAGCATTTTATGCGCACGAACGCGCTGGTTTCACCCTAAAGAGTGTCTGACCTTAGCGGCTTCTTCAATGTAGTGGGAGATGTCTGATGCTTTATCGTTTCCAGCTATGGATAGTATCATGTTGTTTGTGATGTTTTCATGTTTTCTATTACTCAATGTCTTGGGTCCCAAGCGAATGTTTGTTATTTCTTCAAATGTTTCCAGATCCTCCATTATTTCTGGAATCACTTCTTCGAGTTTGAACCGACGAGTTACTTTATCCAGAATCTCTTTCTCTCCGATTAGGCAGTTCAGATTCTGCCAAGAGACGAAATCTGATGCAAAACTTAAATCCTTTTTCCAATGTACATAGTACTCATCTAAGAGCCTTAACTTAGGTTCAGATAGGGTTGAAAGAGTTTCTGCACTGATGAGCTCTGGAGGGATGCCTAGAGAGTACATTACTGATGTGAAGCCTATTGCGCGGGGTAGTTGAATACTGCCTATTTGGCGACTATAGCCGAATAGGCCTATGTGAAGTTTTCTTGCTCTTCTTCTTGGAACAAATCTAGCAATGTGATTGATGATATTGGCTAGTTTCTCAATTTTCTGTTGATAGTTCTTCCTAAAGACGCCAATCAGGTTTTTTATCATATTTTCTTCTGTTTTGGGTATAATCTTTGATTCTCTTTTCTCTAGGTTTTTGTTCAGGATACTCACTGTTTTCTGGGTGTTGACTTTGGAAAAATCATATTTTAAAGCTGATTGAATTGTGACGGTTCTCACACCAGCATATTCGTCCATGAAGTCGTTCACATTATCAGGCGTTAGATGACCTCTAAAAGGTAAACTCCCTGTTCCAATTATTGGAAAAAGAGAAACTCCAAATTTTTCATTGAGAGCCCTAATTCTGGATAAAGCTATCTTGACAAGAAGAACTGCTGGGATCAGTCCATAATTTAAAGCTGGATCTGATCTTGCAAGGAAGACTCTCAGAAAGCTTGACTTAGTTAGGGTTTGATATTTACTTAGGATAATATCTGTTTTTAACAGACTTTCCATGTCCTCGATTAGGGGGATTACCTCAATGTTCTTTGGATGAAATCCACCAACCCAATCTCCCACATTAAGATCCTCAACCATAGAAACTTTTCTAGTTTCTTTTCCAACAATCATTTTCTCATAATATGACCTTACACGAAAGAGTTCTAGGTGGCTGGTTGTAAGAGGTAATATAACTTCAAAGACAGGGGTTGAAAGTTCCTTCTTGTAAAAACTTTTAGCCAAATCGTAACATCTGGGAATAGATTCCAGTGCTGCTATAAGCCCCTTCTTCTCAGCCAGTTCTACTGAAGGATTTGGTACACGGTAAGTTATGAAGATGTCCTTTCCAATCTTGTGTTCCCTAAAAAAGTCGGGATGATTAACTAGGAGTTTTCGCAAAAAGTTGGGATCAACATCTTTTCCTTCCCAATCCCACATCTGTTCTTCACATCCCAACTCTTTAAACGCGAAGTAAAGCTCAAGAACTTCATCATCTCCCCCAATTATTTCCCCTTCAACCCAAGGAGGCTGACTCGCGTTATCAGGATGTTGTGTAGACATGGTTGAAGGGATTCTTCTCAAGGGTCACAACTCAAAGATCTTGATGAAAACATTTCATTTAACACACTAAATATCTCAAATTACAAATATAGCCTTAATCATACATGTTTTGGTTGCACTCGTTAATAGTCAAAGTTGCGAAGTGAATATATTGAGGGATTACGTAGTCTCAGAAACTTCGCAGGAGAGTATAGAGAGGCTGTGGGAAGTTTTCAGAGGAAGCTTAGAGAAGAGTTTTCTTTCATGCGAGGGAATCTGCTTACTCTCATTGTCAGTTGGCTCTTTGTTTATTTCACGTTTGCTATGACCACCTCATTCCAGCCGCAGTATTTTACTAATCTTGGGGCGCCTCCATCTGTTATTGGCATGATGGGATCTGTCGGAGCTGCGGTGTTGGGCCTGGTTCGGATTCCTGGAGCTTATATAGCTGATAGGTATGGCAGGAGACAGATAATTGTGATGATGACTTTTGTTATCGCCTTCTCTTTCCTTTTTTTTATTTTTGCCCCTGATTGGAGGTTTGCCTTAATTGGGATGGTTATTTCTAATCTCAGTTTGATCTATCAGCCTGCTCTCGACGCGATATTGGCTGATTCTGTTCCTTCTGATAAACGCGGAGTTGGATTTGCTGCAACAATGGTGATTCCCAACATTCCAACTATTATCGCGCCTACTATAGCAGGTTTTTTGGTGGACATATATTCCATTGACTTTGGTATGCGGGTTGTTTACTCAGTAGTATTCTTCTGTATGCTTGCTGCAGCTTTTATCAGAATGGTTTTCTTGAGAGAGACTATTGAGCAGCCTCAGAGAATCAACTTTAGGGAGGTTTTTAGGGTTTTTGAAAATTCCTTTAGTGCTATGAGAGATGCTTGGAAAGATATGCCAAAAACTCTAAAATTTGTGACTGCAGCTTTTCTGGTCAGCGCCTTTGAAGAACCAATGTTCCGCACATTTACTGCTCTCTACGCAAATGACATTGTTATGGTGAGAGGGTTGGAATGGGGAATTGTGAACACTGTATACATAGCAATCACAATCCTTTTTGGTTTTCCTCTGGGTAAGATTGTAGATGTGACCGGCAGGAGACGCGCAATACTCTCTGCTTACATACTGTTTTTTCCAGCAAATATCTTATTCTTAATTTCTAGTAGCTTCTATCATTTAGTGATAGTCTTTTTCATGTTCGCACTTGGCAGTTGTTTAATAATGCCAGCTTACAACGCCCTTTTAGCTGATTTAATCCCTAAGGAGAAGAGGGGCAGAATTTTAGGAACAATTATAACCCTTAACATTTTAGCAACTGTACCAGCCTCAGCTCTGAGTGGAGTACTATATGAGATCTCACCATCTTATCCCTTCATTTTGACACAGATACTTGGTGTCATAGTAAGTTTCATCATCTTTTTCAAGGTTAAAGATCCAAAAAACAGAGAAGAATGATTCCATGCATATTTGTACTCGTATGTCTTAAATAATGGCTCCATCGCATACTAGAAGAGGTGAATTTCTTTTTGGAACTCCCTGAGCTTACAATTCTTGCTGACCAGATGCAGGATGAGATCTTAGGAAAACGGATCAGTCAAATTGAGGTAGCCAATCCAAAATGTCTAAACATGTCTTTTGAAGAATTTAATGAAAAAGTTATAGGTAAAAAGATTGAAGCAATTAGAAGCAAGGGCAAATGGCTTTTCATAAAAATTAATTCTCATGTTCTTCTCTTCAATCCTGGTATGGGAGCAGATGTTATCCACTACAAATCAGAAAAGGAACTCCCTGATAAGTACCAGATAAGGCTTACTCTGGATGATGGAACTGGTTTCACAATCCGTGTGTGGTGGTTCTGCTATTTACATCTAATGTTAAACGACAAGTTAAGCGAGCATAAATTAACTGGTAAGCTGGGGCTTACACCGTTTGATAAAGAGTTTACATTAAATTATTTTCGAAAATTACTTCACGGAAAGAGGGGAGGGATAAAGAACTTTTTAATTGATCAGAAGAAGATAGCAGGCATTGGTAACGTTTACATTCAAGACATACTTTTCAACGCAAAATTACATCCACAAAGAAGAATACCGACCATTGCAGGTGATGAAGTTGAAGCGCTTTACAAGTCCATTAGATCAGTTTTGAAGGATAGTATCAGAATGGGTGGTTTGGCTTATGAAAGAGATTTTTATGGAAATAAGGGTGGCTTTGGGAAAAATCAATACAAAGTTGCTTATAAACCTGGAGAACCTTGTCCAACTTGCCAGATAACTATACAGAAGATTAGGACTGGAGCAACAAGTAGCTACATATGTCCGAAATGTCAACCACTAACATAAGCTAACGTGTATTGTTGAATTCTGGTTTTTGTTTTCCAGTTTTTCGGTCGAGACATGCTTTGATGAAACCGTAGTATTCTGGGTCTGGTCGTCCTGGACGACTCTTAAACTCTCCATGATATTGCGAAGCAAAGAAGAAATAGTGGCTAGGTAATTCAAGAATCTCCATCCTTCTTCTGTCTGCGCTTCTTCCAGAGAAGACCAAGCCATTCTTTAGAAAGCTTTCCAGGTAATCCATGTTAACTTCAAATCTTTGGCGATGACGCTCATAGATCTCTTTCTTCTTGTAAAGTTGATGAGCGATTGTGTTAGGCTCCACAACCACTTTGTGAGCGCCTAAACGCATAGTTGCACCCTTATACTCTATTCCTCTCTGCTCTGGCATCAAGTCGATGACAGGGTGAGGTGAGTTGGGATCAATCTCAGTACTATTAGCCCCATTTAATTTACAGACGTGACGTGCAAACTCGATCACAGCCATCTGGAAGCCATAACATATCCCAAGAAATGGCAATCCATTCTCTCTAGCATATTTAATGGCTAGAATCTTTCCTTCAGTACCTCTTGGACCAAACCCATAAGGGATGAAAACACCATCAAAATTTCCTAAAATTTCAACTTGCTTTGGGTTCTGCTCAAACTTTTCAGCTTCAATATATGTGATTGTCACCTTTGTTCTACATGTTGCTCCCGCAATGCGGAGAGCCTCGTTCATGCTCACATAACTATCTTCCAACCCA
>JASFPN010000029.1:0-18179 GCA_050115965.1 Candidatus Bathyarchaeota archaeon
TCCGAGTGATTTCAGCTACGTCAACAGCCGTGCTGATGGCACGACCACGAGCCTTAAGCGTAACCTCTGTTCCATTACCCCTGTAAAAAGCGGTCATAACTGCCATAACATAATCCATTGGAGGTTTATTTCCAACGTATACGATATTCTGCTTCTTACTAGCATTTTTAGACGGTTTGCGGGTTTCAACCTTTTTTTCCTTTACCGCTTCTTTACTTTCAACCTCAGATTTTTCGTTTTTTTCTTGTTTTTTTTCTGACATACAATACACCTCCCTCTTCTGGATTTTCCCTGTTGCTCTAGTTCTGGAAGCTATTCGATTATGCCTGAACTAACTCGCCAGTCGCGAACCTGTTTCCAACTCTTGTTACTTTGAACTTGACTTGTTCTCCACGTTTAGTGTTTGGCACAAATATGATGAATCCTTCGATTTTTGCGATGCCATCGCCTCTTCTACTTATGTCCTCGATCTTGGCTTCGTATTCCTTATCAATTTCAACAGGCTGATCACGGTTGAATCCATATGACATTATATCACCTCAATTGATTTGTCAGCTAGATTTAGTCGGAAAAAAAGCAAACCGTCGTTACCGTTCTACCCTTTTCAGAAAGCGCCTAACTGCTACCCGTGCTACACCAGCCCCCCTTATTAACCTTTGTACGTACGCTGGACAATAGATAACAGTCCACTTTTTCTTGTTATAATTGTAGTATGGGTTTTTGCACGCGCACGCTAGAAGTTTGTTCCTGAAATCTTAAGCGCGCGCGCGTCAAATAATGAGATTAGAGATCACACTCGATTCAATTTTCCACTTCGCACGTATGATAGGGAAGGAACAATAAGAAAGCGCGTACCGACGTAATGTTAATGTACATAGAAGGAGAGTCTTGATGAGATTAGAATGACAGAACGGTTCGTTCGAGTAGGTGCAAGGGCTGTTATTTTCAATGAAGATAATGAACTCCTAGTGGAGCATAGGTTGAGACCTGAAGAAGATTATTATTATCTTCCTGGGGGTGGTGTTTGGTTTCAGGAGAAGATAGAGGATTGCCTTGTTCGTGAGGTTAAGGAAGAGACAGGGTTAGATGTGAAGACTGAACGTCTTCTCTGGGTACGAGATTTTATAGAGGGCTTACCATACCCCCCGCATGGAATTGAAATGTTCTTCCTAGCCACTATCACGGGAGGTAAATTTCGCGTGCAACCAATAAATGATCCTGAACCGATCGAATGCTCGTTTATGAAGGTAGAAGATCTTGAAAGTATCCGTTTCTATCCTACATCGTTCATTCCGAAACTGAAGAAACTCAGAGATAATAGAAACTGGTCGGGAACAAACGTTTACCTTAGAACAGCACCATAGATGTATGAGAATATTCGAGCATCATGATTCGTGCGCGCCACTAGTTTGTTGCCAACCCTGGCAGTTTTTTAAGCAACTTCAGATAATGGCGCTTGTTAATGTCTTCGAATTAAACGGTATATTGTTCCAGCAAGTATTAGTATTCCAAAACCTATTATGATGAGTGGCCAAAAATATTGTGTCAGAGCTATTCCAATTAACCATGCGATTCCGACCAGAATTATTATGGCACCGATTAGAAGACTGAAGAATACTCCTACCTTAGGCAGCCCTAAACATTCTTGTTCTGCTCGCCTCCCAAAATCTTCTCCCCACTCTTCTGCACGTTTTCCGACTTCTTCTCCCCATTTTTCCATTCGTTTGTCCCAACTTTCTTCTTGGAAGGTTTCAAGCTTTACTCCACACTTGACACAGTAATTTGCATTCTCATCGTTTTTTGTTTCGCATTCTTTGCAGGTGACCATGATTTTAATCACCTTAAACAATTTCATCCATTTAGTTATAAAAGCCATTCTATAAACATGTACAACCTCGTTTTTCCTTGTCCTAGAGAATTCTTGCTTAGGTTACCTTTTCGTACACACACAAGAGATTATAATTTATGTGAGTATTAAGATTCAGATTAAATATACTGAGAGAAGCAAGTTGAGGGTTAACTTACAAAAGGATTCTGATATGTCGACTTTTAACATCTCAACCACTAAGATGAGAACTACAGAGATTATGGATGTAAAAGAAGAAAGCCCTACAGTTAAAACCTTCGTCTTAGAAGATGTTAGATGCTCAAAAGCCAAACCTGGGCAGTTCCTAATGCTTTGGATTCCAGAAATAGATGAGATTCCCTTAAGCATTTTAAAAGCAGAAGATACGGGAAGAATCTCAATATCTGTTAAGATTGTTGGAGAAGCTACAAGACTGCTTCACAACAAGAGACCAGGTGATGTAGTGGGAGTTAGGGGGCCCTTCGGAAAAGGTTTTACTCTTAGAAGGGGGAGAATCTTGACAGTTTGTGGAGGTTCAGGAGCGATACCGATTCTCTTTCTGGTAAGAAATCTAGTGTCAAGTATCAAAAGCCTTACTTGTTTAATGGGGGCAGAGACGAAAGAAGAACTACTATTCCTTGATGAATTCAGAGTTTTGGAAGACTCAGGAGTAAAGGTAATCGCTACTACAGAAGATGATAGCTATGGAGTAAAAGGGTTGGTGACAGACAAATTGCAAACAGTATTAGAAAAAGAGCGGTTTGACATGATGTACACCTGCGGTCCTGAGCACATGATGAAACGGGTCCTTGATCTAGCCTACAAGCATAAAATTCGTTTGGAAGCCAGTTTGGAACGAATAATGCGTTGCGCTGTAGGGCTGTGTGGAAGCTGCGCCATAGGCAAGTACAGAGTATGCAGGGATGGCCCAGTCTTTTCAGGAGAACAATTGAGAGAAGTTAAGACCGAATTTGGAATTTCCAAGATGGCTTTTAATGGAAAACAAACCCAAATATGATTATTCTGATTTCTTGAAAACGTAGCACCAGTTAAATTGTCGAAAATGGCCCAGATAATATTCGTCCGGAGGCTGCGTCTATAATTATTCTTCGTTTTTTGGATTTTTTCTTATGTTTAACCTTCAATACCCATACAGGTAATAGGGTCATCTTTGCTGAAAGAGGTTCTCCTCCCAAAGTTAATTTTAACTTTCTATAAATTTTGTTTTTTCCCATTTTTATTTTTGGAAAACTTTCGATCTCACCTGGAAGTTTTGGTATGAATGTTAGGTTTTCGTCATTGTCGAGGTCCTTCAATTCATCTGCCTTCTTCGTTAAAACTTTGTTGAAGATAATCTTTTTTCGGTCAAGTGACATCACTGCGCCAGTTTGCGCGCTAACGTAATAAGCACTAAATTTATTTTTCTTGAAAAGAAATCTTCTTGTTTCTTGAGCCATTAAAACTCTCCATACTGGTATTTGCTGGAACTCCGCATCATAGATTTCCTCGTTTTTACTAAAGAATCCGCCTTCCAGCAGAGACTTTACTCTCTCTGAAGCTTCCACTTGAGTGATTTTTACTGGAAATGCAAGAACTTCCTCAACAATGTTTTTGGAGGGTATAAAACCGAACTCTTTCAACCAATAGAGATATCCACTACTTCCTTGTTCGTGTCCTCTTTCTATAATTTCAGCTTTCAGAAGTTCTCGAAGTTTTGATTTAACATTCTTGACATCAACTTTCAGATTTTCTGCTATAACATCAGCAGAGACGGCTTTTCTAGAAGAATTTAGAAATTCAAGAATTACTTCCCGGAAATTCCAGGATGATGAAGGGCTATCACTGGTTTCACCCGCATCTTTCTTTTCTTGTAAGAGGTATTTTTTGAAAAACGTTCTTGATTCAGGTAGCACACATTTATGGAGGTCTTTTTCATCTAATGTTTGATGATCAGTAACCAGCCAACGTACTTGAAAATCCACGACATCTTCATAGAAATCAGGAGACAACATAAGAAACTCCCCAGTCTGTAGACTTGGAAGCTGTTGTAAAACCATGCTAGCCCGTGCTGGATCTATTGATTCTATGATCTTCCTGACTCTGGCGATGTCTTGCTTTGTCATCATGCGGCCTAGACACCAGGTGTTTACTTGGGCGAGAGCTTTGTAATCAATATCAGTCACATTTTGAGTTGCTGCAACAAGCCCAATTCCATACTTTCGTGCTTGTTTGAAAAGAAGAGCGTAGACCTCTTTTACTGGGGGATTTCTAGGGTAAGGTGGAATGTAAGGCGCAATTTCATCGACGTAAAATAGGAGCTGAAGCTCCTCTGATGGATTCTTCAACATCCAATAATAGAGTTCTTTAAGAAGAATGGCTAAGAAGAATTGTTTATCATTAGCAGAATTAAGAGTGTTCAGATAGATGATGTTGATAGGAACCTTGCCATCACTCCTATCCATGAACATGTCCATGTCAATTTGAACCCCCATTTGGAACATCAGTGATGGTGCGCCCACTGTAAGGAAACGCAGTTTTCTCGCGATCTCATGTGGTTCTCTCTTCGTAACTAGGTCAAAAAGAGCTCCCCTAATTTCTGACGGAGGATTCTGAACAACATCCGCCATATGGGCAATATCATTTATCCTCTCTTCTTTATGCCATAAATGTTTCAACACAGTAAACAAATACGCTTTAGCTGCTTTTCCAGAATCTGAGCCTAAATCATATCCCAGAAAACCTGCTAGAGACGATGTTGTTACATCAAGAGACAAGATGGATTCTTCATGTGAAGTATCCTTAGGCGGAAACTTCAATGGGTTAACACAGATTGGTATGCCTTTACTGCTGGCAGGAGTGAAGATTGCAGGGCGTATCTTCCCAAAGAACTCTTCTTGAATGGGTAATGGTGTTCCATGTTTCCTAATCTTATCTGCGTCACCCCTCAAAGCCAAAGACGCAATATCCCCTTGGGGGTCAACTATGATGAGAGGTACACCATTCCTTCCAGCTTCTTCCATCACGCATTTACAAAGCACAGTCTTGCCTGACCCACTAGCCCCAAGGGCCATAAGGTGACGGTGCAGAGCTTTTAAGGGCAATTCCACAGTTGACTGGTTCAATCTTTCTCTGCCTAAAAATAAAGACAAACAGCTTTCCTCTCAGCCGTAATCTACAGTCCCTCGTTATTTATCAATTTCGTGGAGAGTTAAACGAGGTTGTGAACCAAAAAGTAAACGATTTGCTTTACAGTTGAGGTTCTCAAGTTGAACTTATTATTTTTTCATAGGGATCAATAACGTTTTTTGGAAAAAAAGAATCAATTCCCTCCTTTATTAGCACCGATCTCAATTTTTTTGTGAAACTTCCTATAACCTTTGATCTTACACCATTTTCTGACAAAATAGCTCTAACTTCATCTTGTGCTTTGGGATCTACGCTTACTAAGATCGTGCCCGTTGATGACATCGCTAGCACTTGTTTGTTGGAGAGCTTGAAATATGTTTGAAGCTTCAACGTCTCATCTGGAATAGGTAGCATCTCAAACTCTACCCTGAACCCAACATTAGATGCGGATGCCATTTCGTTTAGAGCTGCCACCAATCCTCCTTCAGTTGTGTCATGCATGGCATGGACTCCTTCAATCTCTGCAAGAAGTAAAGCCTCTTTAACACAGCTCTGATCAACGAAACAGTCTATCATCCTCTTAGCTCTTTCAATCCCAAATAATCTTTCAGCAGTTCTATTATGTGTAAGAGCGAAGTTTACAACTGTCTCCATACCGATCGGTTTTATGCACAAGATTAGGTCTTGAGGTTCTGCTCCTCCAGGTGTTATTAACCTCTCTTTGCTTACCTCACCATAGGCTGAACAGACCCCAACAAGTGTGTGTAATCCTTTGTATGTACCTGTGTGCCCCGTAACAATAGCCATTTCCAACTCATCCACAACTTGACTCGCTTGTTGCATGACTTTATTGAAGATGTTGGGTTTTGTTGATGGTGGGCCCATTAAGGTGACTGTACAGAATTCTGGCTTGGCTCCAAACAGAGCTACATCAGAAGCTGCATAGTGTATTAGTAACCAGCCAAACCAGTCCTCTGGAACACCGATGCAAGGGTCTGTGGAGACAACTACATATCTGTTTCCCATTAGATGAACGCCAGAGTCAAAACCAGCTAAGGGGGGAATAATGACTCTTGAATCCTTTTTGATGTAGCCTAGAAGTTTTTTCAAGCTTTCTGCTGAAAGTTTTCCCATTTATCTCGTCTCTTGCATTTGTCAGTTCTGAAGAATTCACTTAAACAATGTCAATAAATTACTCTTGGCAACCAGATACATTAGATAAAAGCTAACCAGGAGTTCAGGAATAATATACGTGCCATTATAGATTGCAGAATACACGATTGGGCTCATTCCTTCAGGAGCATAACTACCAAAGAAGACAACGCCTGACACGAAATGAGCAATAAATCTTCCTAATACACCCACTGCAGTACCTATCAATGCAGGTGTAACTAGATTTTCTGTTAACATCACTTTTTTCCTCTTGGTCTGCAGCCATAAGAAGAGAGAGAAGCTGAAAGCAGAAAGCCAGAAGAAGAACAAGGATTCTATTACCGCAAATTGTGTCAGCTCATAGACAAAAAGGACAAGTGAGATACTCCCAAGTATCAAGGGTACAAGTCTCTCCGCTATGACAAATCTTTGTCTTCCTGAAACGGGCCTTTTTTGGAAAAAACCTGCAAGTCCAAGCATTCCAAAGGCTATTGGATAATCAAGCAAGACTTGTAAAGGATGAAAGATAAAGGGCTCCATGAAAAGCTGTACCAAACCATAGAATGTACAAAAAAATAAACCGAGTTTTGGGCCTCTTCTGAGTGAAAACCATATGATGGGGACCATTGATCCTGCAGTCACTGATCCTCCTTGAGGTAATCTGAAGACTCTTACATAACTCAATGCTGTTGCGAGTGCAACAAAAATGGTCATTTCTGCAACTATCTTACCTGAGAATCTTAATCTATCCTCATTCATGGTTTTTCCCTCCGCCAGTATTGTCTGGATCAGGTTATAAGAGTCGACAGCGTCAACCGTCCTCTCAGCTGAATTATTCTCAGCTCCCCTAAACCCTAAGGCGTAATAATTATTTACTTGAGTATTTATCTGTTAAGGTCTGCCAAGTTTAAGGGTGTCCAGTTAGATGAAGTCACAGTTACCCAAGGAGTTCGATATACAAAAAATCGAGAAGAAATGGCAGAAAAAGTGGATAGAGCTTGGCGTCTACCGGTTCAACTGGGATGATGATACAGCTCCAACATTTACAGTTGATACTCCTCCACCGTATCCATCAGGCGAATTTCATATGGGTAACGTGTTGAACTGGACCTACTTTGACACTTTTGCTAGATATAAAAGGATGAGAGGATACAATGTTCACTTCCCTCAAGGATGGGACTGTCATGGTCTAGGCATCGAGGTAGAAGTTGAACGAGAACACAAAATAAGAAAAAGAGATGTCTCCCCCAGTAAGTTTCGAAGATGGTGTGAAGAGACCGTTGAGAAGTATATAGCCATTATGAAGACCAGCATAATCCGCATGGGTTGTAGTGTGGACTGGTCAACAGAATATCGTACGATGGACCCTAATTACTGGAAGCTTACACAACTCAGCTTCATCATGTCATATAAAAAAGGGTTCATTTATCGAGGAACCCATCCAGTCAACTGGTGTCCCAGATGTGAAACAGCAATCGCAGACGCGGAAGTCGATTACGTAGAACGCAATGGCAAGCTATTATACATCAAGTTCCCCTTTGAAAATTCATCAGAATACATGCAAATTGCAACAACACGACCTGAGCTCATGCCTGCATGCGTGGCTATCGCAGTCCACCCAACTGATGATCGCTACCTAAAACATAAAGGCAAGAAAATTCTTGTGCCCTTAACTGATCGGGTTGTTGAAGTAATCCCAGACGAGATGGTCGATCCATCCTTTGGCTCAGGAATCGTAATGATATGCACATATGGTGACAAGGCAGACGTTAAGACAGTCTTGAAGAACAAACTCCCTGCAACTATGATACTGACAGAGAATGGAAGAATAAACAAGAAAGGTGGAAGCTACGCTGGCTTGTCAGCAGAAGAAGCACGGAAAGCAATCATAAAAGATCTCAACTCTTCTGGTTATCTGGAGACAACCAAAAACATTCGACAAGAGATTGGTCTATGTGAAAGATGTGGAACCCCAGTCGAAATCCTTGAACGTGAACAATGGTTCTTCAAGACACGAATGCTAACTGACCAAATTGTTAGAAAAGCAAACGAGATAAACTGGTATCCCACTTACATGAAGACACGACTTACGGATTGGGCCCGATCACTTGATTGGGATTGGGTAATCAGCCGTCAAAGACTTTTTGGCACTCCAATCCCCATATGGTACTGCAAGAAATGCAGAGAACAAATTGTGGCAGAAGAAAGCTGGGTTCCGATAGATCCAAAGACCGAGAAACCAAGAATCGAAACCTGCCCAAAATGCGGAGGTTCAGAGTTTACTTCAGAAACAGACATCTTTGATACTTGGATGGATTCATCAATAACCTGCGCTGTCCACGCTGGATGGCCAAAACGTGAAGATTGGAGAAGGCTTTTTCCCGCAGACGTACATCCTTCAGGCATCGACATCATACGCACGTGGGCCTATTATCTTATGGTTAGACACTTAGCATTGTTCAACGAAAAACCCTACAAAAGCTGCTTGATCAATGGAATGGTACTGGGCCCTGATGGAAGAAAGATGAGTAAATCATTGAAAAACTACATGGCTGCACCAGAAATCATAGATAAATACGGAGCCGACTCAGCAAGACAATGGGCTGCAGCAGGTGGAACTACTGGATCAGACATACCCTTCCGCACTCCAGATGTACAATATGGATGGCGCTTCCTGATCAAACTATGGAACGCAGCGCGATTCATCGATAACCACCTAGAAACCTTTACACCTACCAAGAACCCACCAACTTTCCTTGAACCTTTAGACAAATGGATCCTTAGCAAAGCTGAAAATACTACAGTGAAAGTGACTGAGGCTCTAGAAAAGTGCCAATTCAATATTGCGCTAGAGGAGATACGAAACTTCACGTGGCACATACTATGTGATCAATACATCGAAGCAGTGAAAGATAGACTATACAAACCCCAAAAGTATGGTGAAGATAAGAAAACAGCAGCGCAATACACTCTACATAGAGCCTTACACAGAGTTTTACAACTCATAGCTCCCATAGCACCTCATATCTCCGAGGAGATATACCAGAAATTATATGCAGAAGAGAAACCGTTTAGGAGCATACATCTGACTTCTTGGCCAACAGCTAATGAAAGTCTCATAAATGAGGATGTTGAAGCCCAAGGAGACTTGATAATGGCAATAATCCAGGGAGTTAGAAGAGAAAAAGCCAGCAAACGCTTTCCATTAAACAAAGAGATTAAACGATTGAAGATTTACACAAAAGATGATGAAAAAGCTAGAATGATTAGGGAAGGCCGAGATGACATATCTGGGACATGTAAAATCATTAACATACAAATTATCCAGAAACAAGGCGAAGGAAAAAACATAGAACAATACAAGGACATAAGATTCGCTTTAGAAAACTAGAAGAAAATAGTGGATTGTCCTTTTGTTGTCTTTAGTCAGTAGATTTGCATTATTGCTTTTTCTTTTGCTTATATCTCTCAGCACATGCTTTACAGCAGAAGATGTGCTCTTCATCCTCAATATTCATACGATAAGAAGCAAACTCACATGAATCCAAAGGAATATCCTTTTGACATTGTCCACATTGGATAAACTTGGTCTTCATATACTCTCCCCCCTCATTTTTTCTTTTCATAATCTTCAATAGCAGCACGTAATGCGTCAGCTGCTAGATTTGAACAGTGCATCTTAACCTTTGGTAATCCATCCAGCGACTCTGCGACGTCTGAACGACTGATTTTCTTTGCCTCCTCTAATGTTTTACCTTTCGCCAACTCCGTTATCATGCTGCTTGTAGCTATCGCAGCTCCACATCCAAAAGTTTTGAACTTTACTTCATCTATACGCTCTTCTTTTACTTTAATGGTAATTGTCATTAAATCTCCACACGCAGGGTTTCCAACAGTTCCGATGCCATCAGCATCTTTGATCTCTCCCATATTTCTTGGATTTCTGAAGTGATCCATAACTTTCTCGCTATACACTATTCCAACAACTCCTTTGGGGTTAAGGGTGACATCTTTCTCAATCTCTTGACTATGTCTGGCATTATGTCTATCACGTAGTCAACTTCCTTTTCAGTGTTTTGCTTTCCAAGCGTAAATAGCAATGAACCATGCGCTTCTTCGTGCTTCAATCCAATCGCTCTTAATACATGTGATGGTTCCAGAGTTTTCGCTGTACAAGCTGAACCAGAAGAAGCTGCTACTCCGTTCATGTCGAGATTAAGTAATACGGATTCCCCTTCAATAAAGTTGTATCTCACCGCAGCGTTATTTGGTAAACGTTTTGATTTGTGACCATTAAGATAGGAGTATGGTATTTCGTCGAGTAAGCCTTTGATCAGTCTGTCTCGTAATCTTATTAACCGTTCGCTTTCATCCATCATTTCTTTTTTTGCGATTTGTGCAGCTTCACCAAATCCAACTATGTTTGGAAGGTTCTCTGTTCCTGATCTTAACCCTCTCTCCTGTCCTCCGCCATGAATTGACGGTTCTATTCGCACTCCCTTTTTTAAATAAAGGGCTCCCGTGCCTTGTGGTCCGTACATGTCATTGGAAGAAATTGTGAGTAGGTCAATGTTTTCCTTTTCAACGTCGATTTTTAGTTGTCCATTTGCGGCTGTGGCGTCAGAGTGCAAAAGACAATTCTTCTCATGGACTATGCGACTGATCTCCCTTATGGGTTGTATTGTGCCGATTTCCCCATTTGCATAAATGATAGAGACTAGTATTGTTTCGTTTGTTACTTCCTCCTCTAGTCTTTTCATGTTGACCAAACCCTGTTTGTTAACTGGAAGGAGGGTAACCTTGAATCCTTGGTTTGTTAAGAATTTGCATGGGTTGAGAACAGACATGTGTTCTATTTCTGAGGTAATGATGTGTTTTCCCTTATCTTTGTATCGATGAGCGATTCCCTTGATTACCATATTATTACTTTCTGTTGCACCTGACGTGAAGATTATTGACTCTGCCCTTTCAGCTTCTACTAGTTGAGAGACTTTCAGCCGAGCCTCCTCTATGGCTTGCTGCGCTTTTTGGCCCAAGAAGTGGACAGAAGAAGGATTGCCATAGTAAGTCTCCATGTGTGGCAGCATAGCTTTCAAAACCCGAATATCAACCGGTTTTCCAGCTGAATGATCCATGTAGATACGCTTTATATCTCTCATGATCATTCACTTTGAAAGATGGGAATACCCAGCCAAACATGAAAACTCCAAGTGAAAACGAGTGTGTAAACGATTAATTTCTTGTATTGACTGAGCATGTTTTTTCTGAACATAGGATTCTACTCGGTACTTCATTTCACTTTTTTTATCAGAATTCTGATTTTATTTCCATCTTTACTTACTTCTACTATCTCTTGTTCTAACCGTTTAACGAGAGTTCGTATGTCCGCCTCTGCTGCTGGATCATCAGCTAGAACCTCCAGAACTTCCCCAACTCTGGTTTCGTTAAGTGCTATCCTTGTTCTGAAGACAGGTTCTGGACAGTAGAGACCTAAACAATCTAAGGTTTTATCTGGTTTGCCTTCCATGGATTTTCCTCCATTGAATTATGCAATGAGACAATATAGGCTTGCTGCTGTCGTTCCACTTTTATCATGTTTTTCATATCCGAAAGAGGAAGCTAGGATACCGCCTAGGTTTTTTTTGAATTGATGATCTCTCGGCATTTATCAGCGTACTCACAGTATTCAAGGCAAGAAGCGTTTATACCGGGTTTTTTCCATTCGGCACCACATTCAGAGCATGTGCTAGTATCTTCATCACTCCAAATCTCTACATCTTCACCGCAGATGTGGCATTTAACATAATTTAGAGTAGGTCTTAGAAAGTCTTTCAAGCCAGGACAGGTTTCCGGATCTTTTGATGCAGTTCTAAATTTGGAACTCATTTCATTTCGCCTTTTATCGTAATGACATGATGTTTCACGGGTATCTGTTTGCCTGATACTTCAACTGCTTTATCTACAAACCATTTTAGGCCGGAACAACAGGGAACTTCCATGTGAGCAGTAGTAATGCTTTTTATTTTATTTCGTTTAAGTATCTCTCCAAGCTTGTAGGCGTAGTTTTTTGCATCGTCAAATTTGGGGCATCCTATGAATATCTTCTTTCCCTTCAATAATGAATTGTGGAGATTTGAGTAGGCAACAGGAACACAGTCAGCCACCACTAGTAGATCTGCATCCTGGTAAAATGGGGCTTCCACGGGTACAAGATTCAGTTGCACGGGCCACTGTAGTAAAGACGATGTTCTAAGATCCTTTTTTTGTTTGTTCTGCTTTGTAAGGTGATCTTTGACTGCCTCTTCGTCAAAGACATCTGCTTCTCTCTCGATAATTGTGATAGCGTCATTAGGACAATGTCCTAAACAGGCTCCCAATCCATCGCAATATGTGTCTTTAATGATCCTTGCTTTTCCATCTATAATCTGGAGGGCTCCTTCTGCGCAGTTTGGTATGCATTTTCCACACCCATCGCAAAGTTCCTCATCGATTTGTACGATTTTTCTGATAACCATTTTAATTCCCCCTTGAAAGACATTTTCCGCCCGTTGGACAGTATTTTTTAGAGTGGTTCTCGACAACTTTGAAAAGTGTGCTTATGGTTTCATTATTTGCAGAGTATATGCGCTTCTTTCCTTGTCTTTCTATGTGCACGAAATTACATTGAAGCAATGGTTTGAGGTTGTGCGAGATCATGCTCTGTTCCTGTCCAAGTGCCTCTGCAATCTCGGTTACACTCATAGGTTTCTGCATCAGTTTTTCCAATGTCGCCAACCTTGTTGGGTTTGACAGATTTGTGAAGAAGGTGTGGCAAGTTTGGCTTAATCCTTTTTTCATCATAAATCACTTTAGGTGGAATTTTATTTGCCAGCGTGTCAAGTTTGATTTTTTATGTGTACTCATCTTTTCACCGATATGTTATCTGAAATATGTTTCATATGTATAATTATTCATATGTGCTGTCTGTGATATAAGCCTATTGGTTCTTTTATGGAAAATGTTTGATTAAGGGAAGATGTTCTTAGTTGTCCTTTTCCGTTGTCCTGCAGTTGTGTTCTACGAGTGGACACAAAGTTTAAATCTATTTGTGTAATAAGTATTGGTGGGAGTATGATATCGTGCGAGACAATACAATGGCCCAGAAAACCTCAGAAATTCGGTGGGCGGTCTTGAAAAATATGCTTGACACATTTCCCGAATTAGTGGAACGCACGGAAACATATCTCTTAACAAGAAAGATTGAATTAAGGCCTGATCACATCAAGAATACAGACTTTAAAATTCAAAAACTAATGAAAAATGCAATCAAGGAATACAGAAAGAACACATCCATCTCTTAGATTATCGGATCAACGACTTCCCTTAAACATATACGATAATCGAGCTGAAGTATGGTTTTAAACCACGTATCTTTCCCAATCTCCATTGTTAATCATTAGGTTCTTTAGTTCCTTCACCTTTCTAGCGATTTCCTTATCTATCTTAACTAGTTCAGTCAGCAAGTCTTCTATATTCTTTTTAATTGTTTTCCTTTCCCTCATTTTGCCACCGTGACATGATAAAACAGGGTATTTGAAACAGTTAATATTTTGGGAAATTATCTACTAGAAGTAAATTCTCTTTTCTTATGCTTTGCACGTTATTGTATCGATAAACAAATAAATTCATTAACATTACTTCAGAAGTGGGATTCATGAAATGAGGTTGATGTTGAGCATATTTTTATTGGTTTTAATTATTTTTCTGGCAGTTCTACTAATCACAGCTTATGTTATTGCCCCAATCATCAGTTGGCTGGCCGCCACTCCTCTAGGGGGAGTTGCATTATTGATTGCTATCTTTATCTTAGCTGGTATTCTCATAAGAGAAGAAATGACGGAAGATTGAAGGGAAATAAGTTCCTATCACTTTGATCATATCTCTAATCCGGTCCAGTTTGTACATTTACTTAATTGGAGGCTTCTCCGAAAACCCTAAAAATTGCTTTATCACAAGAAGGTTCTGAGGGAAATAGTTGACTAAAGAAGATGACATGCTGGAGGAGCTTGTGAAGATAAGAGAACTGTTGACTCCGGCCTCTACTCCACCTGCAGAGAAGGGCTTGTGGAATGAATTCAAAGGTTTCATAAAGAACTACAAAGTTATGGGCTTAGCAGTAGCTTTCATTATGGGCCTATACCTGGGAGCTTTAGTTCAATCACTGGTTACGGCTTTCATAATGCCAATTCTTGGGCTGGCTATACCTGGATTGGAAAATCTGGGTACAATTGAGTTTCTAGTGGGAAACCAACGATTCTTGGTGGGCCAATTTCTAGTTGCATTGATAACCTTCATAGTCGTAGCCTTTGTAATCTTTCTGCTGGTCAAAGTTACTAAAAGATGGGGCATAGAATAACATAGAAACTTCCTTTATTTTTTTTTATTCAAATTAACTAATCCAAAGTTTCAATAAAATTAATAAGCACACCTTAGTTGGCAAACATTCACATGACAAAATTTTAAAATGTGGTTCAAGGATTAGTTGTCTTCCAAAAACCTAAAACCATGTTTAGAAAAGGTATGGTGGTCTTTGAAATTGTTTGTTGGAAAAAAAGTTTGTATACGAAGTTTTGAACTTTCAGATTTGGATGAGATCATGAAGTATTGGAACAAGGTGGAACTACGAAGACTTCTTGGAAGCATCGATGATGGTCCAGCATCTAGTACTCAAGAAGAAGAGTGGATTAAAGAGACGTGGAAGTTAAGAAAGGAAAAAAAGGCTTTCCAATTCGCAATTACTACCTTGAAGGATAAAAAACTCATAGGCGGTGCAGGCCTTTTCAATTTTCACTGGACAAGTAGATCAGCTGAAGTCGGAATAGGGATTTACAACCCTGAATATTGGGGGAAGGGCTATGGAGTGGAATCATTGAACCTAGTTCTTGGATTTGCGTTTCAAAATTTAAACTTAAACAGGGTTGAACTTGAAGTATTTGATTTCAACAAAAGAGCCTACAAATGCTATAGGAAAGTTGGCTTTAATGAAGTGGGAAGGAAGCGAGAAGCCCTTTTTATGGAAGGCCAATATCATGACGCTATCATTATGGACATTCTTAAGGATGAATGGATGAAGAAACAAGACATCCATAATCAAGGATAAACCCTATTCCACAATTCATAAGTACAGCGAATAGGCTTCACTGATTCTTAGATCTGACTTGGAGATGATATGATGGAAAAGGATCATCTTGCTACCTGCGGTGCATACTGTGGTTCTTGTCCCTATCACATCAAGGAAAGGACGCCCTATTGCTCTGGATGTGGAGCACACAAAGGACATCCATTCTGGGGAGAGTGTAAACTCTATACATGCGCTAAGAATCATAAAGCTGAACATTGTGGACTATGCTCTGAGTTTCCTTGTGAATTATTCGTGAATCAATATGATCCAGAACATGGACAACAAAGTGCATTTACAAGGGCTGGATTTCTAGCTTATCGAAAGAAGGCTGGGAACGACAAATACGTTAAGATGTTTCAAAAGGTAGAAAAAGAACACAAGTAGAGTGTGAGAAAGATGCCTCGTCTTGAAGTAACTTAAATCTTCCAAAACCCAATTTGTTTAATAGGGTCACTGGTTTGCCATCAGGTTTCGCATATTTATATGATTGGCTACGAAGACGAAGGAAGAAAAGAGAAGAAGAGAAGAAGAGACGAGAAAAGTTAGAGAGAAAAATGAAAAAACTTTCTAGACCAGGAAAAAAAGAAGAAAAATTTAGTGAAGAGGAGAAAGAAAGAGTTAGACAACGGAAAAGGTTCAAAAAACAATAGTCAGCAACAACTTTAGCGCGCGCTATATAGTGCTACTGGTAACGCACACGCTACTACTCTGCGCATGGATGTCCTTTCGTTTTTGGATGGCATTTGGCTATCTGTTCAGGTGAACATTTCTTTGGATCTTTAACTTTTTTCTCAGGATTTGTACAACCACAATCACACAACAAACATACACCTATTAAGAAATATCCGGATTGGTCTATAAACCTTTTATCACTGCTTCTCTCACAAGTCAAAACAACATACTTCAAGAAAGAAGGTCTGTTTAGAAAAGTGATTAAAAATGTCAGCTAGGAAGGGATGGAACATCATTTCCAAGGGTTATCAGTCATCAGTTAGGATCTCACTGGATGATGTACATTACGGTCCGATTTCTCCAGGCGAAAAAGAAATGAAATTGCTTGGAGAAGTAAAAGGAAAGAAGGTCCTAGAGATTGGTTGTGGAGGAGGACAAAATGCAATAGTGTTAGCTAAGTGGGGTGCTAGGTCTGTCGGCTTGGATATTTCTGAAGAGCAGGTAAAGCATGCAATAGAACTAGCTAGGAAAACCAAAGTTCAAGTCAAGTTCTACGTTGGAAACATGGAGAGTATGGAAATGTTTAGTGATGAATGCTTTGATGTTGTCCTCTCCTCTTGTGCAATAGGTTATTCAGAGAATCCTGAGAAGGTTTTCCATGAGGTGTTTAGGATTCTACGAGGAGATGGATTATTTGTGTTCTGTGTTGTTCATCCTATTGCTAACAGGGGCAGGGTCGTTCGTTATGGAGGGAGAAAATATTGGGGATTAGGCAATTATTTCTATAGGGGGAAAAGGATCTGGAAATGGAAGATAAAAGGAAAAGTTGCTGAATTCTATGGTTACGGTCGAACCTTTGGTGACTATATTAATCCCTTAATTACTTCAGGGTTCATCATTGAAAAGGTTCTAGAACCAAAACCATATCCTCTGAACAAAATGACCGAAGCTGAAATGAGGAAGATCCCATACTTTGAAAATGGATACCTCAAAGAATACGAAGTATGGAGAAGAACCCCCTTTACCTTACTCTTTAAATCCAGAAAACTGGTGAAATAATGACTTTTAGAATTATCCAATATAACTTGCAATATCAGAAGGCATTGGTCGACCTGTGGAAAAAATGTGGTTTAGTTGTACCATTAAATGATCCTGTTGAAGATATAAAGAAAAAACTTGAGTATCAACCCCAGTTGTTGATTATTGCAGTGTTAGATGGGCGACTCATTGGTTCAGTTATGATTGGCTATGACGGTCACAGGGGATGGCTGAACTATCTAGCTGTATCCCCAGAGTACCAGATGAGAGGCTATGGAAGGAAACTCGTTCAAAAGGCTATTGATAAACTAAAAGAATTTGGTTGTCTAAAAGTCAATGTACAAGTTCGTATAAACAACCTTTCTGCAGCTGACTTCTACAGACATCTTGGATTCAAAGATGATGAAGTAATTAGTTTAGGGTTAAGGCTGAAATGATACTCCCATTGTCTTTTTATACAGAAAAAAGTATGTGAGAGATGGGGATCCTTTTATGTTAAGACATTTTCTTGCTTCAATAGCCTATAGAGCCACAAAAGCAATAAAAGATGCTCCAGAAATATATCCAAACCTGTATATCGGTAAAGGCGTTAAAACGCCATTACGAATAGTGCATCACATCACAGGTGTACTCAAATATGCGCATAGTTTTTTTGAACATTATGACACGACTTATTCTGATATCAAGTCATGGGACGCTGAGATCAATGATTTTTACAACATTCTACGACAATTGGACAAGTCCCTTCAGAAGAAAAAACCGAATCAAGTCACCGAGGAACAACTTCTTCAAGGGCCCCTTTCAGACTCCATGGCCCATGTTGGGCAACTATTGTTGTTAAGAAGGATGGCAGATTCTCCTGTGCCTTCAGAGAACTTTATCTTTGCAGACATAAAAAAAGAGAAAGTGGGCCCAGATCAACCGGAACCAGTTGCTCCTGATGAGTAACACATGTGGACTCGTTACAAGGTTAGCCTGCTTACTCGCACTCCATCGCGAGAACGCGCGAAAATTCACTTAGAAAACATGATTCTACGATGTAATCCATCACAAGTCATAAAAACTGATCGTAAGATACATGATTTGGAAACTCTGGGTGATAATTGTGAAGAGGTTTCTATTAATATCATTTGTTCTATTCACTTTACTCATTTCTATCTTTATTCATTGGAGGGGAATCTCAGT
>JASFPN010000030.1:0-17438 GCA_050115965.1 Candidatus Bathyarchaeota archaeon
AAAGATAAAAAAATAAAAAAACTGTTGAGAACCAAAAAACCTAGAAATAAACTAGTGATTAATGGACCTGAAACCATGGCTAATCCAATGGATGTAAAAAAATACTCCAAATGTCTTTCCCTTATTCTCAGGGATTGCCAAATCATAAATGGCCACTGTAACAATTGGAGGAACAAAAGACACAGCCACACCTTGTAATATTCTAACCATGAGGAGTGAAGCCACACTTGAGAAGGCTCCCAAAAGGATAAAAGATAATGATTGCATGGCGAGTCCAAAAAGGATTACACGCTTCTTCCCAATTCGATCCGCAGCACTTCCTATTGGAATCCTTATGAAAATGCTAAGAACAGAAGGTACAGCCATCAAGATGCCCAAGGTAAAATAGGAGAATCCTTTGTCTACAACATGTAATGGGAAAACAGGGGTGAAGGCCATCCATCCGGTCCAAAGTAAGAAACTAACCAACATTATGACATATAATTCTCTCAGTTTCCTGCTCCCCCGATCCATAGTTTTATTCGAAAGGCAGAACTCTACCATGATATATCTTCTCTGTGCGTGGGCGGGATTCTGCTTTGATAAGATCCAAAGGAGTGTTAATATTGAAGAAGCTGTCAAGCTTGGGATCTATTTGGCTCAGAATTCGTGTTGAAATGTAACGCACTTCTCCGAGGTTTTTTATCATTGATTGCATATCTGCTTTACCTAGTTTTAAAGCATCTCTTGATGCTGATAATGCAGTTTTTGTAAAGTAGACTGCATGCAAGGGTTCTAGGTAACCATTTGACCAACGAGGAATGACTGCGTTTTTACCATAGCATAATTCCAATAATAGTAAAAGCACCTTTTCTGAAACTAGGGGAATATCACAGGAAAGAAGAAGGGAAAAGTTTCCCTGTGCTTTTTCGAAACCAGTTAATGCTCCCATTAAGGGACCTCTGGCAGTTTCCTTATCAACAATAATCTGCGTATCATGGTGAATAGCCTTTGAAAACTCGTCGTGTTGAGCTTTAGAGCTGACAACTACAATCATTTCATCAATAATTGTGTTTACTGTATCCAAAACGTGTTCAATTAATGGCTTACCTTGAAACTTTAATAGTCCCTTGTCTTTTCCGAATCTGGTGGAAAACCCCCCTGCTAGAACGATAGCTGATTTTTCCAAGTATTGCCCAGCTTTATTTATTGAATTCCAATGAAGGGTTTCTTTTCTATAAATCTTAGCAGCTGAAATCGGAATAAGTGAAGAAGAAAAATTCAATAAACGGGGCCTTAATCATACGCGCACTTTGGTCGTAGAATATCAAGGCGTACGCTTGAATAAATGTGTTAGATTCCGTTTTTCTCGATTTTCTCAACCATGCAATCCATGATCTTCGTAAAAGGGTGTTCAGGTCTCTCATTTGAAAAAATAAAAGCCCCTTCAGCTCTTGCAACATCGCAGAAGCAAGGAATAACTCCTAGAACAGGTGTTTGGTATGCTTCTTGGATTTTCGTTTGTAGTTCTGTCTTATCGGAATTGGAAGAGACATCATATAACACTTTGTTAACGACTATCTCGGTCTTCTTTTCGAATAATTCGTAAAGCTCATGTAACATACGCTTTGTGCCTTTCATATCTGATCTATCAAATGTCGTTGCTACGATCACTAGGTCAGCAGCTACTATTGCATTTATTGATGAATACTGTAGTCCAGGGCTAGTATCTAGAATGACATAATCAAAACCCAAATCGTTTGTGAGCGAATTCTTCAGAGATAATAGCCTACCAAGTGCCCGCATTTCCCATTTTCTATCTTTGGCTGACATGTCCCTAATAGCCTCTGTTGATGGGTCCGCTAAGCCAAGAAACAGCTCTCCATCATTGTTGAGTCCGTTGAAGTTTGTCAGAGCCTTCTCGATTCTGCATGTTCCGTTTAGATAGTCGTTTAACCAACAATCTAATTCCTCTTGACTAAAAATTGTGGAAAGGCTTGGAGCTCGGAAGTCAAGATCCATTAAACATGCTTTTCTTCCATGCCTGGTTAAAGTCACGGCTAGATTTGTGGAGACGATTGTTTTTCCTGTTCCGCCTTTATATGAGTGTACTGCAATTATTTTTCCCAAGATTGGGCCTCCTGCTTTTCTCTTTCCACAAAAAAGTAGGCTTTCCTTCCGATTCTCTCTTTCTTCAAGTATCCCATTATAACTAGTTGGTTTAGATATCCGCTTTCAACAGCTCTAGCCCTCTTTGTTTGTTGAGAAATCTCAAATGCTGTAGCTCTTCCTAATCTACAGACTGTCATGGCTGTTTTTCTTAAATGATCCGGCATTGAAAGAAGAGTCATTACGTCTAAGGGAGTTCCAGGAAGAGGTTGCACTTCATCCTTGCCACCCCTTTGAAGCTCAATCATTATTTCCATTTTTTGGTTGAGCTTTTCAAGGTTTTCTTTGATCTTCTCTAGTATGATTACTGATTTCCTTCCGAGAACTCTCTGTTCAGTCACTCTCATTCCCTATAATGACTTTTATAGGTAAAAGAATGGGGCGGGTTTATTAAGTCTTACGAAACATGTGTAATTATTCATAAAACAATGTTAATTTAAGAATCATCACTATTGTCCTTTTCTCCGTGCACAACATACGGATGTTCACCCTTAAAGTATCGTGTACGCTATCAAAAGAGTCAAAATAGGTATGTTATCGGTAAATACATTATATGAAAATAATTGGTGTTGAAGCGGGTCTATAAAATAGAAGGATTAGAATGGAATTGGTGTTCTTCGTTCTTCTTCTTCAATTGGTAATGTCTCTTGCAACTTTCTGAAATGTTTCAAGACACTGATTCCTCTTTGGGTTATTGCATAGACAACTCTGCGTTTTCCAGCAGCTCTTTCTTCCACCAACTCTTGCTCCATCAGAAAATCAAGATATTGCTTTAGAACACTGCAGTTAACGTTGGCTTTGTACATAATATGAGTAAGCTTTAATGAGCCTCGATGGGCTAATACCTTCAATATATCCACATACATTTCAAGTTTTGATCTTCTCATCGACCAAACCTCTCAGCCAATATCAATCATTTTGTATAAATCTTTTATGTATTACAGCTATGTCTTTTTGTCACCTAAACTAGTTAGACATTCCTTTTTTGTTGTGCTCGTATTAACACATTTATTCTATTTTGAAAGGCAGTTACCATATCATCTAGCAATATTTTTTGTAACTCTGTCGAAAGCATGCTTATGTTTTCACCGAAGACTTTGATCATTCTACTCACCGCTTCTTCTCTTTGCTTAAGTGTTAACTCTTCCAAGTATCTTCCTCCAATCTTTTCAGGCGAAAATATGATGTAGATATTTAACTAACTTATGAATGCTAACAAAAGATTTGAAATATTGATTCTAAATACACATTCTTTTCTATCAGGCAATATGGAAGCGCGCGTACATCTAAAGACTTAAGGACTTCATAAACCTGAAATATTATTGAGGTTTTTGTTCAAGCGTGCGCTAACTATTGATTCGCGCGCGTGTGTAACCTGTAAAAGAACCCATGAAATTAAATTAGTAGAATCTAAGTTGCCAGGTCGGTATTTTATGAAAATCAAAGAAATTTGTGCGAAAACTATCCTGTCTAAATCAAAGATTTCAGATTACACAATAAATCCTTACATTGGTTGTGAATATGCTTGCGCATATTGCTATGCTAGATTTATGAGAAGATTTGTTGGACACAAAGAAAAGTGGGGTGAATTTCTTGACGTTAAGGTTAACGCACCGATTCTATTAAGGCGTGAGATAAAGAAAAAAACCATTGGAAAGGTATGGATAAGTGGCGTATGCGATCCTTACCAAAATATTGAGGAAAAATATGAGTTAACCAAGCAATGTCTTGAAATCTTATTAGAACATGAATGGCCAGTAACTCTTCAAACAAAATCTCCATTAATACTACGTGATTTACACCTAATTAAGAAATTTAGTAATGCAGAAGTTGGGCTTTCTATAGCAACATCTGATGAAAAGCTAATAAAAAGCTTTGAACCTAATACTCCATCAATAAAGGATAGGATCGAAACACTAGAAAAACTACATTCAGAAAACATTGATACTTTTTTGATGATAGCTCCTTTACTTCCAAATGCTAAACTTCTAATTCCGCAAATTGAAGGAAAAGTAGACTATGTACTAATTGATAAAATGAATTATCATCACGCTGACCGAATATACAAGAGATTAAAAATGGAATCTGACAAAACCCATGATTTTTTTGCTAGAGAAAAGAGAGAATTAACCGACTTGTTCATGAAAAAAAAGTTGCCTTTCCAATTCCTGTTCTAATTGCTGTCGTCGAAACCTGATGGAATAAGCGAGCGCGTTAAATTATTGATTAGTGCAGGATTCTTTATGTACCGTATAATTACTTGTGACTTTGGCTTTGGTTCTCAGCATAGCGCCAACAGAACAGTACTTATTTTCTGAAAGCCTTATTGCACGTTTAATCGCATTTTCTTCAATGTTTGTTCCATTAATTTTGTATTCTACGTTGATATTATCATATACTTGTGGTGGCTCCTTCACTCGCTTTCCAGCTACGAATATCTCCAACCCATTGACTTGTTGCCTTTGCTTCTTCATTATATGCAAAACATCCATACCTGTACATCCTCCTAAGGCGATCAAAAGCAATTGCATCGGACTAAAACCAGTTTCTTCGCCACCAGATTGTTTTGCGGGGTCCATCACCACGGAGTGCCCAGCATTATCTATTGCTACGAACCGCAAACCATCTATCCATTTAACTTTGACAAAATTGGTCTTAGAAGGATCACTCTTATCGATTTTTTTCATAATAAATCAAATACTATTTGCTTTCAGCATTTATTAATAGCTATCACGTGCATATCAGTGAAAGTTACTCAAACTGCGCGCGCGTCTAGACACCTTGAGGCTAAAGTCAAGTATGCCAACATGTTTTTAAATATGAACTCAGCATCATCGCATATGTCTATTCTTTTTAAGCCGTTAAAAATTGGCAAGATGGAAGTAAAGAACCGCTTTGTTAGATCTGCTACAACTTCATATTGGTCTGATAAAAGGGGAGTCCTCCGTTCAGACATCATTAGTCTTTATGGTAAGCTTGCTGAAGGTGGAGTTGGACTAATTATCAAGGGTCATCTCTACGTAAAAAAATCGGGAAAAGCTCACAAGGGAATGGCAGGTATAAGTAATGATTTTCATCTTAAGAAACTGAAAGCGTTGACAGATAAAGTTCATGAGTTTGATGGAAAGATTGTTGCTCAACTCAATCATGCTGGAATATATAGTATAGTTGACAGCGCAGGGCCCTCTGAGTTAATGGTTCATGGTCAAAAGACCCGTGTTCTTTCATCAGACGAAATCTATAACATCATAGAAGCCTTCGGAGATGCAGCCAATCGTGCTATGATTGCAGGATTTGATGGCGTTCAGATCCATGGTGCTCATGGATACCTCGTCTCACAGTTCCTATCACAATTGGCCAACAAACGCACAGATGAGTGGGGTGGAAACCTTGACAACCGTATGCGTATACTTCTAAAGATTTATGCATCAATCAAAGCGAACGTGGGGGCGAATACACCAATTATGCTTAAGATTAACTGTGATGATTTCTCACCCAAAGGTTTCACTATTGACGATAGCATAAAAGTAGCTGAAGTAATTTGTAAAAAAGGCATTAATGCAATAGAAGTCAGCGGTGGAGGAGTAGGTAGACAAAAGGAACTACTATCCAGAGCTAAGTCACCAGACCAGAATCTAAAAGAAGCAACTTTCGCAGGACACGCAAAGAAGCTTAGAAAGGCTACACGATCAACGCCTATGGCTCTTGTCAACGGAATAAAAAGTACCAAATGCATGGAAACGATACTAAATAGGGATTTAGTAGACCTAGTATCCATGAGTAGACCTTTTATTAAAGAACCAGATCTCGTGAAACGAATCCAATCAGGACAAAAAGCATCAACCTGCACTTCATGTGATATTTGCATTTCAAAGGATGTATTTGGTAAACAAATGCTTCGCTGTCATCTGATTTAAATAGCGCGCGCGCTACCCCGGGTTCGAACAGTTTAATGATCTTGGCGTTCTACTGTTTCATTATAATTTCTAAAATGACTGAGAAAGGAATGAATTTGTGGAGATAATTTAATGAACTCGACGAATTTTACAAGTTTCTCCATGGTTTCTTGATCAATTTTGTGTTCAATTTTACAAGCATCTTTCTCAGCAGTTGCCTTACTAACTCCTATCATAACCAATAGAGTTTTCAACGCATTTTGACGATTTTCCAATGTTTGAGCAAGTAGTTTACCTTTTGAGGTTAAAACAACTCCTCTATATTTTGTATAGTTCACAAATTTTTGTTCATCCAACTTTTTGAGCATGCTGGTTACGCTTGGAGGCTTAACTTCTAGTGCTGATGCTATGTCTGCAACTCTAGCATAACCATGTTCATGGATGAGACTGTGGATCGTTTCGATGTAGTTTTCTTCACAGGCACTGAGTTTGAAGTTAATTACTGGTTCCACCTGTATTCACGTCAATATTAGGTTTAACTAACATTGTTAAATTAATCTAAATCCTTAATAATAAGTTTTTCCATATTGGATAAACTGATATCAAGCTCGTGCGAGGTGCTTTAAACGGAAATACCATTAACGGGTTTGCGAGATGGGGAAAGCGGAGTCATTATTTCCATCACCTCCTCATTCGTTCATCACCGTGGTCATCACCGACATAGAAGGGGATTCAAGAAGAGACTAGAGGACATGGGACTTGCTCCTGGAACCAAGATACAAGTGGTAAAATCTGCCCCTTTCCATGGTCCCCTCGAGCTTAAAGTAAAGGGTTCTCGATTAGCAATTGGAAGAAAAATGGCACAAAGAATAATGGTGCGAGTGGCAAGTGGTGAGAAAGAGAATTAATATTGCCCTTGCAGGAAATGCCAATGTTGGCAAATCTGTAATATTTAACCACTTGACAGGAATGCACCAACACATTGGAAATTGGCCAGGAAAAACTGTCGAAAAGGCTGAGGGATCACTTTATTTTAAAGGATATGAAATTGATATCGTTGACTTGCCGGGAATATATTCCTTATCTACATTTTCTATTGAGGAACTAATCTCGAGAGAATACATCGTTATAGAAAACCCTGATATTGTAATTAATGTTGTTGATGCTTCAGTTCTCGAAAGAAATCTGTTCTTTACACTGCAATTGATTGAACTACAAGTACCTTTAATCATAGCATTAAACCAGATGGATATGGTAAAAAAGAAAGGCATGAAGATTGATCTTGAAAAACTCCAGAAAATCTTAGGTGTATCCATAGTTCCCACCATAGCTACAGGTCAAATAGGTATCTATGATCTATTGGAAAAAGCCATAATCCTTATTGAAAAAAAAGAGACTAAACCATCACAAATTAAGTATGGAGCAGAAGTTGAAAACAGAATTCAAGAACTAAGCGTTCTAGTTGGAGAACTACAGCTTCCGTATCCTGCAAGATGGGTTGCCATTAAACTCTTGGAAGGAGATGAACAAATTGAGGGTAGAATTCGTCAAATAAATCCGAAGATTCTAAAAACTGCGAAAAAATTTTCAGAAGAGATCAGCCAAATACATGGCCATTCATGTTCAACTGTGATAACTTCTGAAAGATATGAAATTGCCGGGAACATTGTCAGAGAAGTACAACAAATTGTCCCACCAATTAGACCTCCCCGAAGAGAAAAAATCCATATGCTAACAACTCATTCGTTCCTTGGATACCTAATAATGGCAGCAGTAATGCTTTCTGTTTTCTTTGGCATCTTTAGTTTTGGCGATTTCACGTCCCGTCTTTTAGGTGATTTTCTTTACAGTTTTCAACCAATAATTGAATCTGGAACCATAGGAAAGCTGTTTTGGGGAGGAATTATCGAAGGGGTAATTGCTGGAATAACTATTGCTCTACCATACCTTTTCCCTTTTTACATAGTACTTTATTTCTTGGAAGATTCTGGATACCTTA
Organism: Candidatus Bathyarchaeota archaeon; assembly: GCA_050115965.1. Taxonomy (GTDB): domain Archaea; phylum Thermoproteota; class Bathyarchaeia; order Bathyarchaeales; family Bathycorpusculaceae; genus CAYGAG01. The sequence continues at coordinate 8,044 of JASFPN010000030.1, forward strand.
GCAGAATCGCGTTTCTAATGGACAAACTGATGCACAAAATTGGTTTACATGGGAAGGCATTCATTCCAATAATGATAGGTTTTGGTTGTAATGTTCCTGCTTGTTTAAGCTGTAGAATAATGGAGACTTCGAGAGAGAGACTTTTAACAATCTTTGTAGTAACATTGGTACCCTGTGCAGCAACAACAGTAATCATACTGGGTCTTGTAGGCACCTACATAGGTCTCCACTGGGCCCTTCTTCTATACGCAATTAACATGATTTTGATTTTAATTCTTGGAAGAATAGCCTTCAAGGTACTACCTGGTGAGCCCATGGGCCTTATAATGGAGATGGGAGATTACAGAGTACCTCATTTAAAGACTGTCATAAAACAAACATGGTTTAGGTTAAAGGAATTTATCAAAATGGCGTTTCCACTGATAATACTTGGTAGTTTAACGATCAGAATCGTGGAGCTTCTTGGAATGTTAGACGATATCAATAATTTTCTTAGTCCCGTGACCGTTTTTTGGTTAGGGTTGCCAGCACTCACAGGAATCGCTCTCGTCTTTGGAGTTTTAAGAAAAGAATTGACGTTGATAATGCTCGCAACATTACTGGGAACTCCAAATTTCAACCAGGTTCTCAGTCCAGTTCAAATGATAGTTTTTACTTTAGTCGCAATGCTCTATATCCCCTGCATCTCTACGATTGGGGCCCTGATTAGGGAACTCAGATGGAAGAAAGCTATGATTATCACAGTCTGCGAGGTCGCTCTTGCCATTGTTGTTGGCGGGATCTCTTACCGGTTACTTCTTATTCTAAATATTTGGTAAAACGCACTCTTGATTCAACAAGTGCTACTAAATGTCATTATTGAAGTTTTCACTTTGTTATGTATCACATTCATAATTAAGTCGCTCTATGACTACATATTTACATAAAGCGCGCGGTGCAAGCCACACTACTTATCTATAAGTTCGGAATTTTCCTAACTGGAATCACATTGGAAGACTCCTTAAGTAAACTCCTACCTCGTCTACTGACTGAAGAAAAACAAGTAAAATTCAGAAACGAGCGAAAGAACTTCTATGAACTTATAGAAGTAATGGAGCAAGAGTTCCATAATTCAGTGTCGGAAAAAGGAATATTAAACGAACCATATGGGTCTCTTGCGTTTATAATAACAATTGGACAAAGACCGATAACCTCTTTACTAATACTTAGAACACTTTTGGAAACTGAAAAACCCCTAAATGGTAAAAAGATCGGTGAGAAACTTGCTGAGCAACTTGGCATATCCTCAGACCTAACTACTAAAGGCGGTAACTATGTAGATAGAGTAGGACACATCTTATCCGCCTTCACAAAAATAGGCATCATCGAAGCAGTTACCGATAAAAACGAAAAAAGGTTTGAATTAACGAAATCAACTATTCCACGTATAGAAGCCTTCATAGATCAACTAATTGAAGGAAAGACCCAACCAAAATTTGATTTTCTGAACCTCAAGAATCTATTCAAATCAAGGTTTGACAAACGGCTAAGTTATGTAATCAAATCAGGCACTAGAAAAAGGCAGCCATTTCGAATTGGGAAGATAATCAAGTCCTTGTTAGATCCTAAATTGGGCATATCCTTTGAAGATGCAATTACAGTAGTTGAAGAAATTGACTTAGAGCTTAGAAAAGGAATGAAAACAACAGAAATTCAGTCATTACTTTACCAAACGCTGAAAAAATATAACAAAAAAGCAGCAGAAAACTATAGACTATCATATCCAAAGATTTTGTCAATTAAGATGAGTGATGGTAAAATCAAGACCGTCAATTACAAATTGGTTAAGACTTTAATCGAAAAGGAAATCAGACTGAAATTAACCAGAAACTTGTTAGATGAATTTGCTTCCATAGTCTACAATGTGATCTCCAGAAACCCAGAAAAATACGAAAATGAGACAGCAATTAGAGAATATATCTATGCCCTAGTTAGTTCTGATTGCATTGTTGTAAGATCCATTGAGGTATTTGTGCGCGAACATTTACAGAACGCTAACTCTTCACTAGAAAGTGCTCGCGACTCTCTGGAATCCGATGAGGTTAATCCTGCTAGAAGTCTTTTAGAACAATTCTTACAACAAATTACGTTAATATCAATTGTAGAGTTTGGATATCTCCCCTTCAATGATTTTATGAAAAATGTTGATTTAATCTCGAATTTGTTAAGAAACGAAGAAATCAGGAAAGAATTACAATCTGAATTTCAACTTGACGAAAACGAAATCCGGCTATTCCAAAGAATCAGATTTTTAGAACAAAGTAAAAACACAGCAACAAAAAAAACCTTGGATAAGATGGTAGAAGAATGCAAAATGTTGCTCCTTCTTTGTGAGACAATGTTGAAACCTTCTCGCAAACGTTTGGAAGAGAAACCCTCAACTGTAAGGATTCCGGAAGCTGCTTACCCACCCCAAGTAACTATTGGGTACGATGATCTTGACGCCCTTCTACTTGGAGGATTACCTAAGGGATACGCTACAATTCTAACATCACCATCTTGTGATGAAAGAGATCTGCTAATCGAAAATTTTCTAAAAGCTGGAATCAAAGTTCAAAGTATCACCGTGTACATCACAATAGATGCCAAAGCAACAGCGTTTCTACTTGCCACAAGCTATCCTGCCCAGTTCTATCTCTTTTTATGCAATCCAGAAGCAGATGCTATAATCAAGGATCTCCCTAATGTTTTCAAGGTAAAAGGAGTCGATAATCTAACAGACATAGATATCGCTATCGCTACAGCTTTTAGAAAATTAGACAAGTTCCAGAAAGGCTCCCGAAGAGCATGTATTGAGATTGTATCAGATGCTCTACTTCAGCATCGTGCTGTTGCTACAAGAAGATGGTTAGCAGCTTTACTTCCAAAATTTAAGTCACAAGAGTTCACAACGTTAGCCATAATGAACCCACACATGCATTCGTCACAAGAAGTCCAAGCAATACTTGATCTATTTCAAGGAGAAATACATGTCTACAAAAAGAAAACTGAGAAAGGTATGAAGAGATTTCTAAGAATAGAAAAAATGTACAATCATGAATACAAACAGGTGGAACTACAACTAAAGAAAGAAAAGATGCAAAATAATCAATAAATATTCATCCAACGAAAAAGTACTTACACAGTTTAGTTGGCTTTTCCTTGTTCCTCGATTTTTAAGATGGCTTTCTTAACGTTTTCAGGATCACCAAGGTAGTAACGTCTAAGACTTTCCAATTCCTCTGTTAGTTCATAAACGAGCGGTATTCCTGTGGGAATATTCAACAGGGCAATCTTTTCTTCAGAGATGTTTTCAAGATTTTTCACAATAGCTCGTAGACTATTACCATGTGCCACTATGAGTATCCGTTTTTTTGCCTTTATTGCTGGAGCAATCTTATTTTCCCAGTAGGGAATCAACCTTTTGTAAGTGTCTTCTAGGCTTTCCGCTACAGGTAGTTCGTCTTCATTTAGATCTTTGTAGCGTGGATCGTTTCCAGGATATCCTGGGTCTGTCTTTAAGAGAGCAGGTGGTTTTATTTTGTAGCTTCTTCGCCAGATCTGGATTTGTTCTTCGCCATGCTTTTTTGCCATCTCTGACTTGTTTAATCCCTGTAATTTTCCATAATGTCGTTCATTCAATCTCCAAGATTTTTTTACAGGGATCCACATCAAATCCATCTCGTCTAAAACAATCCATAAGGTTCTAATTGCTTTCTTCAAAAGCGATGAAAAAGCCAAGTCAAAAACAATGTTTGAATCTCTAAGAATCTTTCCCGCGTTTTTTGCTTCTTTGATTCCTCTTTCAGTTAGATCAACATCTATCCAGCCAGTAAATCGATTTTCTTTATTCCATTGGCTTTCACCATGCCTTAAAAGCACCAACTGAACCATAACTAACAACACGATTATCCTGCATTTGAAAGTTATTTAAACTTTCTCAGACAAAGCGCATGCAAGTACTGATTCTATCATTTCAGGAATATATTGAGATATTTCCTCTTTCTGTAACAAATTTGACTATATAGTCATCTTTTGGTAAGGAAATATCGCTACGAATGAAGGTTAATGTATTCCCTGCATTGATGAATAAATCAATATTATACCTTAAATGATGAGTTGAATTGTTTACCCACATGGAGACTAAATGGCATGTCATGGATCCCATGTTCTTAATGGTGAACATAGCCCCATTGATTACAGTTCGAACAGCAAGGAAGTCAATCTCCACGATAGTTTGATTATTTTCAAAATTTCTATCCCTAAACTTAACAAAGATGACTCCATTTACATCTATATAACTACGCCATTTGTCGGTTAAATTCACAGAAAATGTGTCCCAACCAGTGGTTGGAGTATGCCCCAATGTATTGTTGAAGCCAGAATTCTCATAACTGGAAGATGACCAATTATAGGCTTCAAGCAAGAAATTTTCCCAAATATCACTGGCTCTGTACTTTAGTTGAATTTCGACAGTTTTAATATCAGATAACGGATAATCTTTCAATTCAATCTTGAAGGTTCCATTTAAATCCACTTTGTAATCATCGAAAGAACTGTAATCAACAACTATCCAGACAGAGGTCATTCTAACATTTACACCTCCTCCAATAACGCGTGAAGAGGCACCAGCTTCCAAAGAATTAATTTCGCTCCAAATCCATTCAACACCAGTGTTTGGGTTTGTATCATAATGTGCGAAAAAATTTTGATAAGCAGTTGTTAAGTTAAAATCATTTGATTCATAATCTGTACCATATGTTCTAATTAAGGTTTTTATCAGGCTTGAACCTTCCTGCACCACCCTTGCTCTAACAAAAATTTGCACCCAATTAATCGATCCAGAACCATTATGACCTTCCATAGCGTAAGCTTCTTTTTTCCATGAATTTGCATTATTCTGAACATATGAACTATCATCGTCAGAGGGATCGTCATCACAACAATCCCAATGAGGAGACCCTGATGGATTCTCCACATTCCACTCTGCATACTGACCGACTGCATTGGGATTCAAAGTCTCCTGTGTAGAACTTAGACTCTCACTAAAGGTTTCAGAGACATTGTCGGTTTTTTGAGTACCCACATACGTGCCATTTGCTAAAACACCAGCATTCAAGGAGTACTCGCGTTGAGTTGTAAACCACGAAGAATTATTTACAGGTGCAACATTTAGGATTCCAAGATCTTCCTGCATTCTTTCCCAGTCTAGTTGGTTCATCTGATAACTCCATAAAATCACGTTAGCTGCTATCACAACCACCAAAACAAGGCTCAGCATCACCACTATTACATTACTAACAGCTTGCTCATTTTGAGTAATTCGATTCATGATTAATACCGAATTCTACGTAGGTACAAACCTGCTAAGATCAGTTTGCATGCGTACGGAAAAGAATTGTGAATCATAAATCATTATACTTGATTCATGAAATTAAGACAAAAACAACTTGCACTACAGAAAAAAAGTGTTCATCAGCCAAAAAGCTTTAGTACAAAATAATTCAAGAGGTTTTGGGATTTAATTTGGTCTATTGTACAAAATGCGGATTCAAGAATGACGATAAATCAGACATGTGTACTCAATGTGGCGCTGCGCTAAACAAAGTTCGTGAAAAAAGAACACATAGCAGAGATGGATGCTTTGAGCCAAAAGTTGAGGCTTCATGCTTTGAATTACCATATGGAGGTGCCATGGCTGGTGTGATCTTTGGAATCCTAATAGTAATTGTTGGTATAACGGTGTTTCTTGGCCAATCAGTGTGGTCATGGGTCTGGCCATTTCTTATAATCGTTCTTGGCTGTCTTATAATTGCAGGCGTATTATACGGAATGAGACGTAAACATTAATTCAGTCAATAGTTAGTCTAAACCATCAATCTAGAATCTATACATGATCAGATGGATGAGATTATTGAGAGTACTTTTTATTGAACCTCCAAAAGACATCTGGTTTGTGATGGGCGAATATTTACCTCCGCCCTTTGGCATCATCCAATTAGCTGCGTATCTGGAGCGAGAAGCGCAGGATATTAAGATTAAGGTACTAGATTGTAATGCTCAAAAAATCGATTGGAAAGAGCTGGAAAAACAGATATCTATTTTCAATCCAGATGTTGTGGCTTCTAGCTCTTTGGCTACTTGCAATGCATTTCTCGTTGCAAGAACCTTGGAAACTGCGAAAAAGGTTAGTGACAAAATCATCACAGTCGCAGGAGGTCAGCATTTCACTGCTACAGCTAAAGAGAGTCTTGAAAGGTTTCCTGAAATAGATATAATAGTCAGAGGAGAGGGTGAGCAAACTCTAACTGAGCTAATAAGAAACTTACAACAGGGAGGCTCATTAACCAAGATAAAGGGATTGACTTTCAGGCATGAAGGCAAGATAGTTCAAACAGAACCCAGACCATTAATTAAAGATTTAGACAGCCTACCATATCCAGGTTACCATTTTGTTAAAGATTTTATTAAAAAATACCATTTCAGCGCGATGGCTGGCATAAGCTCTCCCTATGCACTTGTTGAAGGATCAAGAGGTTGTCCTCACCGCTGTACCTTCTGCTCACAATGGAATTATTGGTTTGGCACATGGAGGAAAAAAACTCCTGGTCGTATTGCAGACGAGATGGCTTATTGCCACAACAATTTCGGAAGCCGATTCATATGGTTAACAGATGACAATTTTGGTATAGGGGAACATGGTCTTAAACTTGCTGAAGAAATAATTCAAAAAAGATTGTCAAAAGACTTCATGTGGTTCACGCAGATGAGATGTGATGATGTTGTAAAACATCAAAACCTTCTACCAAAACTTAGAGAATCAGGTCTGCGCTGGGTATTACTTGGAATTGAGAGTTCGGAAACATCAACCTTGGAGACCTTTAAAAAGGGCATAAGCCCCAAAGACGCTATAGACGCAGTCAAACTTCTGAAACAAAATGACATTTTTGCACAAGCAATGTTCATAATAGGGGAACGAAAAGACACAGCCAAATCAATTGCAAAATCAAGAGATTTTATGGAGCTTCTGGATCCAGATTTCGTCATATACGCAATACTGACTCCATTTCCTGGGACTCAATTATACGAGGAAGCTAAGAACAATGGATGGATAAATGATTCAAACTGGTCAAATTATGATATGGTCCACGCTATTATGCCAACTGAAACCTTGTCAAGAAAAGAGGTGCAAGAGGAACTTTATGCTTGTTACAGAAGATTCTATGGGTCTTGGAAGAGGCGAGTGCAAGGGTTGTTCTCAAGAAATAGGTTGAAAAGACGAGTATACTGGTATATGATGGGAAGAGGTATTATAAACAAACTTGAAGGGTTAGTCAACACATTTGAGACATAAAATCCTTCACATGCTTTTACACAATGCACTTCTCCTTTGGCATATTTTAATTCAACAAAATATTATAAAATATAAATTAACAGAATTAATCGAGAAAATCAAAAAACATGTGTTGTGAATGTTATATGCCTGACAAAAAGTATGGAGTGAAAAAAGCTATCACAGAAATGGCGACTGGTTTTGTAATCGCTATCATATTGGCTTCAGTTATTGATTTTGGGGTAATTGATCCTTCTTTTATATGGTTATTTCACTCTTTGAACATCCTTTTCGCGATGGCAATGATGTATATTATACCTTATTGGTCCGCTAGTTATATTATCGGATGGCTTTTTGGATTATGGATTATGTCTCATGCAGGGTTAGTAGGAGTCGTTGAGGTCTTCTTTTACTTCATACCTTTAGCTGCTTTGGCTATTAGGTTCGTAAAAAAATAATAATCCTCCTCGCCATTGGATTTTTGTTTGACAAACCATATAAATTACGAAAAACTTCTACATAAATTGAACACCACAAACGAGCGCGCCACAGGTGAAGGTTAACTTGAGCCTACTCCTTGTTCGAGAGCCAGATTGGGAGACAGAATGACAATTGTAAATGCTAATTTATTAAAAAAGTGTTGGTTTCTTTGACGTCCAATAGCGAAACCGAGTACGAATATACACTCCGTGGAAAGGATTGGGATGTTTATTGGTTACTGCTTAGGAAAGGATTTCCCATGAGTGTTCGACAGGTTCAAAGATCCTTAAATTTTAGTAGTCCCAGTGTTGCTTTTCATCATCTTGAACAACTTCGTAAACTTGGATTGGTAGAAAAGCAGAGAGTGGGTGGAGATTATTTTCTTACCGAAAAGGTAAAAATTGGAGTTTTACGTCATTTCATAAAACTTGGAAGAATGTTGTTTCCTCGATATTTTTTCTATGCGGTCTTTTCGACAACTTCCTATCTGGCTTTCCTTTTTTTTCTGATGCAAGATGTAACTCGAGAAAGCATGTTTGTAATGTTCTTTGGAGCTGTTATTTCGATAATTCTATGGTATGAAGCAATTCGAATTTGGAACCTAAAACCATTCTAGATCACATTTTATAATAAAAATCTATCATATTAAGAAAAAGGGGAGTTTAAGGAAGCTTGATCTCTAGTATTGGTGAAAGATCATCCAGCTTGTTAAGGCCTACTTTACTTTCTGAAATGGTGTAAAGTATGTTTTCTATGTATGCAGAACGTTTGATCCAAAAGCTTTCTTCATGGACACTCATTCCTTTTTCTAGATGAGTGATTCTGCCTTCTAGTAAAAAGCCATGAAATAGAGAAACGTCGAAGACATATGCTCCTTGCCACACTGGTTCTCCATAAGCCCAGTCAGGAACTTCATCGCCATAATTGCTGTGGTTTATTTTTGCCTCCAGTATAGGTATTATTAGTAAAGTTCTTGATCTATCAAAAAGGAACGCTTTGTGATCATAAAGAACAGGTGAGTCGGAGCCTCTGTCACCAATTGTAACATTATCCATTTGAATAGGGTTTGTTACGTTACTCACGTCAAAGAGTGATATTTTAATTCCCTGATACCACGCAAAATTGCCTTGATCTGCTTCAACAGTGTGTTTACCTACTCCGATTAAGTGTGTTTCATCGTAAGGGTGCAAGTAATCCGAGTATCCAGGTATGTGCAGTTCTCCAAGAACCGATGGTTTATTTGGCTGGCTTAGATCTATCACAAATAGGGGATCGATCTTTTTGAATGTCACAAAGTAAGCTCGGTTTCCCATGAACCTAGCTGAATGGAAATCCTCGCCAGGTGCAAGTCCTTCCAGTTTTCCAACGATACTTAGATTCATATCCAATACATACAGGTTTGTCTGTTCTTTCCAGTCTGAAGACCATGTTGTCGTTTCGATTCTGAAATGGTCATCATATTCATCCATTGAGAACTGGTTACGTTCACGTCCTGGAACGGTGCCTTTTGCTTCGCAGGTCATGTTTGCACCTTGTACGCGTATACGATAGATCGTGGTGTTGC
>JASFPN010000031.1:0-15355 GCA_050115965.1 Candidatus Bathyarchaeota archaeon
ATGATGGTGCTACTGATGTTGCTACCTCGTCTAAAACAATTCTGAATCGTGCTCCTGTTGCTAGTTTCTCTGAGTCTGCTACCACTGTGTTGACTGGTGAAAGTATTAGTTTTAATGCTAGTGCTAGTTATGATTCTGATGGTTCGATTGTTAGTTATTTCTGGGATTTTGGTGATGGTACAAACTCCACAGGTGTTACAATTGAACATGCTTACACTGAAATTGGAACATACACAATAACCCTGGTGGCTACCGACAATGATGGAGCAAGCGATACAGCAACAGCTACTAAAAATGTGGGTAATAGTCCTCCTGTTGCTTCCTTTACCGAGTCCGAAACAACTGTCTATACTGGTACAGCCATTTCATTTGATGCTAGTGATAGCTATGACGCAGATGGAATCATTGTTAGTTATTTCTGGGATTTTGGTGATGGAACAAACTCCACAGGCATAAGTGTTGGACACTCTTATTCTGACGATGGGATCTTTATTGTTACTCTTACTGTTACTGATGATGATGGTGCACTTGGTTCTATCTCTGCAATTAAGACTGTGCTGAATCAAGCACCAGTAGCGATATTTGAGCAATCAAAAACAACAGCATACACCGGTGAACAGATATCATTTGATGCTAGTGATAGCTATGACGCGGATGGAATCATCGTGAGTTATTGGTGGGATTTTGGTGATGGTACAAACTCCACAGGCATAACTGTATCTCATGTCTATACGAATGATGGAGACTACATAACGACTCTCACTCTTACTGACGATGACAACACAACAAGCCTAGCCACTGGAACAACAAGAATTCTGAACCGCGCCCCTGTTGCTTCCTTTACGGAGTCTGCTGACACCGAATATACTGATGAATATTTCACCTTCAACGCTTCAAGCAGTTTTGATCTTGATGGTTCTATTGTTAGTTTCTTCTGGGATTTTGGTGATGGTTCTAACTCTTCTGGTGTTGTTGTTAGTCATTCGTATGTTGGTGATGGGGTTTATACTGTTACGTTGACTGTTACTGATGATGATGGTGCCTCTGACTCTGTTCAATCTACTAAGACTGTTTTGAATCGTGCTCCTGTAGCCTTATTCACCGAGTCTGCTACGATTGTTTACACGAGTGAAATTGTAACGTTTAATGCTTCTTCGAGTTATGATTCTGATGGTGTTATTGTTAGTTTCTTCTGGGATTTTGGTGATGGTTCTAACTCTTCTGGTGTTGCTGTATCTCATTCGTATGCTGATAATGGAAGCTACACTGTTATTTTGACGGTGACAGATGACGATGGTGTTGTTGATAGTGTTTCTGCTGCTAAATCTGTTTTAAACAGGGTTCCTGTTGCCAGTTTCTCTGAGTCTGCTACTACTGTTTACACGAATGATGTCATAACCTTTAATGCCTCTTCAAGTTTCGATCCTGACGGTTCGATTGTTAGTTATTTGTGGGATTTTGGCGATGGAGCAAACTCTACAGAAGTAAATACAACGCATGCATATCCTGATGACGGATTGTTCACAGTCACCTTAACAGTGATTGACAATGACGGAGAATCAACGTCTTCAACCGCCACAAAAACCATTCTAAACAGATCACCAACAGCTGTCTTCACAGAATCCGCATCAACAGTCTACAATGGACAGCCAATCCACCTCAATGCTTCCGACAGTTTTGATCCTGATGGTGTTATTGTTAGTTATTTCTGGGATTTTGGTGATGGAACGAACGGTACTAATGTGATAACTGAACATACATACCTGATAAATGGTACATACACACTAACCTTAACAGTCACAGACGAAGATGGTAGCACAGACTCAGCATCAGCAGTAAAAACGGTTCTATGGAATGAACCACCCATCGCAATCTTCACAGAATCAGCCGAGACAGTAGACACAGATGAGCTGATTTCGTTTAATGCTTCTTCAAGTTATGATCCTGATGGTTCTATCACAAGTTTCTTCTGGGATTTTGGTGATGGAACTAATGCAACTGGGGCAACTATCTCTCATTCATATGTTGATGATGGAAACTACCCAGTCACTCTAAAAGTTACCGACGATAAGGGTGCAGTTGGAACAGTTACTGCTGATAAGACCATTTTGAACAGGTCACCCGTCGCCATGTTTACCGAATCAGCCACTATAGTGAATACTGGTGAAACCATTATGTTTAACGCCAGCAGCAGTTACGATCCTGATGGTTCTATCACAAGTTTCTTCTGGGATTTTGGCGATGGTTCCAATGCCTCCGGAGTATTTGTCTCCCATTCCTATATTGATAATGGTAACTACACCGTGATACTAACTGTTATTGATGATGATAATGCAACATCTCAAGTGGGATCCATGAAAACTGTGAGAAACCAACATCCCACATCATTATTCACTTTTTCTCCTAACTTACCTATAGTGGGAGAAACTGTTTTACTTAATGCTTCTTCGAGTTATGATTCTGATGGTTCTATCGTGAGTTATTTGTGGGATTTTGGTGATGGCAACACAACCTTATCAGCAACGCCAATAACATCCCATGTTTATGTGCTTGATGGAAACTACACAGTAACTCTGACAGTCACCGATAATGATGGCTCAACTGGAAGTACAGTAAAAATCATAAGAATTAGGGACTACCCTGCTGCATATTTCACTTATTCGCCTGTTAACCCTGGTGAGGGAGTACCTGTAATCTTCAACGCTTCTCTCTCTCAACCAAATGGAGGTCATATCATTAGCTATGCCTGGAATTTCGGTGATGGCAACGTCACAACAACAACAGAAGCCATAGTTAGCCACGTTTTCGCACTATCTGGTAATTATTCTGTTACGCTCAACATAACTGATAGTGAAGATCTACACGACTTCATTATACAGACTTTGGAGGTTGGAGTGGCACCGATCGCCTCATTCAATTACTTACCGTCTCTACCAAGTCCTGGCGACACGGTCACTTTCAACGCTTCAACGAGTTATGATCCTGATGGCAGCATTTCTAATTACACTTGGAGTTTTGGCGATGGCAATATAACCACGACATCAAACCCAATAATTCTCCACAGATACACAGTAGGAAGCGACTATATCGTGTTATTGACTGTCACTGATAATAATGGTATCACAGACAGAGCTCTAAGCGTCCTCACAGTTGAGGATAATCCAACAGCCCAGTACCAATGGACCCCTGATTTTCCGATTGTAGGGGAAACTGTTACCTTTGACGCTTCTCGATCAACGCCTAATGGAGGAACAATCATAAACTATACTTGGAACTTTGGTGATGGAGTGGAACTTAACACCATAGATCCAGTGATTACTCATAGCTATGATAGCCACGGAATATACACAGTACAAGTAATAGTGATGGATAATTATGGGTTGACAGGCGCAATATCCAAGACGGTAAGTGTAAGAGACTATCCTACAGCAGACTTCACATTTTCACCAAGTCCCGCACAACGTGGAATTCCTACCCTCTTCAACGCGACTATATCAGAACCAAATGGGGGCACAATAATAGAATACCAATGGGATTTCGGTGATGGTAACATTACATCAACATCAGACCCGCTAATAACGTACATCTTTGTAAGTGAAGGACTACGCCATGTTAAATTAACAGTCACTGATGATGAAAACCTAACCTCGTCACAAATATCAAAAACTGTAATAATTAGTAACGCATGCCCATTCGCCTTATTCACAATCAACCCATCCCCACCTGTATCAGGAGAACCCACTACGTTTAACGCATCATTAAGCTATGATGTTGACGGCACTGTTACAGGTTATTTCTGGGACTTTGGTGATGGAGGCAACGCAACTGGGGAAATAGTGGAACACACGTACAATTCAACTGGAACCTACGAGGTAATACTAACTGTAGAAGACAATGACGGATGTAGGAATTCTGATTCTCAGATGGTAGAGGTTTTTGCACGTCCTTCAGCTGACTTCGCATATTCACCATTCCCCATCGCAATAGTCCTTGAACCTGTAACCTTTAATGCCTCAACTTCTTCTCCTGGGAGTGGCTCCATTATAAACTATACTTGGAACTTTGATGACGGAAATGTAACTACAACTACCGAGCCAGTTATAACTCATATTTTCAGCGAAGTGGGAGCGTACCGTGTGACATTGACAATCATCAACACTATAGAATTAACAGACTTGGTAGCTGCTTGGGTCAATGTTTACGGAATTCCCTATGCAAATTTCACATGGACACCCTCAATTTCATTCGCAAACGAAACAGTCACATTCAATGCCTCAAATTCAGAGCCCAATGGAGGTTACATACAGAGGTATTTCTGGGATTTTGGTGATGGAACACCTATAGTAATTACTACATATCCGATAACAACTCATGAGTTCACAACCACAGGAACATATAATGTAACCTTAAGAGTAAGAAATAATGCAGGCCTCGAAGACGTCATCTTTGCTGAATTATCCGTAATATCATGGCCAAAAGCAGAGTTCCAATGGTCTCCAGATCCACCCTACACCTTCGACCTAATAACCTTCAATGCCTCTTCATCTTCACCAGGCACTGGAATAATAACCAGTTACGTCTGGAACTTTGGTGATGGAAACATAACAACCACCGCAAACCCACTAATAATTCATACCTACTTGTTCGAAGGAATATATACAGTGACGCTGAATATCACCAATAGTGCTGGTCAATCCCATAATGCTTCAAGAAATCTAACTATCAACGCAGCACAGCCACCCATCGTGGAATTCATTTTCTCGCCATCCTCCCCCGGAGTAGATGGAAGCATACTATTCAACGCATCTGAATCAATAGCACGAGGAGGCTTGATTATCGAATATGAATGGAGCTTTGGTGATGGCAACGTCACCCAAACACCCACACCAATCATATATCACACTTATTCGGTAGAAGGGAATTATACTGTTACCCTCAACTTAACAAATACAGCAGGGTACAGTAACACAAAATCAGCTCAACTAGTAGTCGTTCCAATCTCTGACCCAACAGCAGCCTTCACTTGGTCACCTTCCGTACCCTACATCAACCGAACAATAACTTTCGATGCCTCCTCCTCAATATCTGGATGGAATGGAACAACATATCCACCAATAGTAAACTATACTTGGAACTTTGGAGATGGAAACATTACAACAACAATGAATTCCTACACGACGCATCTATACACTTCAAAAGGAAACTATACAGTTACATTGACTGTAACAGACAGTGATGGACGAACAGCCAATCTAACCAACATAATAACAGTTACAGGTCTCATTGGTGACCTAAATGGTGATGGAAAAGTCGACATGAGAGATGTAGCCATTGTAGCAAGGGCCTTTGGAACAGAACCCGGTGATCCTTATTGGAATCCAGTAGCCGATCTAACTGGCCCTGATGGTGAACCTGACGGAAAAATCGACATGAGAGATGTTGCAGTTCCAGCAAGACACTTCGGTGATCACATATGAACCTACTATCAAACACTTGTGTTCTAATTGTGTAAACAACTAAGGTAAAGATATAGAAAACTGTTCCATAACCAATATAGCTAGGAATCAATTCAATTCTTTACAATAGTCGGAGAGATAAGAATCTACATTATAAGGTTGTAAGTTATGTCTTACCTAGTTGTACTTCTTCTAGTCTTTTCAATGTTTTCCATCCTGTTTTTTTGCCCATTTATCCTAGGTGAATCCCAAGGATGGAAAGTTGATGTTTTTGTTCAAGGCAAGCAACCAAATGGCACAGGATTAGAAGAAGCCTGCGACGCGTTTAAACCTGAAGAGACCGTAATCCTAAATGCAAACATTACCTACAATGAACACCATGTTCAGCGTACCAGCGTCTCTTTCATTATAAACGGCCCTATCAACCAGATAAGTAACTATACACTGTCTTTAACAGCTGTTTCGAATGAATCAGGAATTGCCTTGGCCAATTTCACAATTCCTTGGCCTTCAGAAAATCCTGAAACAATCGTGTTTGGTGAGTGGGCAGTGATTGCGTTTACCGAAAACGCTTCTGACTCAATGACCTTTATGGTTGGCTGGTTAGTTGATATAACGTCTCTAACAGCAATTGAATCTGACCCTCCACAGGGAGGCTGGTTAGATGTTCAGGCGTTTATTACCACAATTGCCATAACTCCGAAGAACGTTACTCTAGCCATAATATCAACGGATTCCGATGGGAATTTTATCAACACCAGAATTTTAGAAGGAATCATCGTAAATTCTACTGGGTTGAACGTAACCGTTCGAGTGATTATACCCCTTTGGGCGTCAGTAGGAACTGCCACAGCAGAGGGATCGGTCTTCACTCCATATGGGGAACCATACAGTCCAACAATACTATCTACGAACTTTCAAATATCCTTGCTAGGAGATTTGACTGGAGACAACCAAATAGATATGCAGGATATAGGCATAGTCACCTTGGCTTTTGGATCGTATCCTGGACACAACCGCTGGAATCCCTTATCTGACATAAACAAAGATTTTATAGTTAACATGTTTGATGTAGCATTAATTTCTAGAAATTTTGGAACAGTATATCCTTAATGTATCCTCCAAGATTATAAGGAATTAGACGATGGTTAAAAAAAAATCCAAGAACTTAAGCTGCTACGTTAAAATTATTACCTTCCTAAGTCGTTACAATAGTACCAAGCAGTCCAACCGGAGTAAAATGTCTCTTCTTCTTTTCTTCTTTTCTTCCTACGATAAAGTATGAGAATGACTATCACTACCAGTAAGGACAATAAGAACAGAAAGACCCACCAGAACCACCATGGAAGATTGTAACTTGGTCTTGTAGCGCTAAGTGAGATGATCCCATTTTCAAAGCTGTTATCAGTTATATCCTTCTCACCAGCGACTGGACCAGCAAAAGCACTTAAGGTATAATTCCCTTCAGAAACTCCACGAGTGTTCCATTGTAAAACCACCATCTCAATACTATTAGGCTCAAGAGATTCAACATTAACTGCACCAGCGACGTTTAAATCATAATAAACTATAACAGTAAAAGTTTCCTCAAAATTTCCCTTGTTCTTCAGAGTAATCCTGATGTCAACGGTATCTCCTAGAAATATATTTTCAGATGCAGATTCAACGTTTATGACTGCAACATTATGATCAGGCTCCTTAATCTCAACGAAACCATCAACAAAAGTATTATCAAATTCATCGATTTCACCAATAACTGGCGCTGCGTAGGCTGATATTTGGTACTTCCCCTCAAAAACATTACTTGTGTCCCATTCAAATGTTAAGGAAGTGCGGAAACCTGCTTGTAAATCAGATACCAACAACACATCAATCATTGTGTTGTTATTGAAGACACTAACCTCAAATGACTCAGTCTTCCAACCTTTGTTCTCAACTTCAACGTCTATGCTTACAAGTTCACCGCGATAAACACTTGAACGATCAGGCCGAACAGAAACTATTGCAACACCCCGACTTGCAATATAAAAATACTTGAAAACCTCTGGACAGTAGGCAATTCCCCCAAGATTAGGCGGAGCTGTATATGCACAAGCATAAACAACAGCCTCTCCAATAACTGCTTCCTTTGAAATGGAAAGAAAATATGGATACACAAGGATCCCGTTTGGCGGTATAACTAGATTCCTAATTTCAGCAAATTGAATCGCCATACCCAACTCGTCATATACTGTAAGAGTTATTGTAGTGGTCTTCTCTGTAAACGCGATGTTTCTAATCGTTAATTCCACTCCAAAACGACCCCCCCTCATGAACTCTGACTGTTCCACAAAGTCCTCGTTTATAGTTCTTATCGATTGTATGCAAATGAGGTTTCCAACTTTGAAAGTAAGAGTATCTTGAGGAACTATATCTTCCGCAATCCTTACAGTTCCCAATATCCACCATTCACCCCAATAGATCTCGCTGATTAATCCTACGCCAAGACTTATCGTGGCTATGCCAGACATATTAGTCTGCACAACTCTGGATTGGGTGATGTTTAAAATTGGGTTTCTAGGACCTTGAATGACTAGACTGACTAAGGCGTTTTCTACAGGATAGTTATTGTATGTTACTAAGGCATAAACTATCACTGTTTCTCCAGGTTCGAATGAATCACTTGGCATGTTCAGTCCCTCACCATTGTAAGGCTTTTTCTGAGTGAACAGATCAATATCACCACCAGAGAACTGAGGATAAACATTCTCAATAGAAGTCAGCAAAACGATGAGTAGGATAATTATCATCGACCGCGCTATGATAATCTGTAGATCTTTCCGTCCAGCAGCCATTATTATCATAATATGACATGATAAGGGGTACTTTAACGAATATTCCGCAATCCCAAATATTACTAATAAGGATGCTCACAGGTCGTGAAAAAAAGAAACTCAAGGCAGGATTATCTTGCAATAATCTCATCTCTCAAAAGAGAACTGCGTGAATAAGTATTCCAAAATGTTTAAAACCTCCAAAAGTAGACTCTATACTACGGAGAAAGGGAGACTAATTAATGAACAGATTATTCAAGAAATCAATGTGCGCTTCTTTTTCATTCGCAGTCTTGATCGCATTGTTGATAGTTATCATTCCTGTTAATGCTACCCCCACACCCACCTTGATGGTCATACCTGAAGCAATTATCGACATCT
Source organism: Candidatus Bathyarchaeota archaeon (assembly GCA_050115965.1). Taxonomy (GTDB): domain Archaea; phylum Thermoproteota; class Bathyarchaeia; order Bathyarchaeales; family Bathycorpusculaceae; genus CAYGAG01. The sequence goes on from JASFPN010000031.1 coordinate 8,651, forward strand.
CAATGACGCCAGGTTCAACATTCACTATAAATGCGAGCGTCCAGGACATCACAGACCTCTATGTATGGCAGACTAAAATAGAATTCAACACTGCTGTGTTAGAATGTCTAAGCGCTTGGTACCCATCTGATCACGTTTTTGCAGGAAAATCCATGGTTCCAGTGACGCCAACAATAAACAATGTTGAAGGGTACGTAATCCATGGAGCTTCATTAATGGGAGCTGCTACACCTTTCAGTGGGAATGGCACACTGTGCCAAATGGAATTCAATGTCACAGGCATTGGATTCAGTGGCTTAGATTTCTCAGAACCCTATGGTTCCAACACTTTCCTTTTAGATGATTTCCTATCTGACATTACTGTATCGATAATAGATGGCTACTTTGAAAATCAACCTCCAGCTCCTGAACCACCAGTAGCTCTATTCGATTATTCGCCAAAACCGCCGTTGGTTGATCAATGGGTGACATTTAACGCTTCAGAAAGCCATGATCTAGATGGAACAATAATCAGCTATTATTGGACCTTTGGAGATGGCAACGTAAGTTCAGGTGAAACTGCTAACAATAAATACACATCACCAGGAACCTTCCAAGTCAACTTGACAGTTACAGACACTGATGGCTTAAATGATACAGAAACAAAGGAAATCACAGTTTACGAAGTTCAACCAGCAAAGATGTACATTGATCCTCCAGAAATAGTGGACCCCACTCTACTACCTCCATCAATTGTCTCAGTCAACGTTACGGTCGATGACGTCATTGACATGTTCGACTACGAGTTCAGGTTAAGTTACAACACGGAAATGCTAACATGTATAGGAGCTATCATTAACAGGGTTCAAGGCCAAACAACCTTTACCCCAACGATCCTAATTAGTGATGGAGAAGGCTATTTATGGGTGAACGTAACCTATTATCCGCCTTCAACACCCATAACATCTATGACCCCACTTCACATAGTTACCGTGTATTTCCAAATTGACACCTTAGGATCCAGCGTTCTACATCTGTCTGACACAGAATTGTCAGATTCCTCTCGACAATCAATGCCACATGAAACTGAGGATGGATTCATAATGACCCTAATACGGGACGTTGCAATAACTCATGTAGCACCCTCAACAAACTGGGCCTACCAAGGTTGGCCAGTAGACATCACTGTTATTGCAAAGAACTTTGGAAATATTAGCGAGACCTTTTCAGTCAAGGCTTACTATGACAGCACACTTATCGGAACTCTTCCAGTAACAGACCTTGGCCCAAACAGCCAAACAACGTTAATCTTCAATTGGAACACAAGTGGCGTGCCAGAAGGCAACTACACCATATCTGCCGAAGCCACTCCTGTCCCATTTGAACATAACACCACAAACAACTTCCTCATAGACGACATAGTTAGAATCTTCACTGCATTGAGAGACATAGCCATAATTGATGTTACACCTTCTCGGAGCTGGGTATTCGCAAATGTTCCTGTAAACATAAACGTTACAGCAAAAAACATTGGCGAAACAACAGAAACATTCAACGTTAGTGTATACTATGATGCAAACCTAATAGGCACGCAAACAATCTTGGATTTAACTCCAACAACAGAGATCACCCTCACCTTCACATGGAACACTACCGGTTTACCACTCTGTACAAACTACACTATATCGGCTGAAGCCACAGAAATCCCCTTTGAATATAACATTACAAACAACATCCTAGTAGATGGCATAGTAGAAATCAGACTTCTCGGTGACCTCACAGGTGATGGTATAGTGGATATGAGAGATGTAGCTATAGCTGCAAAAGCCTTTGGAAGTTACCCAGGGCATCCAAGATGGAATCCTGAAGCAGATATAACTGGAACTGAATATCTAGTACCAGACAACAGAGTTGACATGAGAGATGTCGCTCTTATAACTAGCAACTTCGGAAACACTTGTTAATTCTCCTTCTTTTTTTCTTCAATTCAATACCATTAAGGTAAAACTAACAGAACTAATCTCCGTAAATCTTAATAAACATATGAATACATAATAACCTTTCAAAGGTGAAAAACCATGAGGAGAATCAAAATCACAAGGCTGGCAGTATTCAGCGTCCTAGTAACTCTCATGCTATTCGCTGTTACAAACTTGATGGTGATGGCACAACCATCAGAACCTCACGCAGCAAACGCGATGTGGACAGAACCTTCCACAATTACAATTGACATCAATACCGCAAATGTTGGTGACAAACACAACGTAACATTATGGATAAACGTTACAGACGATGCTTTTACCTGGCAAGCTAGACTAACCTTCAACCAAACATACTTCAACGTAACAAAAGTAGGATACACAGCCGGAGCTACAAGCGAATTTTTCTCAGGACAAGCAACAATACCCGTAACTCCAACCATCAACAACGCAATGGGGTATGTTGAACACGGAGAATCACTACTTGGTATGGCTTCAGCCACAGGCGTTGGAAGTTTGATGTGGCTTGAACTCAACCTAACACAACTTCCACCTGAAAACCATCTTGCTGTGAACTACTCTGTACCAATCAGCAGCGGAACATTTGTACTTGACACATTTCTGAACGACATAACTTTTGACACTTATGGCTGGACCGACATTCCCGTAATTCCCGAGTTTGTACATGTCATCGCGCTTATATCCATAATTACATTATCAACAACTGCTATTGCCATTAAGAAAAAGCTGAGATTGTGACTCAACAATTAAACGTAAATATCTCCCCAATTTTTTATTATATCCGCATAATTTGATAATTTTCAGCATATCCTCACACTAAAAGTCTATTAATCATTTGTTAGTTAGCTGGTCTATGATCAAAATTTGTGAATCATTCAATAAATTTCATAATTATGTGTTATTAATACACATAGAAGTTATATTCATAACATTTAAAAACTCCTTCAACATAATTCTCAATGCTAAAAGTACAAGAGGAGAAGGGAAAGATGACAAACAGAATTTTTGCAGGGCTAATGCTAACTCTGCTTTGTATTGCATTCATCGCAATAGGAACGCCAATAAAACTGACAAGTGTAGACGCAAGTCCAACGCTAAGCTTTTTCCACGAAACAATAGAAGTAAGTCAACCCACTCAACTTACAACAGACACGCATTATGAACGCGATTGCAGTTTCCTCATAGATCAATATGGAACCTACTGGCTTTTCTTCGCAAGAGGACGCGGAGACACGTCAGATCCATCATATAACCCTGAAAACGACTTCTATGACATCTACTATTTGAAATCAACTAACGATGGAGTAACATGGACCGAATACTCACTACCAAGCTCAATAAATGATCTGTATGGTCAACGTGAAATGGCTGTCTTCGAAGCCCCAGGATATAATCAAATTGTGGTATACTTCACTGACGTGTGGTACGGCGCACCATATGGTACACCAACCAACAAAATCTATTGGACATATACCACCAACAATGGAACAACATGGAGCACCCCTGTCACAAGTGGAATCCCAGGCGTAACAGGATATCACGTTGATGCCTTATGGGACGACGTTGGAGGAAGCGTTTATGTCTTTTACGAAGGTCCTGGAGCACTAATCTACGTCATAAAATATCATGGTGGCTGGGGTTCAAGTATACAAATCAGTGAGAATGGCAAACACGGCGGAATACCAAAAGCAATGATAGACTCTAATGGAGACTTACAGGTTGTATGGTGTGGCTGGTCAGAAGGCGGCATATACCGATCAAACTCTTCCGACGGTGCAACATGGTCAACTCCACAACTGATAATGACCAGCAGTTATGTAGCCTGCGATCCAGTACTAGTTGAAGACGCGAGCGGATACATCCTTTTCTGGGCTCCATGGGACTCTGGAACAGACAGCCAATGGATTGAAGTTATGAACTCAACTGACTGTGTATCATGGTCAACAAGCAAACGCGTAACAAGTGGAGGCTATGGAACAAACTATTGGTGGGACATGTGGCCGGAAGCCTATGTGAAATCCAGTGGTGACATGCTATTATTCTATGGCACTGAGCTTTCAGGCAGCGGAGGAAGTGGAGGTTACTCAAAGGGAGATGGAAACATATGGATGTTCGAAGTTGATTGGGACTTGCAAAACCATCACTACGAGTTCTTAAAAGAAGCAGTAGATGATGCACCACCAGGTGAAACCATCTTGGTCCATGATGGAACCTACAATGAGACTCTATACATCGATAAGAACCTGAATCTGAAGGCTGCAAGCACCCCCATAATAAAGGGTAGTGAATTATTTACCACAGACTATGGAGACAGAGAAGCTGTAATCTTCGTGAAAGATGCTGCAAACGTTTTGATAGAAGGATTCGACATTGAAGGAGAAGGCTTGGGACCAGCTAGGAATTATGGAGTACTCTATCAGAACGCAGGTGGAAAAATCTTAGATTGCACGGTTTCGCCAAACACAGTAGGAGATATGGGTAGCGTAGGAATAGCAGGAATCAGTAGAGCTGACCTAACGATCCAAGACTGTACCATTGAAAACTGTGGAAGAATCGGAGTATATGCCACTAACGTTGAAGAAATCATCATCAAGGATAACGAAATAATTGGGCAAACATACAGCTTAGACAACCTTGTCAATTACGGCATCGAAATCGAAGATTATGATGGAGCTTCAACAGCACAGATAATAGGAAACGAAATATACAACTGTGACAACACTCATCCAAACCCATTATGGTCCTCAGCGGCAATAATCATTGACATTTGGGCATACTATTATGACCTCCCGTTATCAACAGTATCCATAGAAGGTAATGATGTTCATGACAACTACGAAGCAATCGAAATAGTAGGGGGCGACTACTCCCACGCACACTACAACAACTTCAACAACAACAGATACGGCGTCTGGAACTATCCAAACTTCCACGGAAATAATGGAACCTTTGATGCTCGTTTCAACTGGTGGGGTCATGCTTCAGGTCCAAACCACACTTCAAGCTGGACCTATATGGGCGTACTCACAGTTGGTCCTAATCCTGGATCTGGAGACAGCGTCTCAGATAATGTTCTTTATGATCCTTGGCTTCAGATTGAATGGCCTCCGACTCCACTACCAACACTGACTGTTGAACCAAGCAGTCACATAGCTACAAGTCACCATGAAACATTCGATATCAACATAACAGTAAGCGACATAATGGAAGGATACGGTTTGCAGGCAATTCAGTTTAGACTACAGTTTAACACCACTCTACTAGAAGTGATGGGTGTAACTGAAGGACCTTTCATGGCACAAGCTGGAGATACTGACATACTTTGGATGGTTCAACCTGGCGATCCATGGTATGGAGACCACATAATAGTTGGCGTTGTTTTGCTACCACAAATCATGACCACAAGTGGAGGTATCTACACTGACTTTCCTGAAGGAAGTGGAACAGTAGCTACCATCACCTTTAGAGCAATATATCAACAGATAGGACTTGAAAACCCACCATTAACATGCGATCTAACGTTAATTGACACGTTAATACTCAATGACAACCAATGGGAGATCGAGCACAACACAGAAGATGGATATTACGAGATTTGGCCTTGGCCAAAACCAACAATGTGGGTAGAGCCTGAAACCTTCATAGAGTGCAAGTTAAACGAGACTTTTGGCGTCAACGTTAAAGTTGGAAACCTACACGCAAGCCTCATGAAGCCAGTCGCAGTTGAATTCAGAATGTTGTTTAACAGCACTTTATTGGAAGTTGTAGGCGCAGTAGAGGGACCATTAATACAAAGCTTTGGCGATACATACTTCATATATTATGCTGAGATTGACGATGATAGATACGGAAGCAACATCGTAATAGGAATTCTGCTGCTACCTGACATCGAAACTGGGCTTTGGGATGACTACATTAATGGAACAGGCACAGTCGCGACAATAAATTTCAAATCAATCTATCAACATGTGGGCCTAGAAAAACCACCACTAACATGCAACCTCACCTTAACTGCAACATGGATCCTTGATGAAAACATGGAAAACATAGAACACACAATAGAAAATTGGGGAACCTACGAGATTATGCCTAATCACATTGCTGACATAAACTGGGACTTCCGGATAGATATGAGAGACGTAGGAATCGCAGCTAGAGCCTTCGGAGCAGACCCAACACACGAAAGGTGGAACCCAGTAGCTGACGTAACAGGACCTGAAGGAGTACCAGACGAGCAGATTGACATGAGAGACATAGCAATAATAGCCCGCAACTTCGGATGGACACAAGTCTGCTAGACACCTATCAAAACTAACTCACCCCCTCTATTTTTCTATATAAAACTCCCAAAACTCTAATTTTGCATAAAACTAGACAGTCTAAAATGTTAATGATGTCTTTCGGACACGACTCACAAAATTAATGAATCAGAGATATTTAAACACTGGTCGATTATCATAAAACATCATTCAAAACCATCTCTGAAATATGTATTTTGAAACAACAAGTGTAAAATATCGATCGAATTTCTATAACTTTAACTCAGAGGATCAAAAATGAAAAAACAGTTGCGAGCATTGATAATTACAATTGAATTGTTTATGATTATGACCTCAATCGCATACTTCAATGGAGCCCTAATCGTCAAAGCACAAGCAGATCCACAGATAGTTATTGAACCAGATTCTTACACAGCTATAAGAGTTGGCGAGAACTTTAACATTGA
>JASFPN010000032.1:0-14401 GCA_050115965.1 Candidatus Bathyarchaeota archaeon
ATTTAAGGAGAGATGCTAGTTTTTCCCCGACTTTTTTCGTGGTTCCAGTTCTAGAATAGTAGACCACAAGTGCATTCATTCAGTCTTAAACATCCAGTAATGATTACCATTAGTGGGTTGCTAATAAGGATGCTAACTGGATTCGAATCACACGATGTTGGGTTGGTTGGTTGAATGAGAGGGATTCGAACCCCCACGCACATACGCGCGCGCTTGATATTTGGGTGATTGAAGCCCTTCTTCATACAAACGCAAGACAAACTTACGTTCTGTCATTGTTTACTCTTGGCAGTCCGTCTCCTGAGGAGCATTCATCTTATCGTTGAACTCGGTCACAGCCTTCTCGAGATCCTCAGCTGTCCGCATCGAGGTGGCTGTCGGGACGCTTGTAGTGATGAAGTGCTGCGCGTATGGGAAGCACGCCACCTCGAACGGCATCGGGTCCAACGCGCCAGTGCCGAACGTGTTGGTGCACAGCGAGATATCGTTGAGCGGGAGCTTCAGCGCCTGCACCATCTCCTTCGGATCGAACACCAGACTGAACGGCTTTGTGCATTGCTGCAGCTCACCTCCGTAGTCAACTGAGAGATTACCCTCGACCCACAGGCGCTGATCGAGTTTCGTGAGCACACCGTTCTTCAGGTCGGCGACGAGGACGAGGCTGTTGTCAGACTGTACACTCGCTACATCAACGATGATCTCTCCGAGATAAGACGTCGTGACTACCGAATGCGACGTGCTCGGGCCGATGAAGCCTTGGCTAGGGTCGTAGCTGTGGGTGTTACTCTCATATTCAGAGATGATCCAAGAGAGAAGTCCGGTCTTGCAGTTCTCAGCGATCAGGTAGAACTCCACGCGACTCCCCCAAAACACGCTTGTGTGGACGTTGAAGGCGCTAATGATCGCGCACGGCCGCTTGGGGGTTTCGCTGAACATCGCCGAAGGAAACAGGCTGTAGTTAGGCGGCAATACCTGTTCGGCCGCCTTAGTATCAGTGACCTCAAAGGCTAGGAACACACAGTACGGTTCGACGACGAAGCTCATGTACGGGTTGGTACGCGCCCCTCTTTTAACGATGTACCGCTGGAGTCTGAGTGGCAGCTTGCGGAGTATGGCGCTGCCCTGGGTCGTGGACGCAACCTTGGCGGGTACGACCATCTTCTCAGTGGTCTTGATGTAGCGTCGAAGGTCCTTGGCTTGCATGTCCTCTCCTCACACACGCGCTAGAATGGGGCGAATACTCCTACGAAGGTAAGCCAAGCCAATATTGTTTTTGCGACGAAACTGAGTATGATGTAAAAGCGTTCACCATATAGATAGTCTCTCCAGCGTCCAACGCCTTTGTATTGTAAGACCATGTTGAGTGCGAAGGTGTTGAAAAGTATAAAATAGATGAACAATATGAAGTATACGAATGCGGGTGGATTCGTGTTCGTAGAGCTTATTGCTGCTATGAAGTAAGCATATAAAACTACCCAGGGAGTTCCTCCTGAAATGCATCCAAGAATGTAGGAGCTCCAATTAATTTTCTCCGTGTATTGGTTGATGTATTCCATTAAATATCCAAACATTATCATCATTGCATTCAAAATAAAGATCATAGCCAGCGACCAGAAATCCCAAATCCCAACAAATGTAGCTATTAAAACTATCATTATTGAGCTTGAAAACGCATATTCATACCATCGATACGGATTCATTCCATTCTTCAGATTTTCATTATATTCTTTATTTTTTAGATATGCAATTGCGAAATGTGCAATAGCAGAGATCAGGGGGAACGAAGCAAGAATTGCTCCCAAAAAGCTGATTGTAAAAACGATTTGTGGTTCCGGAATGACGTTAAAAACTGGCGGATCAACGCTTATTATTTCAATGTTGAGATAGAAAGTGTATATGTCTCTACTCCAATCTAAAAGAAGGCCCAACGCCAACATTACAATTCCTTGAATTAGATGAAGAAAGCCTGCAGCAACATTGAAGCGTTTCAAATATTTGAACGAGATAGGAGAATTAGCGATTTTATCTAATCTTTCCTTATTCTTCATAAACCTTAGTAAGTGCATAGAGCTTTTATGATTTATTACAATAGGAAACATGACTGGTGCCCATAGCATCATCGTAATACTTCAAATGATCTCATTGCGCGAGCGCTCGGGTATAATACATCAACGGTCAAGTCCGAAATATCCTAGCACTTACGCGCTCTTCTTAAATTACCGAAGGCAAACATCTTAAATTTGTCAAGATCTAGATTGTTGAATGGTGATTGAACTGGTTAATGAAGGAGAAAAGGCACCAGACTTTACCTTAGTAGCAGATGATGGACGGAAGGTGTCTTTGCAAGATTATAATGGTAAAAAAGTGGTGCTTTACTTCTACCCAAAAGACGGAACTCCAGGATGTACTCGTGAGGCTATAGAGTTCAGAGATATATCAAAGAAGTTTGAGGAAGAAGGCGCTATTATACTGGGTGTAAGTAAGGACAGCATCAAGTCTCATCAAAAGTTCAAGCAAAAACATGACTTACCCTTCACCCTGCTAAGCGACCCAGAAGGAAAAATCCTTGATTTGTATGGTGTGTGGAAGAAGAAGAGCATGTATGGCCGAACTTTTATGGGCACAGAACGAACAACCTTTCTAATCAATGAAAACGGAATTGTGAAAAAAGTATATCGAAAGGTGAAGGTTAAAGGACACGCACAAATGTGCCTTCTAGATCTAAAAGGTAGTTAAGAAATCAAGCGCTCCCGCAAAACTATCTGTTTTCATAAAATGGCAATTTGAATTAGACAAATAAGTATGTTTTGAACAGGCTAATGTAAGTGATTGATTATTCCATATTCTCCAGTGTTTGGGTCTTGGAATAATTGGATTTGAGGTGGATAAAAAGTGAAAACTACAAAGGCAAGAGCTAAGATTACGAGGGCAACAAGAGAAATTAATTCCAAACTCTTAGATAGTTTTCTGAAAGTCAATAGCTTATAGCTGATGAGCTGTCCAATGACTATGGTAAAAATGAAACTGAGAATATCTACTATGAGATTTTCTTCGGTAAAAACGGTATATGAGTAAAAGATTGTTGGAATAATAAGCATTATCGCATAAATTCCAACAGTCTTTGCAAAAAAGAAGTTATTGGTTCTCTTGCGTAAGTAATGGTATTCAAAGATTGCGTAAATAAGGGTTGGCCAAAAGGCAATTTTCAAATGCTCCCATACACTTTCATTCACGGCAGAAAACATTCCAACAATTGGTTGGTTTCCAGACCATTCAAAAGTGAAATGAAGCATACTACCGAAAATAATTATAAGAATCATGCCAGCTAGTTCGTACCAAAGAATAACTCTTTTTTCAGACAAACTCGAACTGCCCAGAAACTCATTTCAAACTTTTCAAATAAAAATTTTCGCGCGAGCACGCTATATTGCTCTAGATAACAAGTATGCACGTTATCTTTACAGAAAAATAGGATTCTATGAGATACGCACAGAAAATAGTATACTATTCAGGTTATTTCTTAGAAAACGAGTCTTTGTTCTTATGCGAAAACCGCTTTTTACTAGAGAACCTTTGAGGGATCTATAGCGCGTGCCCATTTTTTCTACGCAAAGATAGAATACGCAAGCGATTCGCGCACGCTCGCGCGCGCGCACGCGATCAATTAACAATGCATACGCGCGCGTTTTTGTTTAGAAAACGCAAATAACTCATGGCTAAAACATGTTGTAAACTGCCAGTTCATGTGGTAAACTCCCATTTGCACAACAGAATGGAGATATCTCCCGTAACCCCCTCTTTTTTTCATAATCTAGAAATGTTACTTCTTGCCATTGATAATTCAGTTACTCGTCTGTGCTTAAGCTCGCGCGTTTTTTATAGTCAAGAGATTAAGTATTTATTTCCTAACAGAAATTACTTCTGAATGGTGATTTAATGGTTAAAGTAAACGAAATTAATGGAAAAAAGGTAATCACTACAGACGCCTTCAATATCGGTAAGATTTCAGGAGCTGAAATGAATGATCAATGGAAAATAACCCACGTATATATAGACTTAACTAAAGAAGCCACAAATCAACTAGGATTTAGAAAACCTGTTCTTGGACACATAACAATTTGTTTACCAGTCAACCTAATACAGGGAATTGGAGACGTAATAACACTAAGCAAAACAAGAGAAGGCCTCGAAGGAATGCCCGAGTGCAAGGGAAACTAATTCACTTTATTACCTAATTTTTTAAAATCATTCTACTCTACGGATTACAAGATAGGACCGATTTCTACATGATACTAGCGGATAGATCCTCTAGGTATAATAGCAAACTCATCATCTTGCGGAGTTAAATAGGTACAAAGAATTGAAGCATAATAGAAGAGTGCAGAAGGGTTATAAAAACAACAGTAAACCTATCGGGTGAGGAAGGTAACATGGGCTTCTTAGAGGACTTCATTGGATGGGCTTCATTTAATTTAGATAGAATCGTATTTTCAGTTGTAGCGATTATCATAGTTTATGTTGTATACAGACTCCTAGCAAGACAGATAACGAAGCTGAAAGAACAAGAAAAGCTTGAAGAAAATATTGCATTCACTTTAAGAAGAATTTTTCAGTGGGTAGCAATCATAGCAATTACGGTTGTCATCATTGCGCAATTTGGTATTGAGATTGGCCTAATTGCTGGTTTGCTAGCTCTCGCTGGAGGAACCATCATAGGTTTTGCTGCAATGAACACCATCGGAAATGCTATAGCTGGTATTATTGTGATGACGAGTAGACCCTTCAAGATCGGTGACAGGATCTACTTCAACGGTCAATTCGCGGATGTGGTGGCTGTGGATCTAATTTACACAAGAATGAGAACCCTAGATAATGTCCTAGTTTCAGTTCCAAATCAAGAATTGCTAAGATCAGAAATTGATAATTACGGAAAGAAAACCATTGTGAGAAGAAGCTGTTCAATCACCGCTGGATATGAATTAGGCTTTCAAAGAGTGGAAACCGTAATGCTAGAAGCTGCAAGCAAAGTGGAAGATGTATTGAAAACTCCAAAACCATATGTACGAATTACCAAATTTGGCGATTTCGCAGTTGAATACACACTGTATGTGTTTGTAAATCAGATAAGAAGACTCGCTGAAATTGATGCTGACCTTAAGAAAACGGTCCTAGAAACATGCAGAAGCCATGAAATAGACATTAGCACCCCACAACTACTACGCAGCCTAGACTGAAAAAGGTTTATCCATGAGTACGAAAATAATTGTGCGCACTATTTACACAATAGAAGGAGAGGTAGAACATGTCTAGGAAGAAGAAACATGGATTCAGAAAGAGGAAAGAAGTCGAAGACGAAGAAGACGAGATAAGCAAGGATTATGAAGAATGGGAAGAGTACTCTGAAAAGGATGACTGATAAGATTCCAATCGTTAATCGCATACTCCATAACTACCATCGATCTTCATGAGGTGAGTGATTAATGAGCAACAAGAGTGAAGTCGTGGATACTGGATGGGTGTCTGTAAGCAAGTCAGGAAAAAGCCTTACAATTAGGATTATGGACCAACTATTTTTTGTTTCACTAAAAGACTTGGACTCCGTCCTTCAAGGATACCGATATAAAGCCACGGTCAAACAATGGGTTGAGCAACAGAGGAAAGATCCGGAGACAGATGAATGGAATACAGATGAATGGTGATGTATGTAGGTGATTTGAACTGGGTAGAAAAAGTAAGAAACGTAAAGCAGAAGGTCTAACAAAACATAAACAGTTGGAAAGAGAGAAAAAGATGAAGAGAAAACAGAGAAAAAAAGTTGAACTTCCTACAAAACATAAGCGAAAAGGAAAGAAGTAGCTGCTCCTACTAACACATGTTGTCTCGCCACCTTCAGTGAGCGAGTAATCTTATTTTTTGTTTATAACATAGAAAAGAGGGCTATATTAACTTATTTTTCCCGAAAAAACGGCAATTTTTGTCTCTTTTCTAAATAAAATGCATATAAACCGATGTTTATATTTAGAGATGATTCTGGAGGTCATAAAATGGCTTTCGAGGAAGAAGAAGAAGACTGGGAAGAAGAAGATGAAAGCGGGAATTGGAAAGACTGGGAAGTAGAAGACTAGAAATGAGAATGAAAGATAATGGGAAAGAAAAAGGGTAAGAAAGGAAAAGCCAAGAAGGGAAAGGCCAAAAAAGAGTAAACAGTGACTCAGTTTTCCTATTACCCCCTTTTTATTTTTCCTTCATCATATCTTGGTGAGCGAATCGCGCGCGCGAGAGAAACTTGGGGAAGCTGGATTTGAACACTACGACACCATAGAACAGGTGCATCTTTACAGAAAGAGAAAGTAACATTTTGTGTTAGATAGTAACATTTTGTGACCACAGAATGTGCGTTGCTTTTTATAGGCGATTTAAGAATGTATGAGACAATTCGAGTGTGTTTACATGTTTGATAGACTTGAAAAGTGTGTAGAATATGGAGAAAAAATAGGTGCTCAATTCGTTGAAGCAAGGTTTGACGACCTTACTCTGAGAACACTTCAACGTGTCAACGAAGTTTGGAAAGACGTGATTCTCAGGTCTCGTGCGGGAGTTGGCGTCGCCTGTTATTATGGAGGAGCCTCTGGGTACTCCTTCACATCCAGTAAAGAAGAAAAAGATTTGGAGCAGACTGTTACCAAAGCCTTCAAAATGGCAAAAACCTCCGCTGAAGCAGCATCTCTGAAACTGGATTTCGACAGAATGCCTTCAGTGAAAAGCCAAAAATCTGACACATTTCCCGTTAAGATCCATCCCCACACCAAAGATCTAGGGTACAAAACCGATCTTGTCAGCAGAACAATCGATAAAGCTCGGGAATGCGGAAAAAACATTAGCAACATCACAGGACAGTACGGAGAACTCTATGGAAGAAAGATCTTCACAAACAGTGAAGGTTCAGTGATCGACTGGAATTTCGAGCTTGTTGATTTAGGTTGCCGTGTTACGGCTAAAACCTCATCAGGAAGCCTTGTGTTTGGAACAAAACGAGCAGGCGGAACTCTAGGCCTAGATCACTTTAATACAAAAGGATCGACGCCTGAAGATATTGGAGAAGACGCGGGCACACATGCAAAGGAGCAATTAAGGGCAAAACCATGTCCCGCAGGAAAGTTCAGGGCCATGATAGAAAATGAGCTTGTAGGGGTTTTAGCTCACGAATCTTTTGGTCATCTTAGTGAAGGCGACTTTGTAGTCGTAGGAGGCTCTCCCCTAGCTGGAAAAATTGGAGCCAAACTAGGTAATGAACAAGCTACGATCATAGATAATGGGACTCCTGACGTCTCGAAACTCGGTGGTTTATGGTTACCTTATGATGATCAAGGCATAAAGGCAAATAAAACCGTAATTTTGGAACGAGGAATCCTGAAAAATTATCTTCACAGTCGAGGAACCGCAAAATATCTTAAACAAGAACCAACAGCAAACTGCAGGGCCATACATTTCGCATTTATACCCATACCTAGAATGACCAACACTTACTTCACCGGAGGAGACCTAACGAATGAAGAGGCTTTGGAATCGTTGAAAACTGGCGTATACGCTATTCAAACTTCAGGTGGACAGGTTAGTGGAGACGGAAGTTTCCTATTCAAAGCGATCCGAGGTTATTGGGTGGAAAATGGCGAAATCAAAGAACCCCTACGTGAAGTATCATTGTCAGGCAACATTCTAAACCTATTATCGAAAGTTGAGAATGGAACCAAAGAAGTTCGCTTGCGAGCAGGGTATTTCGGAGGATGCGGAAAGAGTGGTCAATTTCCATTACCCTGTGGATTAGGTGGACCGGAATTAATCATCAGCGAAGTAACGTTTGGAGGTAAAGCGGGATAGAAAGGGAGATGAATGGCTATGGAATATGAGAACTTGAAAAATGAACTACTCTCTGCAATTGACTCAGGCCTGAAATATGCTAGAACCATTGACCAAAAAGCAGAGTTTGAACTATACCTTTTCTACGAACATAGAACCCGGGTCAACATCACTCAAGGAGTGGTTGATGCTACAGATGGAATTGTCGAGGGGAACGCGGTTCGAGTTGCAAAGGAAAACTGCATCAGTTTCGCATCATCAAGCGGAATATCTCCAGAACGAATAAGGCGAAGCATCAACGAAGCTGCAGCTAGCCTAAAGTCAGTATCCATAAAGGATAATCGCTTCAAAGGATTCTGTTACCCTAAGAAACCAGGCAATGAAGGAACACATGCTAAAGAAGTGTTGGATTTAAGTGAAGAATCAATGATTAAAATGGCCCGCAACATGGTAAAAGAAGCCCAAGAATATGACAAACGAATACATATGGCAGAAAGCGAGTGTTCTGCTGAATGGGGCGGGTTTGCAGTAGGAAACACAAATGACCTTCAACAGGCATCCAGATCAGCCATCAATGGCTGTGAGGTTTCATGTATCGCCGTTAAGGGAGAAGAACGAAGAACATCCTATGTGTTCGACATAACCCGTGAACACTTGATAAAAACCATTAACTTAGGGACAAAAGCTGCGCAAAAAGCCATAGAACTTCTTGAAGCAAAAAAACTTAACAAAACAACAAATTTACCCACAATTTGGACACCTGTCCCTGCAGCTTCCTATATTGCTGCTAGTATAGGTCAATCTGCGAGTGGAGGACATGTTGTTGAAGGACGTTCGCCCCTTGGAAACAAGGTTGGAGAAGAGATTGCTGACTCTGCACTGACGATTGCAGATAATGGTCAGAATCCAAAAGGAATACACACGGAAGCCATTGACGCTGAAGGATATCCTCAACAGAAAACCACTATAATCGATAATGGAAAACTAGAACAATTCCTCTTCGATACCTACTATGCACAGATTCATGGTAAAAAATCAACAGGTAACTGCACTCGTCACAATCGGGTTTTCGGCTCGACACTACCTTACGAAACTTCACCTTCAATATTACCTAAAAACTTGGAAGTCAAGCCGGGAAAGAAGGATCTAAATACCCTAATCTCCTCAATTGATGACAAAGCAATTATGATCGTAGACATGCCTATAGGGATATTACACAGTGACGTTTCAACTGGAGAATTCTCTGCGGTTGCTCATAGTGTCTTTCTAGTTGAAGATGGAGAGAAGAAATGGCCACTACAGCCAGTTTCAGTTTCAGGAAACTTCTATAATGGATTCAAAAAACTTCGCGACATAGGTAGCGATTTGGAAAAAACTTTCTTCACAGTTGAAACTCCAACTCTGGTCTTCGATGGCTTCTCAATTGTTGGGTGACCACCAGCGGATTTCACCTTCTCGCGTGCGCGCGCGCGTGATACGGAATTTTAACGCGCCCGGTTAGCTTGCGCTTTCCCATGAAAAAGAATTTAAAACATAAAATATTGAATCTCAACGATGCCAAATGAGCTTTTTGTTTTTCATCAGCGTAATAGGCTTCATCGCGATGGTTCCAGTTCACTTCTTATCAGTAGAGCATCATAGGCTTCAACAGAAGTATGGAGAGAAGAAAGGAACTCGTATAGGCGACATTTATGGAATTCTTTCAGGATGGGGGCTCTTCATCTTTTGGATCGGAATCTGGATTTCACCCCAACCAAAATACGTAGTCCCCATCTTACAGAATTTTTCCTACTGGTTTCCAGTCATTAATTTTGAAATTTTCCTTTCTCACTCATTAATTTGTCTAATTTTTCTTATACTAAGCATTTGGTTTGCAATTAATAGAGTTAAAGAAACAACTTTGAGAACAGCTGAAACTCACAGAACAAAGAAAATTGTCACTACAGGTGTATACTCTGTCGTTAGACACCCACAATATCTTGGCGGCCTTCTCGCGCACATAGGAGTTTCTTTCTTTTTAAACGCTGGATACTCTTTGCTTCTCACTCCCTTGGTAACTGTGTTACTTTTACTAATCTCAAAGAAAGAAGAGGAAGAACTAATTAGAGAATTTGGCAGCGAATATGAAGACTATAAAAGAACGGTCCCAATGTTCATACTAAAATTTAAAGGTAAAAACTGAATTTTCTCAGAATCTCAACTAAACTCCCAATGACATTATTGGGGCACGAGGATTGAAACTTGCCCTTCAGGAGTAGAAACCTTCATTAAAATGTACGAAGCGATGGTGATATCTCCCGCAAAATCCCTTTTTTTGGTTTTAAGTGTTTATGCTAGGAGTTGTATTAGCAAGGCTTATGAAGGGTAAAATGTAGTTAAAGGTGAGCTAGAAGGAGGTTGGAGGTGGGTTTATGGAAAAGGATCTTATTTTGGCGACGATGCCTATGATTCCAAAGTATGAGATTGATGAGGTTCTTGGAGTTATATATGGTTCCGGCACGAGGACAAGAGGAATGGGAGGACGGCTGATTTCAGGTCTTCAATCTATTACTGGAGGCAAGGGTACAGCGTATGCAAAAGAAGTTGAAAAAGCTCGGAAAGAAGCTTTGGAGGGTCTAAAGAATGAAGCCCGAAGGTTAGGAGCCAATGGAGCACTCTCTATAGATTTTGAAACATCAGAAATCCTGGAAGGATTTATTCTTGTAACCGCATACGGAACAGCAGTTAAACTTGGAAAAAAGAAATGAGATGAAAATTATTTATGTAGTTTTGGATACCTGAAACCTGATCTTGACCCCTATCTTTACAAGTTAATCATATGAATAATTGATTGGAGGGTTTGGGTGAAGAAACTTTCAACGATTCTGGTGATGACGATGTGGTTGTTAATGATGAGTTTGCTTGTTTCATCTCCAGTTAAAGCTGATTGGTGGGGCTCTCCAATCCAAATAACCAGTAACACAGCAAATGATGGTGATCCGTCTATTAGTGGTGATGGTTCTAAAATTGCGTTCGTATCCGATATGGATGGTGATGATGATATTTGGGTGGTTAATTCGGATGGTTCGGGATTAATTCAACTGACCCATAACACGGCAACTGATGAACATCCGTCTATTAGTGATGATGGTTCTAAAATTGCGTTCGCCTCCGAAATGGATGGTGATTGGGAGATTTATGTGGTTAATTCGGATGGATCGGGATTGATCCAGCTGACCCATAACACAGCCATGGATTTAGGTCTGTCTATTAGTGGTGATGGTTCTAAAATTGCGTTCGCATCCAATATTTATGATCATTTGCAGATTTTTGTGGTTAATTCGGATGGATCGGGATTAACCCAGCTAACCCATACACCTGCAGTCAATGCGGGTCCATCTATTAGTGGTGATGGTTCTAAAATTGCATTCTCATCATTTTATGATGACGAAGAGCTTTTTGTGGTTAATTCGGATGGTTCGGGGTTAATCCAGCTGACCCGTAACATAATAGGATCTGATGGTGATCCGTCTATTAGTGGTGATGGTTCCAAAATCGCATTCGACTCCGATGTGGGTGGTGATTGGGAGATTTGGGTGGTTAATTCGGATGGATCTGGGTTAACACAGCTGACCCATAACACAGAAACTGATGCGGAACCATCCATTAGTGGTGATGGTACCAAGATAGCATACTTCTCATATGTTGATGGTTACTGTGGGATTTGGGTGATTAGTTGGGACGTTGCTGCTCCAGTATTTGGTAAACTAACCCAACAACCAAGCGGGGCTGTTCAACCAAATCAAACAGTGAAAATATCAGCACTTGTTACAGACGCTACAAGTGGTGTGAAGAAGGTATCCCTATCGTATACTATAGACAACGGCGTTTCATGGACCAATTTGACGATGACTTATAATGCAACTCTCGATGTTTACCAAACTACAATCCCTGGACACTCTGACGACACGTTCGTTAAATTTAAAATGTTAGCTTACGACAACGCTGGAAACTACGCAGTTGAAGACAACGCTGGAGATTACTACATATACTACATAATTCCAGAGTTTCTCTCATGGATAATTCTGCCTTTTCTAGTCATCACAACCTTAACGATTACAATCCTCAAAACAAAACTCAATAAACAAAAAAATTAAGTGGCGTGCGCGCTAAAAACAATGAAAGTCTTTTTTATAGATTTTTATACTCTAGATAATACTGCTTAGTCTGGTGCTTTGAGGGAGATTGATTGGAGAAAAAACATGTTTTAAGTTTATTCACTGTAATTCTTTTCACGAGTTTATTCAGTGTAGCTTTCAAGATTAGGAAAGTACAGGCAACCATATCCATAGGCTCTAATTACACATTTACTCATGACATTTATGACCAAATAGTTGTGACTGGTGATAATATAGTAATTGATGGGGCAGGCTACTCCCTCATAGGCGATAATTCGACTGGAACCACTGGAGTAGAACTCAGTGGAAGAAGCAACGTTACAATAAAAAATTTAAGAATCAGCTTATTTTGGGATGGTATCGTTCTCTGGAATTCAGAGAGCAATCTAATTCATGGAAATAACATGTCAGCAAACCGTAATTTTGGAATCGCTCTCTGGAACTTTTCAAACCATAACACTATCTCTGAAAACAATGTGACAGCAAATGGTCAAGATGGCATCGGACTTGATTTGTCTTCCTACAATCTGATACATAACAATATCGTCGCAGCCCATTATCAAGATGGTATTATACTTGACGCTTATTCAGACAATAACACAATTTCTTGGAACCAAGTTGTAAACAATGGTTTTGGCATTGAGCTCTATGATTCTTCGAACAACACAATAATCCAAAATAACCTAACCAGAAACACCAACTATGGTATTCTGCTCTACTACTCATCATACAACATTGTTTCCGAGAACAATGTAACCACCAGTGACGTGGAGGGCGTATTTCTCTCGTATTCGCATTTTAACTTCATAAATGGAAACTACTTAGAGAATAACGGAAATGGTCTTACAGTTGGATACAGCTCAACTAACAATAGCATTTACCAAAATGAAATAATCAACAACGAATATGGCATCCAAGTCATCTCTTCCTCGAACAACACTTTTTGTCAAAACAACCTTATCAACAACACCAACCAAATTGTTTCTTCCGACTCGGTGAATCGGTGGGATTGCGGATATCCCTCTGGCGGTAACTATTGGAGTGACTATGAAGAAAGATACCCTGATGCTACAGAGATAGATGACTCTGGCATCTGGGATACACCGTATACAATTGATGAAAACAATCAGGATCGCTACCCGATAATTCCAGAGTTTCCATCCATCCTCATCCTACCATTATTCATGATCATAACTATGCTAACAGTTACAGTAAACAAAAGAAAACAAAAAGTCCGATAGAATCTGGGTTCATGCAGCGCGCGCTATAGCTTACATATATAACCTCTAGTTTCCATAGTTTCCCCATACATTCATTCACCAACTATGATAAAATCCTTTAGTGGTTATGGTCTGCGTCACATGTAGCGTTCTAGTTGGATACGGACTCTGTCTTCAGGAAAGAGCATGATCATAAAGAACGTGCTAAGAAGCGGGTAACCCGTCAATGACTGTGATGACTAGATTCACATTTCTGATGTAAAGTATACCTGTTCCTGCTGTTACGTCACCAATTAATTCGATAGTATAATTTTCACGGTTAGGATCATTACCATCATCAGGATGAACCATGTCATATGCAAGACTAGACGTTTGAATGGATGATACTGACGTCCATTGATAGTCAGATTGGTTTGTTCGCGCGCGCGCGAAACGAAGGTAACTAGGAGTGTGAATTGTGTATTCATTATTTATGAGAACGCTTCCTTGGAAATAGATGTTCACGTCTTGTTCAGTTTCGGCTTTAAATTGGAAATATGTAGCGAGATCGATGATTGCATTATTTGACTGATTAGTTGGATTCCATGTGAAGGTAGAAATAGTTATGGGATTTGGAAAAGCCGATTCTACCACGGTAACGTTCGTATCTTCAAACCTAATCGCGCGCGCGCGCTTCCTGAAAGTAGTTCTGCAATCGATTTGTAGACTATTCGATACAGAAGGTCTTTTTCTACATCAAATGGTTCTTGTCGTGCGCTTTGACTCCATTTAGCTGTAAGTATCTTTTTGTACGGTTCTTCTACGGGGATTATGGGAGCGAATAACATCAGCATGTGAAAGGCTACGAGTAGGGCGATACCAACAACGAATAGGTGTTTTCTTTTTTTATCTTCATTAAGACTCCTCTATCAAACATTAGCTTCCTAGAATTATTTCCATTAGTGATTTGTAGACCGTTCTTTGTTTGGTGACTACTTGATAATCTGTGACAGTTGGAGAGGAAATAGAGTGTTCGTACTTAAGGGTGTAAAATGGTTGGGAGTAACATTTTGCTGTAAAAACATGTTCCTGTCCGCTTTCAACAAAATATTCTGTTACTGTAGTGTCAGAGGTAGGTATTATATCAAACCGAATCCATTTAGGTGTTAAGATGTCTTCTTGCATCCA
>JASFPN010000033.1:0-13051 GCA_050115965.1 Candidatus Bathyarchaeota archaeon
TCTCCCATAACTTGAATGAATGTTGTTCCTACTATCAATTCAGCTTCTTTCTCAGTTAAACCATCGCTTATATCAACACATACAAAGATGTCCAAGTTCCTCATCCCGTTGACAACAGCGTCGAACCTAGTCACGTCTGAAGCTGTTTCCTGATTTTTCCCATCTCTTCCGCTTACTCCACCTTTATCTATTTCAATATAGGCGTAGGCTATAAGAGGAAGAGTGATAGCTACCATCAGTGCCACAACTATGAGTTTTTTCCTCAATCTAATCACCAAATGAGAAAAGAGCAAAGAAGGATTTAGTTCTATGCAATAGAACAAGTGTTCCAAATTTAGAACACATTGACGATATACATGCTGCAGGTTCTAAGATTTTTAAGCTGACTGTTAGTTAGGTTGTTCTGAGGATTGTTAATGGAGGATGTTAGGTCAAGGCTGAAGGGTACGACGCTTCGGGTTTATTGGCATCTTCTGAGAAAAGGGAAAATAACTTCTATTAGGCGTCTCCAAAGAGATTTGGGTTTTTCAAGTCCAAGCGTGGCATCATATCATCTTGAGAAACTGATGGATATGGATCTTGTTAGGAAAAATGTCATGGGTGACTACGAACTGAAAAAGACAGTTAGCCTGGAGGTGCTGAACTCTTTTGTTAGGATCAGTCATCTTATGATTCCGCGATATTTGTTCTATTCAACCTTTTTCTGTATTCTTCTCATTGTGTTTATAATCGGATATGGCAGCTCATTATCCTTACAGGGTTTCTTTGCTTTGCTTTTTGGGTTGAGTGGACTTGTTATTACAGGATATGAAACGTGGAGGCATTGGAGGTTGGAACCTGTTTGACCGATGTTCTAAAGAGTAGAACTATAACTATTGAAAACCACAAATACATGGAGGATTAAAATGCAAATTAAGTTGTTGCATGCAATTTTTTCTGGAGTAATAATAGCCCTTGTGCTAGGTCTCTATTTTATACCTGCAACTTGGCAAATGATGAATCGAGAACCAACCTTTGGACCAATTAGTATCAGCATGGAACTCATTGGAATAATTGTTTCACTTGCTGTTATAGTAGTTACTTTGCTCTCGTTTAAATTGGTGAGAAGAACAGAAAAGAGCGGTCACTACTAGTATCTAACCTAGTCAATATTATTTAGTATGGTTCTACTAGTCAACAACTATTGGCGTGCACGTTTTTCTTTACGCTTTTTCCTTTTCGCCTTTCTTTCCTTCTTGATCATCTGCTTTTTCTTAGAGCTTTTCCCCATGCCCAATTAATTCACACCATTGTAGAGTTGTAGTAAAATAGCATTAAGCTTGCGGTCAATACTGACGTTGTACAAGCGCGCGCGTTTACTCTTACCTTTTCTAGTATACACTCACTCGCTTATTCACTCTCACATACTCAGCGCGCGCGCTTAAAGTATTTGGCACACTTGATTTCAAACTTAATATATGGGTGCCATACGTTTTCTGAATAGATAGGTGAAATATATAATTAAGCAGATAACCTTGGTGTTGTTATCGTTGGTGTGAGTATAGATGATTCCGCAGAGTCTTAAGGCTTCTTGGAAGACCTTATTGTTCTTAGTCTTTGGGTTTTTGATTTTTTTTCTATACTTACTCATATTTAACGTGGATATACAAAAAATAATTGCAATCGCGCAGACCATAGATCTTAAAACATATTTTCTCGCTGTTATCGCAGTTTTGCTTGAGATATTTTTCTTCTCTATTTCGTGGCGTCAACTATTGAGGTTTCTTTCAGTGAAGCTTTCTCTAGTGAGAGCCTTTCTATACATGTGCTTTGCAATTTTTTTGGACATATTGATTCCGGCAGAATCTATTAGTGGTGACATTTCTAAGATTTATCTAGTAACAAGAGAGCATAAGGGTACAAGTGGAAAAGTTGTTGCTTCACTAGTTACTCAAAGACTTACGGGTTTAGGTATTAATGTTGGAAGTTTAATTCTTGGATTAGGACTAATTCTTATTGATAGACAGATTAGTGGAATGGTGCTTCACCTAACACTAATCCTTGTGATACTGTCAACATCCTTTTTGCTTTTGCTTCTTTTATTATGTTTTAAGGAAAGATGGATGATTGGGATTGTCGAGTTCATAGTAAAGCTGTTAAATCTTGTGGGAAGAGGACGATGGAATCTGAAGAAAATAAAAGCAGATATGATTAGAGCAGCCAAGATCTTTCATAGTTCAATGAAACAATACATGCAAGCTCCAACAGCTCTTTTAACATCAATAACTCTTCACGTTTTCTCATGGTTCTTCAGCTTGACAGTGGCCTATCTAGTGTTTATGTCAATAGGATATTCAGTTCCTTTTGGTGTAGTTATTGTCATATGTGCAATTGTGGCTGCGGTTAGAGCCATACCACTGGGCGTACCGTTTGAAGCAGGACTTCCAGAAATAACGATGTCAACTCTTTACATTCTTCTAGGTGTCCCCCCTGATGTGAGTGCTACCGTAACACTTTTGTATAGTTTCCTAACCGTTTGGTTGAGGTTTTTCCTAGGATTCGCTATTCAACAGTGGCTCGGAATAAAGGCTATCACGGATATGAAAAGAGAAAATCTACTGATTAATCTCTAGGAAAGCGTAACAAACCTCACAATACGCGATATTTCACGGCAATTTCACGTTATCTTCTAATGTGAAAGAAAGCCTGAAGATCTTCGTGCGCGTTAAGAAGTATTTGTGCATTTGAATAGTTCTTAAAGAAAGCCCAACATAGAATACAATGAATGAGAACCCTGGATTTTAAGGTGTTCTCAGCTGGCACTGTCTTTATGATTCATCAATCAGTTTTTTGGCGTGTTCGATCCATCTCGATGTTACTTTAGGCGAAACATCCAACTTTGTAGCCAGCGCTTTACCAGAGGTTTTTGCCAACTTCTCGATATTGTAAATTCCGATCTCCTTTAACTGTTCAGCACGTTTGCTGCCGATTCCTCTTATGTTTGTGAGAGACATAAAGGTGGTCGTCTCCACAGTAGATGTCATCTCCTCTGTTGAGGATGACTCAGCAGTGGTTAATGGTTCTGGAGGAGTTGCAATTGATGAAATCTCAATCTCTCGAATTTTAGGTCGTTGGGAGTAGCCTAATCCTATGAAAAGGAGTCCAAGAACAACAGTCGATACAATCCACACTGCTCTTTCTGTTGCCTGCAATGCTATGTAGGATATTGCGGTCAAAATGAAGAATATTATTGATACGGTGTATAACGCATAATCTGAACGCATTCTTCCTTTTCTCCTAACTCTATCTATTGTTCTATGGAGATGTTTAAATAATTTTCTAAAATATCTGTGCTTAAACGGTTAAATCCAGCTTTTTTTCGGTTAGTTATGATGTAATTATTGGCTAATTCCTCAGTTAGTTCTTGATTTCACAGTAATCCAACTCTTGTTTGTGATTCTAGTGACTTCCTGTTTAATTTTTTTGAAAGTTAAGGCAAGCTGGCAACATGTTAGCAAAAACATAAAATCTTAAGACAATGTTGCGACATGATAGATGATATGAAACCAACAAGGTCGCTTCGAGTTCTTAGGGAATTGATGAAGAATTCCAAATTCAGTGATAGACAATTAGCCAAGCTTCTTGATGTTTCACAGCCTACTATTACAAGATCCAGGAGAGAACTTGAAAGGGAAGGCTACGTAAAATCTTATACAGTTGTTCCCAACTTTGGCAAACTGGGATACCAGATTTTAGCATTCACGTTTAGTCGTATGAGACAATATCCGTCATTAAAGAAGGCGCAGGATATTATAATGAAAGCCACAAAATGGGTTGAGGAAAGACCAAACATAATCTTCGCAGCAGATGGAGAAGGTTTAGGTGGAAAAGACATCGTCATGATTTCCTTTCACAGGGATTACCCATCTTACGCTGATTTTATGCGTACGTACGCATTGGAATGGGGAGAGATATTGATGACTTTTGAATCATTTATCGTTAGTATTGGTTCAGGCTTCAAAATGAAGCCTTTGGACCTGAAATATCTGGCGTTTGATGAATAAAAATCCTACCGACTTTGAGCCTTAACTAACTATTTTCGCAGACATAGTCAGCGTGTGCTTTTTTAGATCTATTTATGTTTCTTTCTTCGGCTTTTTCGTTTTCTTTGGACGCGCTTCTGTTTCTTCTTCTTTGTTTTTTTGCTCATACTTTTGTGTCTTTTCTTTCCCATCTTGCATTCACCTAACAGAAAAGTTTCTAATAATGCATTGTTCTTGATTTAGTTCAGTACCTTTTTTTCTCACTTGTGACACCATAGAGTTTATGCCTCATACCATTTCCACAGCGATGTAGTTAGTTCCTTATTGGGATTACTTTTCCTTTGGCTGTCTCAATTTTACTAGCTGCCAATTTAGAGTGGTGATTTACATGTATTATCAATGTGTGAGTGGCTTTACCTCTTCCCAACAGCTTATCATAACCTAGGTCATTAAGATTGATGTGAATCCCATTCTGTTTTCTAACAGCCATTTCTTCTTTCAGAAGCTGATCCACTTTTTCGTCCAGTTCTCCAACATTAATTGTGTTTATTGTAACTTTGTTTGGTGATCTGAATCCTCGTTTACCAAAATGGTCAGGATCATATTTTACCGTATAGGTCCATTTATGTTTCTGACGACCCGCCAGGCCACGTCCTCCTCTTTGGCCGCCTCCCCTATGTTGACCTACTCTTCCATATCCATGAGTTCTTGAACCACGTTTTTTCCTAATTTTTCTTTTTGCGTGAGGCATTTCTACTTGAGTACTCCATTAAACAGTTGAATCATGTGCCTGTGCCCACTCATTACATCAACAGTTTTACAGATACTTTTTCGAAGTTGTCAGACTCCCTTATATAAGTTGGCTCAGTTACAATAAAGTTTGATCTACAAATACCGAAAAACACAGAAAGCCTCATCTTGATTGGTGTAGATTGCTATGAGGGGCTTTCGGTGTTTAAATTACCTGTAATTTTTTAAACCAATTGGTTGTTTTGATAACAGTTTTATATTCTCACCACAATATGGACAAACCTTGAATTCTGCAAGGATAGGTTTTCCACAGGTTGGACAATTGCTTTGAAGGTTGGCATTTTTCTCAATTTTGGTTACTTTTACTCGTAAGCCGCTTAACTCGGTTTTCAGTTTTACCATGGTTTCCCTTAGGGGTTGGATTTCCTTTACTTCTGTTCTGACGTTTTGAGTCATGTCGGTGATTTTGGCTAGAAGAGTGTGATTCATCTCCACTGTTTCGTTCATTGTGTCTAGCAACTCCCCTTTTTGATCCATTATCTGCGTTTCAAGGGCAGTTTGCTGTTTGGCATCTGAAAGTATTTTGTTAAGAAAAACTTCGACTGGATTTTCAAAGGCGATATTACAGGTTATGCCCCAAAATATGAAGGTAATTATTACTGTTATCCAGAAATAGGCAACAGGTGAAAGGGTTTGGAGTTTCTCTCCAATTACAGGATATACCTGAAAAAGCCTAGATTGTCCACTTAGAAGGAGAATCTGAACTGAATCAATTAGATGTAGTAGTGCAGCAAAAGTCAATGTGCTGAATAACCATACACTGATTCCTTTCTTGGACAAGCAGTATACCTCATGTATGTTGTTTTGCCAGTAGTATAGTATATCGTGTTATTTCATATAATCTTTCCGGCTACAAAAGCGGATGATAAATCCTAAAAGCACATAGCACTTCTAATAACTCGTGATAATCTTGCCAAACGGAACTACTAAACCAAAACCTAAGGAACCATTCTCCTTTCGCGCTAAAACAGGTGACTTTGAAATAGAACTACGTGGAGGAAAAAAAGAAGTTCTAGAAACCATTAAGGAATTACCAAACCTGATGACGGACATTCACAAGGCTTTCGAAGGAACTAAACCCAGTGCCTCAGCAACACTTACAGTAAAAAGAAAGAAGCCACAGCAAAAACCAACTACACAGCGGTACCCTCTAATTCCAAAACCGAACAGCTGTAGAGATGCTCTAATGAATATTCTAGCAACAGATTGGGGGAAATGGCGTCCACACACCATTCAAGAATTATATGGTGCGTTAGACGCTAATGGAATTCGTTATTCAGGACGTAAAGTAGCAGGGGTATTGTTAGGATTGGTAAAAGGAGGAAAAGTGAAGAGATGGAAAACGGATGCTGGCTGCGTCTATATTCTCGCTGAAGGAGAAATCTCACCTTAGAGGGTTGATGATTAGGTGGAAATTAAGGCAAGGATCAAAACTCCGTTTGGCGAAGTTGTTGTTATAGGGAAGACTGCTGAAGAGATAATAGAGAACCTTGAGAATTTTCCAGATGATTTTATTGAAACAGTTTCTAAACTTGTCTCAAAAAAGTTGTCCACTACTAAAGAGCTCCAGCTTGAAGGTTTGATTGAATTCACTACTGATGGGCCACTCCTTACGATAGCCCGAGAATTAACACATTATGAAGCCATAGGTCTTGTTCTGTATGCGTCGGAAGATAGGAAAGACACATCAGCACATATAGGAAAGCTTTTGAAATCAAGTGGAATAAAAAGTATGGTCCCAGCTCGACTTAACGAAATGACAAAAAGAGGGCAAGTATTCAAACCGGATCCGAATCAACCCTATTATAGACTTACAGCTCAAGGCGAAAGATGGATAGAAGAAGAAGTCCTAACTAAAATTAAAGGAAAAAATGTTTAATCTGTTTAGGAATCAAAGTACAATAATGGTTATTCAATCACATTTTAGCATTTTACCATTTTTTTAAGAAGGCGCGTGCTGAGACACTCGTTTCTAAATGTTATTTGTCGATGTTGGAGGTCTTCGTTGAGCGTATACATATCTTCTTGGTTTTCCCTCTCTGGTTAAGATGCCATCTTTTACTAGGTCTACCAATGCATGAGCTACTGCTGTGCGATCGTAGTGAAACCCTCGTCTTGCCATTTCATCATGTATTTGCCCCAATTTTCTTGGTTCCAAAAAGAATTTTTCTTCCCAAAGCCTCATTATCACACCTTTGCATGTTTCTGCATAGTTTCGTGATGGTTTTGTTCTTTCAATAACTAGTTGGGCCTCTTTCAATCTTTTAGTTACTGTGGACAGGATTTTGTCAATCGTTGTTTGGAGCTGTTCTTCCTGACATTCTACTTCGAATTCTACCTCTCCAATTTTCATCTTTACCCGTATTGTTTTTTCCGAGTCTTCTTCTTTCAAGTTTTCACCTATTGTTAGTGTATTGCGCATCTTGTACATGCACAATATTTAAATACTTCCCACCCGTATCGAGTGGTTATTGGTGAATATTGTTGATTGATTCACTAACTATTGCAACAACAACAAGATATAATTTTCCTCCACAAGAAGGAAACAAACCATTCCCCAAACATCTTATAGAATTAAGCATAAATTCACTTAAGGATGCACAAAATCAACCATTTCAACTAAATCAACAATTCTTTCAATACAATAACAATCTGAAAGAATACACGCAAACAGAAAATCCAAGACTTGAAATGGTTTCTTTAAAGCCCAGACAGGAAGAAACAGCTGTAACAGCTGTCGATACCTCAACCATCAAGATTGGCGAAACAAGAAAAGGCATACTGATAGCAATACGAGGTGCTAACGTATGGAAAAAATACAAGAAATACAAATACCAAAGGTTTGGACCATTCATATTTCATGTAACCGAAGAAAGCAAAGACAAAGTTTATGAGAATCTACTAAAAACACAACTCAATTCACTGACAAGAAACCACATTCATAATTCATCAAGCCTACTACACATAACTGCGAGAATCTCAAGCCATCTAGAAATATGGCTGCAAAACATGCTTTCCAAAACAGCAACTAACAGTTTAATTCTATATGACGGTTCACTTTCTTCAGGGACTACAGAGAATCTAAGAAATAGCATGAGAAGGGCCCTAAAACATGGAAGAAAAAGAGGTAACGTTGTACTTGCTTTTTCAAAGATAACAAACCTAAGACTTAACGGGTACCTTATCACAGATTTACTATTCCAGCACAAACCACCATATATGCTTGAGATATCTGGTCTAAAGTCAAAACCTCCAATAATATTATTTGGCAAAATTCATGTAGCCAAACTTAGCAAAGGAAACTTTGCCTTTAGACTTGACATCGACGAGAATATCTCACGTAATCGAAGAGTCGAAGCTGTTGAAAAACTTCTAGGAAACGACATGGTTTCTCACAGCTATCCAGAAACACTTCGACTAGCTCATATTCTCTGTACTTTCACAGCAAACGAAGTAGTTGCCATGCAACATTTCATTTCAAATGAGTACGACTTGAAACTGATAAATCGCCCGGATATGCACAAACTCCTATTTGGACCTTTTGGTAAGGGTGAAAGTCACATATGAAACTCTACAAGAAAGAGGATAACATAGTACAGATTCTTGGTTTCTCGAATGAGAGTGTCGAAAAAGGTGACTACCTACTTGTCAATGATTCAAAAGTGAAAAAAGCGTTAATAGTTCAAGTAATTGATGTTCAATTTGCAAATATTCCAGGCCTTCTTGAAGAATTGCTACGAAGTTTCCCAGATGGCTGGGAACCCATACAAGGAGAGGACTTTGATCCGCTAGAGATAGGTTCCCACATTACCTTCATTCAAGATGCAAAGCTTATACGAAGCAAGATAAGAGCCACAATAAATGATGGGACACTAAGCCATAGTAGTCAGTGGCTTCCATCACGATCCAGATCAACAATAAGGAAATTACAATTGCAGACTTTACTAGAATTGGCAAGGATAAATGGCAAATTGCCTATCAGCCTGGGCAGCACAAAGGACTCAAAGTTTCTAACAATAGATGCATCCTCTTTGGACGGAAGACTAAACATAATAACCGGAAAAAAGGAGACAGGAAAATCTCATCTTTCCAAGCTACTAATACTTAATTTAATAAAATATGGAGCAGTAGTTGTCGTCTTTGATTTAAACGGAGAATATATTAATCTAGGCATGACTTCAGATGAGAAAAGAAATGGTTTCTATAACAAGATCCACGTGCTAACACCGTCTTATAATTTCAAAGTCGCACTGAAAGAACTAAACCTTCATGTCCTATTAAATATCCTAATTCATGCACTACATCTTCCTGGAACCTCCTCCAGAGAATTCAGACGTATATGGCGAACATTAAAAGAAAAGAAACTCCTGAATCTGCGAACCTTGGGTAAAACGATACGTAACTGGAAATGTAATCACCACGTACATGACGCCCTCTTCTCAAGATTCCATACTTTGATCAATTCAGGGTTTTTCACAGATAACATAGCCGAAAGCACCAAATACAAAACCAGTTTACTTAAGGCCAATAACGAAGGAGGAGTCATTGTAATAAACTTGCGAAACACTTCATCGATTGATCGGCAAATAGTTGTTGAGTACATGCTTGGAAGCCTTGTTGAATTACTAACTAGTTGGAAACTAAAAGCAGTCTTCCTCTTCGCAGAGGAAGCGCATCTTTATCTACGGGAAACGCATTGGGACGATATTGTGACCCGCATGCGTCATTTCGGAATTTTTACCACTTTTGTAACAAACCAGCCTGATACGATTCGAGCAAGCATCTATCGACAGGCAGATAACATATTCTTATTAAACTTCACAAATGAACACGATATTGATGTAGTTTCTCGGGCAGCAAGAGCAGACGCAGAAACTGTCAGATCTATTGCTAGAGACTTACCACCCCACCATTGCCTTGTATTAGGAAAAGCGGTAAAAGACTTTCCAATGGTTGTTAAGGTTAAACCTATGGATATCAAAACCATGGGAGAGACAAGATTATTCTTCAAAGACACAAATTAAATCCTATTAAATTTCTTCATTATTATAGTGACTACCATCACCACTGAATGCAAATGCACGTGGATCAGCTCACGTACGCTTTATTCAATTAGTGTTCCAATTTTTTCTCCATGAACTGCTGACAAAGTATTTTCAGGATTAAACCCATTAATGACAATAGTTTTAATCCTTGCTTTTCTTAAAATTTTAATTGCTTTTGGATCGAGAATCTGATTCATACCAGCCCGATGTTTCTTATTAATCAAAAAGTGGGATAGATCATCAAAACTTAATTTGTCTAATTTTACAGCATCAGAATATTTTTTTGGATCCTTATCGTAAATGCCGTCCTGATCTGTTGCTTTGATATATAAATCAGCATTAGTATTTTCAGCAAGTAAAGCTGCTACTGCATCAGTAGTCATTCCAGGTTGCAATCCGCCCATAACTACGATTTTTCCCTCATTAAAACAATCCGTAGCCTTTTCAATAGTTGAGGGAATTGATTGACATCCGGAGTTCTGGAATTTTTCCATGAAAAACCGTGCAAAAATCCTTGAAACATGGATCGCAACTTGATCTTGTACTTTTTCGTCTAGGCCAATTTTTTTTGCAGCATTGATAAATTCCCTTGCTATTACTCCACCGCCTACAACAACAGCTACCTGGTGCTCTTTTTTCCTGAGACGCTTAATCAAGTCAATATACTTGGTGATTATATTGGTATTAATAGGGGAATTGATGATGGAGCCCCCAACCCGCAGTACAAGCCGCAAAGTCATAACATTCCTGATCTCTAATGAAAGTTGCCTTCAGCTTTATACTCGCAAGAGTTATATACTCCTTGTGGTTTGCGTCGTGTAGAGCTGGTTCAAGGTTTTATTGATTTGAGTGAAAAGGGGCTGGGATAAGGGCAGTAACATCAAGTGCACAATATTTTGTAGGTTAGATGGTAGAAATGAAGCTTAATACCGTAGTTGTTCGCTTTGAAGGGGAAATCGGTATTAAGGGAAGATGGACACGCCGATCCTTTGAAAATCTATTATTGGTAAACACAAGAAGATTTCTAAAGTACAACAAAATTCCCTATAACAAAATTCTGAAGAAACATGGCAGAATATTTATTCAAACAACAGATGCTGAATATGCTGCTGAAAAACTTGCACAAGTTTTTGGCATCTCTTCAATCTCTCCAGCAGTTGAAATTTCCTCTGAAAACAACCAAATAATACGTAATTCGTTGGAATTGGCAGATGATGTGCTAACTGATGGTTGTAGTTTTGCAGTTCGATGTCGCAGGGCTGGAAACCACCCTTATTCTAGCATGGAAATCTGTAGAGATGTAGGAGAACAAGTTTTATTGGGATTAAAGGATCGAAACTTGAGAGTGGACCTGGAAAATCCTCAAAAAACTTTGGAAATTGAAGTGAGAGATGATCGTGCTTATCTTTTTTCAAAAACCATCTCTGGTGAGGGCGGTTTCCCAGTTGGCTCCCAAGATAAGATCGTATGTTTACTAAGTGGGGGAACTGACTCACCTGTAGCCTTTTGGCTTATGATGAAACGAGGATGCCCAGTTATCCCAGCCTATTTTGACACTACGCCATTTACAGACGAAGATGCTAAAGCCAGAGTCATAGATATTTCCAAGAAGCTTTATAACTGGGCTGTTGGCTATCCGCGAATGTTATATTTGGTGCCTCATGGGGCAAATCTGAAGTTCTTTATTGATAATGCTCCGTTAAGGCTAACATGCATACTATGTAAGCGGTTGATGTATCGTATTGCTGAACGAATTGCGGAAAAAGAGAATGCAGAGGGAATAGTAACTGGGGATGCTATTGGACAGCAAGCAAGTCAAACACTACGTAATTTACGAGTTCTAAATCAGGTAGTAACTAACTATCCCATCCATCGCCCTCTTTTAAGCTTCAATAAACTGGAAATCGAGAAGATTGCTAGGAACATAGGCACATTTAACATCGCCAAAAGGAAGCCAACCTATTGTGGAGCGGTTCCTAGAAAACCAGTTACTAGAGTAAAGCTTGGTGATGTTCAGAATGCTGAAAGAGAAATAGACATTGAATCAATGGTTACAAAGGCAATAGGAAAAACTGAATTCATGGTATTGTAGCGCACAACACTATACTTCACTCAACATTTATGTGCTCAACATAGTAGGCTTTATCTCAGTTCTAATGTATTCAATAATGAAAAAGCTAATCGCCTAAGTGTAAAGCATGCATGCCATCAAAGTATTTCTCAAATTGGAAAAAGAAGATTTTGACGTGTTAAAAACTGTAGAAGAGACAATGGAAAAATACAAATACGCCCCCAAAGACGTGATCGTGAAATCAGCTGCGCTCAATAAAAAAGAAGTCACATATAGATTAAGACGGCTTAGCAAGTTTAGACTCATTCATCAGATTGGTAGCCCCTACAGAGGGTACGCTATGAATAATTCAGGATATGATTGTCTAGCAATAGGGTACTTTGTCGATACTGATGTCCTTCAAGCTTTTGGGAAACCTGTAGGTGTAGGAAAGGAAGCAGACGTTTACGATGCGAAAAGTCCAAAAGAAGAAAGAATTGCGGTGAAGTTTCATAGATTAGGTCGAACAAGTTTTCGCCAAACGATAAAAAGAAGAGGATATACAACCGAGCATGTAGACTGGTTTTCCCAGTCAAAAATTGCAGCTGACAAAGAATTCCAAGGTCTAAAACTTGTTTTTTCACATGGAGTATCCGTTCCAAAGCCCATTAGTAAAAATCGACACGCCTTGGTAATGGGTATGATTCAAGGCACGGAACTCGCGAGGTATAAAGTAATTCCTAAACCCACAGTCGTTCTTACAGAGATCCTAAAAAACGTACAAAGAGCATATTTAAAAGCTAATGTCATTCATGCTGATTTAAGTGAGTATAACGTGATCTTAAAAAACGATATGCATGTCCAGATCATTGACTGGCCCCAATATATAACATCACAACATCCAAACGCGAAAGAACTACTAACCAGAGACATTGATATTATTCTAACATTCTTTAAACGTAGAATGTTTCTTAAGACAAGGCTTGAAGAAGCACTAGAATACGTTACTGGAAACGGCAAGACCAGTTTAATGATTTAAAACTTTATCGCTTTATGAACATACGAACAGTAGATATGGATTCTCATCTCAAATATCGATGGTCTGTTAAAAACCGTACGTCATG
>JASFPN010000034.1:0-12112 GCA_050115965.1 Candidatus Bathyarchaeota archaeon
GCCTTCAGTGTTTCAAACATCTTCACCAAACCAATTCTAGGATCTTTTCTTGCGTTGGCATATGTAATAGAAGAGTCAATTCCAAGTTTCTGAACGATCTTCTGGTTATACATCAGATTGATCAAGTCACTGTTAAGAATGTAGGCTTCGCTGGCTATGACTGGATATGAGAATCCCTTGTTAAAATGACAGACTAACTGACTATCCAGGATTAGATCATAGTTTACTGGTATGGAGCTGATTTGCACCATCATTGCTGATTTATCGTTTGTTGACCAGTCTGCTTCTGATTGTTGAATTATCTCAAACTGCATAGGGTAATATCCGTGGTCAGATAATCCTCTGAGCCCGAAGTGTTCAGGCCATACTCCTGAGATCTCGAGTAATGTGAATCTGTCTCCATCAGAGGGTTTGAAGTTTCTTACTGCCAGCAGCATTCCTTCTTCAAGAAGCCCCATCAGGTCTTTTTGGTACTCAACCTTTATTCTGCAATCAAACTTGGCGGATATTCCTGCGAATCTTGTTTCTGTTCTCACAGTTCTCGGAATTACGCGTCCAAGCCTTGCCCTAAATCTCCCGTCGAAATCCGTGAAACATTTTTTAAATTTCTCTTCTTGCAGCTTCAACCTGACTCCTCCTTTCCCTGAAAGTACTCATGTAAAAAACAAACTTCCTCAAGTCACGATTATTAATTATCCAACGTTTAGCGGTTTCTATGATTTTTCTGGCTTCACCATAATGCCACTTAGCCACTTTGTCAGCAATAAATAGTGGTTTGTTGTGGCCAAAGATCTCAGGAATACTTTTACTAGTCATCGCTGTAAGCATCACCATGATAAGATTCTGAAGTTTGTTCTCTATGGTCTTGTCTTTGTAGAATATTACTTTAACAGGTTCTGTAGCTACATAATCGTGTTTGAAGGTTATGATAGAATCGCCTCGCAGATCGAATTCGGGGTATACCAATCTGTCAATGAAAAGGACATTACTTCTTAGTTGGGGATCATAGTCCGCTTCCGCTAGTTGAATGTAAGTTTTTACAAATAATCTTTCGGGTATTATTTTGTTCTTTATGGCTCCACTGACATATCCTAATCGTTTCTTAAAGTCAGGAACGATGGTTCTGAATGCAGAATCATACTCGATAAGGCTCCAGGGTACATGCAGCTTGTCATGATTAAATAGGCTGATTGATTGTAGAAACATTCTATCAGTGTTTGGGGCTTTACTTAGCTTATTTTGATCTGTCGGTCTCCAGATATTGTTATTTGAGCAGACAGGTACCACTTGGTTCTTTAGATCTCTCGATGCGGTGTCTTTTGTTATTCCCATCAGTAAAATATGTTTTTTCCAACACTCTTCAATAACCATGTAAAGACAGAAGAGGGTCATGAAAGCTAGATCTAATGTTGTTAGCCAGTGTTCCTCACCGTTTTTAATTATCCTTAACGGATTTTCAACGTCAGATCGTTCCAACATCTGCTTCCCTAGGCTTACAACCATTTTCTTGAGTCGCCTCCAAGTGTTCTTATACCTAGGATTAATCAAGTATGAACCAGCTTTTTCTTCGAAGAAACCCTCTTTAACTGACTTGCCCAGAAATTTAGTAACTCTCTGTCGTCTTTTTTCTTCAGTTAATCCAAGTTCTCTGCAAATTTCATCTAACGTCAAACTTGATTCGTTGGTTTCAAGTAAATAGATGATTGCATATCGAAGGTAGTCTCCCCTTGGGGCAGGAATCCTAAGCTCCTTGTTTAAGATCATATGTCTACCAAAAGCCAAATCGTTGACATCTAATGGTTCACCATCAACTTCAAATCCAATGAGAGCCCCCTTTCTTCGCCATTTACTTCTGTAGGATGTATCATACATCAAGCTGGTTTGCATGCATGTTAAGCTTCGATCAAGGAGTAAGATTCTGATTTCCTCTTCAGGATCAGCTATTAATCTGTAGCCTAGATAGATTTCTGCAAAAGCCATGATCCAAGACGCGATTGAAGAATTTATGGCAATAGATTCATCAGTTAATGGTTTGACAACGGAAGTTTGAGTATCTTCCCGAAAGTTAAGCATGGTCTGATCAATTTCAGGAATCTTGTTGACAAAGACTGGCATGATGCTGCATACACTTCTTTCCTGTTCAACCAAACCTGTTAAATACTCAATCTTTGGAGGCGCTTCCTCCTGAAATTCTATGTAACCTTTAGCAGCGCAAGCATCACTGAAAAAAATCACTAGGTCAAACATAGGTTGAGTGTATTCTGTACCATCAATTGCAGCGAATTTTACCTTATTAGATCCAAAGAACCTGATTGCTGTTTCATACGCCATAGTAGAGTTGAAATCTGAAATGATAACATCTGAAAGAAATTTTTCAAAAAGATCTCTGATCGCTTGGAATCGGTCCTTATAATCCGTTATTTGGTTAGAAGCGCTTTTCCTGAGAATGGTTCCAGTCTTTTTGATATCCCTACTCAGAGAGGAACTCCCTTGATTGTCCATCTAGATCGCCCTAGTATATTGTTTGAAATACGCTTAATTGTTTACGTTAGGCTTGCCTGCTACGTGTAGGAGAACAATGCTTGGAGTGACTTATGACGGTATAGCCTTTACTTATCACCTTTATAATTTTTCAACTAATTCAGAATAGGAGTCTTGTTTAAATGAATCTAACGCATTTTTGAATTGTTTGATAACAAGATATAAATATGCGATCAAGCGATTTACGCATTCAAATCCAAGATTAAATCAAGGTGGTAATAGATGGTTAGCGAAGGAAGAGGTCGCTTATTCAAAAGAAAAGATGGCAAGTACTTAATCTACCTACCAGTGTATCTCGCTGAAGACAGCATGTTCCCATTTCAAAACTTTGGAAAAGGAAGAAGGGGAGCAAGCGGTTCTCTAGATGTCAAGGTAAGTTTCAAGCCTGGTGGAGAACCAAAGATAACCATAGAAGAGTGGAAATAACCAGCCCAGCGTTGGTCTTCTGCAAATATGCGCATCATAATGATTGATATCTCATATCAAAAACAGTGCAATAACTAGCCAATTCTTTTTTTTGTAACTCAAGTTTAAGTTAAGATTTTACCAATTTATATCGGCGATTCACACTGTCAATTTTCTCTTTCTCAAAAAGTTTACGTAACGCTTTGTACACTTTTTTTTCTGTCTGTTCAACTTTTTCAGCGATCTCAGATAAGGTCAAACCTTCATCATAATCCTTCAAAAGTGACTCGATAACTTTATCAAGTTTTGCCATTGTTAAGACACACCACGTGTTCTTGATATTGACTGAGTCTACTTGCTTTTGATTTATAAATAGATTGTTATGAAGAGGTATCAAGTCGCTGAAAATTCGGATAACCAACAGATGAGAAAATAGTGGGCAGGTGGAACCTTTTATAGTTGGATTTTAGAAATTGTTTGTGGTTGGCTGAAATTGGTTCTGCCTGTAAAGATATTTGAGATAACAGAAGAGACAAATCTGGGAGTACTAGCTCAGAAACTGAAGAACCTTAGAGAAGAAGAAGAGTATGAAACCGAAGATGGAAAAACCCTGAATCTAATCACAGAAATAATTGATTTGGACCTGAAGCAGAATTCGATAACTGGAACATTCAGCAAGGATTTCGTTTACAAAAGGTTTTACAGACGTGAGATGGTTGAATTACCCGTCACAGAAGAGACTCCTTTCTGGATTCTATCCTTCGAGAGAAGGATCTTCTTAGTTGTACTGGGACCTTCAGTGGCTCGCGGAGTTAAAAAGTTGCTGACAAATTATGTTGCTAATAGACTTAGCAAGGCTCTTTTCATAGGGACCAGAGCGATTGTGGAGGTTAAGATACCTCATATGACCTTGAAGGAACTGCACGAGTCCAACCCGCAAGCAACAAGGCTCATATGGTTTGATGAAGTCGATATTCCTGGTGTGGAAAAGCTCTGCTTAGCAGGATCAGACATCGCAGACACAGAGTTGTATCATGATTACTTGAAACATGGACAGATATGGTATGTTGTCTTTGAGGTTCAAAAACATGGCTTCGTTGTCGGAATCACACGGAACTGTGTTATAACTTTGTTCAGCAGAATTAACAACGAAGAGTTCATTGATTATATTATGGGAGAAATACTTTCGTTAATAGAGTAAGGTTCTAACAATGATGTTGTGGAGTTTCTTAATATCCTTTTTCAAGATCAACAACGTTGATCAGTTTCTTATTACCTGAAGCGAATCTTCGTATGTTTTCTAAAACTTCACCCCAGCGATCCAAGTCATTGAAGGGTGATGCTGCACGATGTGGGGAGAGAACAACATTCTCAAGGGTGTGGAAGGGAAATGAAAATGGGTATTTACGACATTCTCCATCAGGATCAGGGTGGTAGTTGTACCAAACATCTATTGCTGCTCCTGCAATTCGTTTATCTTGTAGTGCTTTGAAAAGGCTCTCCTCGTCAATAACTGGTCCTCGGCTAACATTAACAACTAACGCATCAGGACCCAAGATCTTGAGTTCCTTCAACTTGATCAATCCTTCTGTGATAGGGGTCAGGGGCAATGCAATTATCAATATATCTATGCCTTTCAGGAAGGTTGTGAACTGGGAAAAGACATATTTTTCAGCCTTGGTTGGCAACTTCTCTGTCTGTTTATTCCAGTTTTTGCGGATGATTGAAAATCTTAAATCGAAACCAGATAATAGTTGATGAACTTTCTGATTTATTGCTCCATAACCGAGTAACCCTACCTTTTTACCTTTAAGAGTCATGGTACGGGCGTGATTGTCCCCTCTTCTCCATTTTCCTTCAATCATCCAATTATGATGTTGAATTAATTTGTTGGTCAATGCCAAAAGGAGTGCTAGTGTGTGCTGAGCAACAAAAAACGAGTTACCATGACAATTTACGAGAAGAACATTCTTGGAAAGATTGACTTCCTTAAAAAGATCTATTAAATGTTGTACCCCAGCCCCAGGGTTTATGAAAAGGCGAAGTTTGCTTGCTGCAAGTAACAATTCTTTTTGAGGACGCCAGCCAACAATAACATTGGCGTCTAAAGCAAACTTGATGAGATTCTCTAGTGAGGTATCATCTGGAAATATGAGAGTTACATTGGATAACTTTTCCAGTTCACTGGTTATGTGACTTTTCAGTTTGTTGTCAACTTTCCATATGAAGAGAACAGTCGTTTCTATGTTGTCTTTCATAGCTTAATCTTTCAGGTATTGAAAGGTAAGATAAAAATATTAATTTCTGAGAATAACGCGCACTAACATGCACGCCTGGTTTCAACTTAGTTGTTGCTCATTTTTGATGCAACAAAAGTGAATAATCCTGTAAAAACGCAGAGAACTGAGAACATTCCTAATTTATGGATTAAGGGTAGTTGAGAAGTTGAGATTAGGGAACCTGCAAAACCAAAGAGGAATGCAATCATTTTCTGGGAAGCTGTGCTTTGTCCTGACATACTGCTAACTAATGCAAGCTATAAAAAGAAGGTTATGTCCAGGCGATAATTATTGTAGATTAGAGCTAAAGTGTACGAGCCATAATAATTAAGTAGGATAAATTAATGTCGCGCGCGCGGTTCTATTTGCGGGTCGATATGAATCTTCGGATAGATCTATCGTAGGTTTTTTCAACTTCTTTCGGAAAGTAGCATGCGGGAAGTTCATTATTGTATCTATGGCTTTTGATACATTCGCAGCATTTGCCTTTCCTACTGCATTCATAGGTACATGGACAATTTGCCAAGTTGTTTTCTAGATTCGGGCATTCACTCATTTTCGTCACCCGTTGGATTTACTCAGGATTATCACACAGATATTTACGGTTTTTGTTTCACCGCGTTTTTAACAACGCACGCGCGCGCGTGTGCCTTTTACCTATTTGATCATGCAGAATAGATATTCGACCCTTTGCCTTCAACAAGCGTGTGTTCAAAAAAAAGAAGGATATTCTTAGGATCCAGTGGAGTTCGTTGGAAGCAAGACTGGAACTCCATCAGCCCCAATTATCAATATCTCTATGTCTGGAGCAATCCTCTGCAATGCTTGAACCCAGAGATATAATTCCGCGATTCTTGTCTGATTACCATCAGCACCCACTGACTGCAGAACCAATTCAATCGATTCTCTTGTTGCATTTGCCTCTATGATCAACGCCTCTGCTTCACCTGATGCCTCAATAATCACTTCTTGAGCAGTCGCATTGGCTAAAATCAGTATCCTCTCCCTTTCGAAATCTGCCTGAATTTTTTGCTGTTCAGACACCAGCTTATCTTCTATCGCTGAGGTGTACTTTTCCGGATAACCAATATTTTTCAAATCAAGCTCTAGACCAATCAAGGACCCTGCCAAAGACGCTTCAGCTTGAAGTTCCTCAAGTATAGTTCTCTCTATTTCGTCTCTTACGATGTTTCTAAACTCTATAGTTTCCAAGGCTGTATAATTCTTGGTTATTAGACGCATAGTCTCTTCAAGAATGGATTCAATAGCAGTCTCTTTATAGTTCATGTTTGGGTAGTTATTGAAGAGATCTCTAAGTTTGTTGGTGTC
The DNA here is from genome assembly GCA_050115965.1 of Candidatus Bathyarchaeota archaeon. Lineage (GTDB taxonomy): Archaea > Thermoproteota > Bathyarchaeia > Bathyarchaeales > Bathycorpusculaceae > CAYGAG01. The sequence continues at coordinate 6,555 of JASFPN010000034.1, forward strand.
AAGCGCCCATCTAACTAGGACTTGTATCTCCATCTCAAGTTGATCTGAGGAGAAACAGGGAACAGTTGTCTCATATGAATCCGTGGCATAGTACACGTAAACAGCAGTAACCCAAGGGGCTTTCAACGAGTATGATGGCCCCAGTATGGGATCACTTATTGATTTGGAGACTGGATCAACCAAAAGAACAGCTTGTCCAACGCCTATTCCCACAATCATCGTTACAGCGAATATTATGATGAAGATTATTAGAAAGACGCCCAAGATTAGCAAACTAACTCGTGCAAGATTTCCGCGCGATCTGCGATTGTATGTATCTTCGTTTTCACCCAATTATGTCATCCTCACATATTATGTCATATTGATAATGGGTTATATCAAACCTTTTCGCTTTCTGACTAGGTACCAGACCAACCAAGTGATAATAAAAATTGGCAAGATATCTAATCCTGGGACAAGTTCGAGTAAAGACATGAATCCAATCAAGCGAAACATGGCTAAACAGGCCACAAACCCTACAATATCAAGAAAATCACCTATTAATGGAAGCAATAAAACCGCAGCCATGTACTCGCTAACATCCAGGATTATACAGATTATCAATGAAAGAAGCTCAGTCTCCGTGAAAACAACATATCTCGGAAGATTCTTCCTCCCTGCTTTCCTTAAATCCAATCATACAACTTCCATAATATCCGTGCATGCAAACGTTTCAGTAAATTACCATAAATTTCTTCAAGTTAATAGCACTAATGGTCAAACGCGCATAAAAAAGGGGAAGATTGTTGTTATGGCGTGGTTTCACGTAGCCAAAATATCACGTATAAAATTTGACGAATCGAACTCCTCTATCAGTTTTAATCCTTTATTGGTTGTTCTATACGATTTTTCATATTCTTTTATGAAGCCTTGAAATTCGAGAAACTTGATATATCTTTTGAATTGTTTGGTGCTTAAAGATACGGAGCTAAGCAAATGCGTTTTCTTCTTACAATTCTTAGCTGCTTTAAGAATGGCTACGGATATAACCAAGGATCCCCTCCTCTTGGACGGAAGAACGAAGTCCAATAACTCCCCCGATAATTAATAGATGTATCTTCTAGAACATAAATCTAGCGTAAAAAAGGAAAATTAGCGTGTGAAGATTATATTTAGATGGCGGACGACTTTAAACAGGCTACAAAGTGTCCCGGCTTGATCTCTACAAGGCTGGGTTTCTGCTGATTACAACCTTGATCTGAATGTTTACATCTTGGAAGATATTCGCAACCTTTAGGTAGATCATAAGGATCAAGCGGATGTCCCAACATTCCTTTCAATTCAATTTTTTTGTCGATTCTCGGGGTATTAGCCAACAATTCTTTTGTGTAAGGATGTTTTGGATCCTTGAAAATCGTGAAGACATCTCCATACTCCAGAAAACGACCAGCATACATAACTCCAACAGAATCAGACATCTCAGCTATTATACCGAGATTATGAGTCATCAAGAGCATTGATAGGTTAAACTCTTTCTTCATTCTCTTCAATAACTCTAACACTTGTCTCTGCACTAATACATCCAAGGAACTTGTTGGTTCATCAGCAATTAATAAAGAGGGGTTACACATAAGTGCCATGGCAATCATTATTCTTTGGCCCTCGCCAACACTGAACATGTGAGGATCATGATAGTACCTTTTCTTTGCGTCTGCGATCTGAACTCTTCCAAGGTATTCAAACACAATCTTTCTGATCTTGCTCCACTCAAATTTTTCATGAGTTTCTTTGGGTTCTCCAACTTGATATCCAATGGTCATTAAAGGATGCATAGAAGAGATAGGATTCTGAAAAACCATCGATATCTCCCTTCCCCTAATTTCATGCATCTCTTCTTCTGGTAAACTCATTAGGTCTTTACCCTTAAACCAAACTTCTCCGTCAATGATCTCGCCTGTCGAGACAACCTTGGGAGGTAGTTTGAAAATTTTTGTTCCGGTTCTTCGAAGTAGGGGAACTGATCTTACACCAGACCGCGTTTCAATAATGTGAGGGATCAACCTCAGGATTGAGAAAGCAACTGTTGTTTTACCTGAACCTGTTTCACCTATTAGACCAACAGTTTCTCCTTTATGAATTTTGAAACTAACTCCATCAACAGCCTTCAACGTTCCTTGGCTAGTAAAAAAGTGTGTCTGTAAGTTGTTTACAGAAATTAGCTCTTCAGGCCTTTTATTGGAAATGGGCATTTAAAACCATCACTAGGGCTAATTATTTAAGCCTGTTGAGGAGATTAGCCTCGCGCGCAAAATAATGCAAAGTTCACACGCGTAAATGCGTGCATAAATAAAAAGGGGTTGAAAAACGTTTGATTTTAGTCTATGAACCTAATATCTTGATCTTCTCGGTGGTCTCCGTTTACGATAACATTCTCGGCAGTAAACTGGCCGACTTGAATCAGGCTTGAAGGGGACTTCACATTCCTCTCCACAATCAGCACAAACTGCCTTATGCATCTCTCGGTTTTCTCTATACGACACGCGAACTACACCTCCGTTTGATATCAACGAAGAATAGCATTCTTTAGGAATTCTAATTCTCGCGTGGTCATGAGTTAACAAGCTGATCTATTTAAACTTATGCGCCAACAAGAAACAAAGTAGCCTTCATATGTCCATTGAAGGACTCTGCACATAACTTATTAATGGCTAGTTGCGGGTAGCACATCACTGATTGGTGAAGTAATTGTCAGTTTATGAGAGGCTTAGGGAAAAGATCAGTCTTTGGCCCATTAAGATCCCCCGGTCAAAAGCAACTCAGGCACTCCTTAAGATATTATTCACTGAGGAGGAAGCTAAGTTCTTAGTCCATTTCACGGCGCCTTACCAAGACCCAAAGACTATAGATCAAATTGTTGAGATGACAAAAGAACCACGGGAGAAGGTTGAAACACTCATAAATCGCCTAGTTACCAAAGGCTTATTGTTCAGATATACTAGTAAGAGGGATGGACAAGTTTATTATTGCCTCTTGCCAATGGCTCCTGGAATTTTCGAATTCTATCTCGTATCAACTTCTGATTCAGACGAGAAACGGAAAGCATCAAAACTTATTGAAGAAGCCTATTTAAACGGTTATGGAATGGAGATTGGAGCTTCAGACTATCCTTGGGCAAGAGTAATACCAATTGAAGAAACCATATCAATTGATAAGAAGATAAACACAGATCTTGTAATCCTACCATTCGAGAAGATATCAGAATTCATAAAAACTTCACGGAAGATAGCAGTCATCAACTGCGCTTGCAGAACAAAGAAGAAATGTGACCATCCAGTTGAAACATGCTTAGTCTTTGACTACTCAGCAGAGTTCATGGTAGAGAGAGGACACGGACGCTATCTTACAACTGAAGAAGCCCTCAAACTTTTGGAAAACTCTGAAAAAGCCGGTCTTGTTCATTCCACCTTAAACGCTCAAACTAAGCCTACATTCATCTGTAACTGCTGTACTTGTGCTTGTCTGATCCTAAGAGGATTGTCCGAACTTCACAATCCAAGAGCCATCGCCAAATCTAACTATCTCCCCGTAAGAGATGATAACCTATGTAACAAATGCAAGAAGTGTGTGCGCATCTGTCCCATGGAAGCAAACGTGTATCACGCCTCTCATGACAATGAACCTGAAAGAATTTTATTCTTAGAAGAAAGATGTATAGGATGTGGACTTTGCGCACATCACTGTCCAACAGAAGCCATTAAACTAGTTAAGGTAAAAGATGAAGTCCCTGAAATGACTCCTAGAGAAGCCATGAACAGAACCGAAGCAGAGAGAATTCACTAGCCTAACTACAGTAAATAGAAAACGTTTAGATGTACTCAAATTTTGAATTTTAAGGGGAAGTAAGTCTTACTTACCATCTATGAGATTGTGCACTATTCGTAAACAAATTCCCACAACGTTTGATTGTTTGCGAAATGTAAAATACATCCTAGAAGATTCAGGAACTGGTTGTCTTGATGAATGGAAAAACTATCTTGGAAAAGATGAGACGAGATGAATTGGTGCTTTCCATGAGCCTTAGGATTGGCATGGGAAATCCTTCGATTGAAGTTGCGGGTCGACTTGGGTTTGATTATGTGTATGTAGATTTTGAACATGGAGTATTGGATTTTGAGACTTTTGCTCAATTGGTTCGAGAAGCTCGGTTAGCTGGGTTAACTGTGATGTGTAGAGTGCCTTCTCTTGATATGGGATTTGTAAATCGGGTCCTTGATGCTGGAGCAACTGGGATTGTTTTTCCTCATATTAAAACTAGACAAGATGCCGAGGCGGCTGTTGGGTTGTTAAAGTATTTCACTCCAGATACTCCAAATGGGAAGCGGGGATTTGAACCTGCCTATGGACTGCCAAAGCGTGATGATGAAAGTTGGCAGGAATACTTCAAAAGAGTTAATGAAGAAACATTGGTTGGATTTATGATAGAAGACAAGGAAGCAGTTGAACATATTGAGGAGATTCTCTCGGTGGAAGGGGTTGACTTTGTGCATATTGGCAAGATGGATCTGGCGCTTTCCTATAGTGTTTCATTTACACCACGTTCTGGTAGAGATGAACCAGTCATTGAGAGGGCAGTTGAGAAGATCTGTCTAGAATGTAGGAAGAGGAATATCCCGGTTAGATTCAGTGTAGGTGTTGCTCCAGAGGACATTGTTGAGAATGTTAGAAGATGGCTGTTGAAAGGAAGGTCCCATTTGTTCATGACAGATGACATGACATTGCTGACACAGGATGCCAAGCGATATATAGATACATTGAGAAAGGGTTTGAGTAAGTAGTGGATTCTATTTACCCTTCAGTAAACGTGAATCGGAAGGAGGTTGTAAGGGATGAAAAGCCAGTTTAGAATCGATACTCGCTTTCATCATGTAGGGATTGTAGTTAAGAACATCTCTGAAGCGACGGAAAAATATGCAACTATCTTTGGTTTGGACAAGACCAAAATTGAAGTAACGGAGATGAGCTACATGACGGGTAGTGGAGAGACTGAGGAATTCAAGTATGCCTTTATTCCACTAGCAGAAGGGGAAAACAATTTTTTAGAGCTTGTTCAGCCAATTACACCAGGCCCAACTTCCAGGTACTTAGAGAAACATGGGGAAGGATTGTTTCATCTAGCCTTTGAGACATCTGAGATCGAAAAAACAACTGAACAATTTAGGAGAGCGGGAGTATCTCAGGCCGGCGCTACACCAACAAAAGATGTTCTCTCAGTCTTTTTTCATCCAAAGCAAGCAAATGGAGTCCTAATACAGGTGTTGAAGAAAGGAATCTTTAACAGTTCTGGGAAAATAAGCGCCTCAATAGTAGAGAACGAAACTAACAGTTGAGAATGTTATCACCTCCGCAACCCTAGCATATACTTTTTTTGCGTGATGGTCATAGGATTTGCTTCTATTCGAATTTTCTAGTAGTTGATTATAGCGCGCGCGTTTCAATTTTCGCAAGGAAGTGAAAAACATATTTCCCTAGAAGAGGTCTAGTTTGGGGTGGTTATCAGCCATTCACATGAGGTTTTCTTG
>JASFPN010000035.1:0-11710 GCA_050115965.1 Candidatus Bathyarchaeota archaeon
TGTTATTTTAGGTACATCTAACACAATATAGAGCACATTATTTCCACGCAATAGAACATCTCCATAGTTTGTAACCAACTGGCCATTTCTGTGCTCAGTTGCTCCCTCGAGTAGCATATTCATGTGTCCATCGCACTTTACCATTTTTCCCCTATATTCATATCCATTTTTCAGAATTACTCCAATCGTAGCGTTTAGTTGTTTGACCAACACGTTTAGAGGTTTCTTGCTTGGCTCCATGTTTACACCTACGAATACATGGTCATATCCTGAACATATTATATATAAAAACTTATTCACTGTCAAATAATTGAAACATGCTGAATTTATTTTTCAGATAACCCAGCGGGTTTAACAATCATCCACTGCTTGGAAAGCTCATTATCGTAAGTTATTGTTTAGGTAACATAGGCTTCGGGTTTGTCTGCTTTCTTTTTTGTTTTCTTTCTGGCCTTTAAGCCTCTACTCATTCCGAGTTTTGTTGCAGTCAAATCATATTCTACGAAGTCTCGTGTGAATTTTACTAATTTTTCATTCATTTTCCGGAGATCCTCTAGTTTGAATCTGGTCATGATGTTGGGATTATGTATCCATTGGTTCCAACCTCTTAAACTCATTTCGAGACCTCCTAAAGCAATGCTCATTGAGCTTACTAGCTCTAGACGATCCTTCTTTTTATTTTTCTCCAATAATTTTATTTGATCAAGAATTTTCTGCGTAATTTCAACCCAAGTATCGACCAATAATACTCTCTCCGATTTTTAGAACTATCCACCAGATAAGTTTCGTTTGATATAAATGTTGAGAAACAGCTTGTATCTAGAATTGTCTTCTCATTGTGTCCATCCACAACTTTTTTATTACTCCTACTAACAACCGAGAACTGGTGTTTTTATATTGCTTGGGTATGCTATAATGGGGCTTCTAGGCTTAATCATAATTGGAATAGTGATCATATTACTCATCCGACTATTCATTATAATAGTTCCCGCTGCAATTGCAGCCTTTATAGTATGGTTCCTTACCGGAAATCTTTGGTGGGCTGGTCTAACCTTTCTAGGGGTATCACTATTATCACTACTTAAAAAATTGTTATAATACCATAGTAGGCACATACTCACTAGATGTAAGGAAGCCTATTCCTGAAATCTGAAGTTTAGCATTACAAAACATAGTTAAGAGGATCCCAGGTAGATTATTGGACAGATACGATTTGGATAAAGACGAAGAAGATTCCGAGAAGTTCGAACGTAATAGCGCGCGCTTTCAATCCTAACACGACAGGATTGGTTCAAGAAGTAATTGAATTTATAATCACATAGCAGAATCCCAATGTGATCGATATATTAGTTTATGGAGAAATGATTACGACCAGCGTGTGCTTTTCAGTAATTGTCCTAAATCACTTTTTCCTTCATTTTTTTCTTATGCAAACTCGTGCTTTGAAACCTTCTACTGCGAAGAATACGAGTTCACTACCTTTTTCCAACCGTAACATTTCTCGAACTTCCTTTGGGAGTGTCAATCTGAAATCTTGACCCATCTTCACAATAGCAATAACACCCATGTTCCATCACAACATTACTGGTGACATCTCAGGTTTAAAACATTATTTATACATAAGATGCAACTTGCATTCATAGCTGTGCCATTACGTTTACACATGTGAAATTTGTGGAAGAAATATGAAACAACGCTTATATCCCAACCAATCAAGATTCTAAAGATTGATACGTTAACTCTGGAGAGAATCATATGAATACAGTTCAAATTGACGGAGTAACTCTATCAATTCAAGACGTAATCTCTGTTGCAAGAGAAGATGCGAAAATCTTTATCCCAAAACCTGTTGAAAACAAGATTAGGAGAAGCCATGAGGTTCTAGAAAAACTTCTTCACAACGATAAAGCAATTTACGGTGTGAATACTGGTTTCGGAGCCCTCAGTAAAATTAGAATAGCCAAGAAAGATATTGGAAAATTACAGGAAAACCTTATCAGAAGTCACTCTTGCGGTGTAGGAAAACCACTGAAAAGGGACACTGTTAGGGCCCTAATGTTGCTAAGGCTTAATACCCTAGCAAAGGGCTATTCAGGGATAAGATTCGAGACATTACAGACACTTCAAGAGTTATTGAATAAAAAGGTACATCCAGTAATTCCAGAGAAAGGCTCAGTAGGTGCTAGTGGGGATCTAGCCCCATTATCTCACATGAGCTTGGTTCTCATGGGTGAAGGAGAAGCTGAATATCAAGATAACATTTCTGCTGGAGGAATGGCACTAGAAAAAGCAGGTATAAAGCCTGTACATTTAGACCTTAAAGAAGGCATTGCACTCAATAATGGCACTCAACTTATGACTGCAATAGCCACTTTAGCAACTTACGACTCAGAAAACTTAATCAGGATAGCGGAAATTGCCACAGCAATTACTCTTGAAGCTCTCCTTGGAATATCAGACGCCTTCGACGAGAGAATACAGAAGATTAGACCACATAAAGGACAAGAAGTAGTTGCCAGTAAAATTAGGAGACTTGTCAAGGGAAGCTTACTTGTGAGAACTGGAGAAGAAGCAATGAAGAGCATGAATCGCCCCCATGATCCATACAGCTTAAGATGTTCACCTCAGGTTTTGGGAGCTGCCATAGACTCTGTAGAGTATGTTAGGAGGATTGTTGAAACGGAGATAAATTCAACAACTGATAACCCACTTGTTTTTCCTGATGAAATGATTTGCCTTTCAGCTGGTAATTTCCATGGTCAACCCGTTTCAATTGCGATGGATCTATTGGGAATTGCGATGACAATGGTGGGTAACATATCTGAACGGAGAATAGCCAGACTTCTTGATGAAAAACTGAATAATGGACTGCCAGCTTTTCTAATACATCCCAAAGTCAGTAAGGGACTGAACAGTGGTTTGATGACAGTTCAGTATACTGCTGCTGCTCTTGCCTCAGAAAATAAGGTTCTTTCCCATCCTGCCTGTGTAGATTCAATCCCTACCTCAGCGAACTTTGAAGATTTTGTAAGCATGGGAACAACTGCAGCTCAAAAAGCTACGCAGATATTGCAAAATGTGGAGTTCATAATTGCCATAGAATTACTATGCTCAACACAAGCAATAGAATATCGTAACCCAGAAAAACTTGGAGAAGGAACAAAAGCAGCTTACTCCACCATAAGAAAGATCGTGCCTATTATCACTGGAGATAGACCATTAAGTGGAGACATAGAAACAATAAGAGCTGCAATAAGAAGTGGCGAACTTCTCAAAGACATTGAGAACAGGTTCAAACTAAATGACTAGCATTTGCTGTACGACTCATTAGTAGGCTTAACCTGATATAAGATAATGGTCGGGCGGGCAGGATTTGAACCTGCGACAACCCGGTTTCTGTATGTATGCTTGGCAAGCTGGGTGATACCTACCAGGGTAGACATCTACAGCGTCTCCGTCAGCCAGAGTAAGCACCTTTGCTGACTCGGAAGCTCTGCCAAGCTGAGCTACCGCCCGCTAAATCCATAGAGTAAAAAAAACCCATTTATGTGTTTTGCCGGAGATAGTATACGCTGCAACATAAGTTGTTGCATAAATATGGGGCTTTGTCATACTGTTAATGTCACGCGCTAGTATTATTAGTTATCGCAGTCTGATCTAGTCTATAATTTGTCAATGGGGTTTATATGCAAAATTCTTGGCAAGGTGAGAACTGGAGCGTTAATGTGATCTATTCGAAAGCTGGGGTCGCTCAAGAGATTTTGGTATCAGCCTTGGAATGTGACGTTTTAGTGGATGTGGGAGATGGGACGTTGAGAGACCTGTTAGAGTTTGATTACGATTTTAACCGTTTGAAGGCTATTGCCATTACTCATGGACATTTCGACCACATGGGTGGATTATGGACACTTCTTGGTTTTCTAAGAATGGTCGGTAGAACCAACGATTTATTCTTGATTACGCCTCATTCGTGCAATGAAGTTGAAAAAATAGTCAAAGACTTCATGACTAGTCATCATGACATAATGCCTTTCCAAGTAATTTCAAAGGTTCTATCAAATGAAGAAAAGATAGTAGTCGGAAAAATGGAGATTCAGGCTTTCTCTGTCAAACATAGAAGATCATCAAAAGTCTATGGAGTAGGAAAACTGGTGCCAGCGATTGGTTATTCAATCAGCTATGAGAATCAACGAATAGTCATAAGCGGGGATACTGGAATGTGCCAGTCCCTATGGAAGTTTACTAAAGATGCTGACTTGGCCATAATAGAAGCCACTTTAAACCAGAAAGTTCCCAGACTCTCAGAAGTTCATCTTTCAATAGAAGAAGCAACAGAGGTTGGAAAAACTGCTAAAAATTATATTCTCATTCATCAATGGTCTTCATAAAACGATATCTTGCAGAGTATTCAATAGCTATGGGATATTTCAAACCAAGAAAAAAGGGATTTTAAGGGAAAAATCGGGAGACATCTCCATTAACACGCATAACATGTGTTACGAGTTTATTTTCCGTGTTTCGTTTTATTTTTCACTTATGCACGCGTACGGGGTAGTCTACTCAAGCGCGCGCGCAACGTGTCAGATAGAACATTGTTCTAGAAGAAAAACCTAGTTTCAAATCAGACCATTTTGCGTGCGCTATGTGGTGTTCAAATAGTACTTTGCTAGAATTTCGTTTGTTTTGCTTACTGCTTGGTCATGTGGATAACTTCTAGTCAACTGTTCGGTCAATAGGTCAATAATTTCTTGTACTTGACCGACAACCAACTCATTCGGAAGATAATATTTAGCTATGATTACCTCGAGATTTTTCATCTCTCAGTCTCTCTTTAACTAGGAGAGAGATGCTTCTTCTATAAATATCGTCTTGCATGAAGTGATATATTCCAGTTTTCGATTGCATGCATGTTTGTCGTTATTGTAGTTCCGTGCACGCACGTCATGCTTGAAAGTATATTTTTCAGGTTTTTAGTTTTTTTTTCTTGAAAAGTTTTGTTCGTTTTATGTTTAAGCCTAGGAACACGATTATATGTGTCAAGTCTCCTGCATGAGCGTTTGTTCTAATATATTTTTAGATCTTTACTCACGCGATTAAAGGTTAAATATTCATTTTGGAGAGAGAAAATTGGTTTACACAATGCCAATAACAATCGATGACCTAATAAGTGCTCCTCTGATTATGGAGTTTGATCTAGATAAAAGAGGAAGATATGTTGTCTACTCCTCTAACGAAACAGGCATTCCTCAACTACATAGTCTACCCATAAAAACTTGTGGCCAATCAAAACAGGTTACCACTGGAGAAGATCCTGTTCGCGCGCGCGCAATCAACCACGGGTTCACAATGCAAAGATTGCAATCATGGGTGCTTCTTATGGAGGATACATGACACTAATGGCTCTTACCAAGAAACCTGAAGTTTTCGCAGCTGGAATCTCTCTAGTTCCAGTCGTGGACTGGCTTGAAATTCATGAATTATCTGATCCATTCTTCCGCGCTTTTGAAGAAACAATACTTGGAGGATCACCTACAGAAAAAGAGAGTCTTTACAGAGATAGATCCCCTACTTCCTTTGTGCATCAGATCAAAGCGCCCGTTATGATAATAGCGGGTGAAAAAGACTCCAGATGCCCAATACAACCGATTAGGAAATTCATAAAAAAACTAGATGAGATGAAACATCCCTACGATTTCGTATTAGAAGAGAAAGCAGGACACATCTCAGCCTTTCCAAAAAAGGAAGAGATTACACCTCTCTTCACAAAAATGATCAACTACCTAAGAACAACCCTGAACTCACAAAATTAACCCATGCATAAATCGATGCTTATCATACGAAACATCAAGCGTTCTTACACGAGAATCTATATAAGATAATCGAGTCTACATGTTTAATTTCAAGTACTGTTTTGAAACTTTCATTTCTTTAGTTGATAAATGTGATACAGACAGAAAAAATTTCGGATAGAATGCTTCTAGTGCTAGGGAAGAACAATGGTAGGTTTCCCTATTCACATTCTATTCTCATCTTAGATACAGACGTGGTCTTGATTGACACAGGTTGTGGCATTGATACTCTTAAACAACTTGTGAATAGATATGACATTGATTACATAATAAATTCTCATACTCATCCGGATCACTCTGCTGGAAACTGGCTATTTAAAGGCAAAGAAATCCTTGTGCCAAAAGAGGGATTTAATACAAGCGGAAATGCTGCAGCTCTTTCTAAAAGATTTGTGAATGAAGAGCTTGCAACTACATGGCAAAGATTTGCAAAGAGCGACATAGGATTTAGAGATTGTAGACCAACGAGCAACTTTAACGAAGAAACAGTCCTTAATTTTGGTAGAATTACGCTTGACCCGATTTATACTCCTGGACACACAAAGGATCACTATTGCTTTTTTAACAATAGAAAAAAAATTCTACTTGCTTCTGATTATGACTTGACAAAATTCCCATGGTACGGTCACAGAGAATCAAACATTCAAGAATTTAGAGAATCGGTGAAAAAACTAATGACGCTTTCTTCATCTATCGTTATATCATCACACAAGGGAATAATAACTGATGATATTCATGGTAAATTCGAAGAGTATTTGAGATTGATTGATGAAAGAGATGAGAAGATCCTGAGATTACTTAGAAAAGAAAAGACTCTTGAGCAGCTTATTGAGAAAATGCCTATCTATGGTAGGTTCCCATATGCTGAACCGCTACTCCAATACTGGGAAGGGGAAATGATAAAGAAACATCTGGTACGAATGAAGAAAGTTCAGAAAATCAAGAGTAGAGAAGATAACACGTACATTCATGTATAGGTGAAGAACCATCGCGAAACCAGTTATGGCCTGTGCGACGTTGGTTTAGGAAGGGTTTTTTGGAGTTTTACGTGTCAAGACACATATCCAAGCCTTATTCTGCCAGAATTTGGGTTCTGTCTCTTTCTCCAGGAGTTCTTTTCCCTTCCAATCAAGGCTGGTCGTAATTAACTTGACAGATCTTATCTTATCTTGAATTTTAAGCTCCCATCTGGCCCTGCAGTTGCTACAGGATATGTAGTCAATTTCGCGTTGAGGTTTAACATCGATTCTCAGGTGTTCAGAGCAACAAAAGGGGCACCAGGGAAAATTTTTTGAAATTTGAAGTCTTACTTTCTGTTCAGAAGCTGTTTTATTCATTGAGAGCACTTAATCTCACAAGATTAAGATTGTTAATAGAGGTTCCACACATTTAGGGCTTGTTCTTAGGCATTAACCTTTTTGACACAATTAATGTGGCCGTCATTGTGATATTTGGAATCTTACGAAGTATATTGTAGATGAATTTATTCAATTCACCAATGTTGTCTGTTTCTGTTCTCACTATGAGATCATATTCACCATAGGTGAGTGTCACCTGTTTCATCAACGGAAGTTTCGCAATTTCTCTGAAAACTGATGTATTCATTTGAGAAGAAACCTTAACTAACGTGAAAGCTGAGATCATTGTTTCACTTCTAAGCCATTTTTAGCAACGGTCTAAACGAAATTATTACGTGCAAGGCAAGAGCGCGAAGTAAGTCTCTTTGCGTAACTATTCCAACTAACCTATTCTTATCCAAGATCAAGAGTCTTCTTATCTTCTTCTTTTGAAGTATTCTAATGGCTTCAATTATTGGGATGTTTTCTGAAATTGTGACTAAGGGCTTACTCATTATTTCCTCAATCAACATTCGGGAGCCATCAAGACCCTTGGCAACGACTCTACGTAAAATATCTCTCTCCGTAACTATACCTATAGGCTCAGATTTTTTAGTGACTATTATGGATCCAGCATTTTTCTTGCTCATGATTTCAGCAGATGCCTGAACAGTATTACCCATTTCTATGGTTATTACGGGTTTACTCATTACTCCTTGAACAGTAGATGGTGGTTCCATTCCTTCCATATTCTGCCTACTCCCTCCCTATTTTGGTGGTTCTATAGTAATGAGGGTAGTTGTCCTTTGGACTCCTTGGATCGTCCTGATTGAGTCGAAAATCAGGTTGTCCAGATCATCCATACTTTGTACTTCAACTGACATGATTAGGTCGTATTCTCCATATACGGTTTCCAAATTTGTTACCTGTCTTAATTTGTTGACTGTTTCAAAGACAGATCTGTCCATACCAGGTTTAACTCTTAGTAGGATGTGAGCTTCAATCACATTCCTCATCCTCTTTGAACGATGGAAATATTTCAGCAGCGATCATATTAATGGACTTACGTATATTAGGGCCTATTGGTGATCCCGCCACGATTTGGGTTGTTCCTGCATTGGTTAACTCGCGTATTTTTGTTATCACCATATCTGGAGTACCACATATTGAAAATGCGTCTATCATTTCATCAGTTATTTTTGAAAACGCGTCTTTCCATTTTCCTTTAACAATAGCTTGTCTTATCGCCTCTGCAGTTTTGATGGGAACTCCATGTTTCTCAAGAACTGTTTCGGGGCACCCAGCAACGATATAGGCTACAACTGGAACCACAGCTTTTACTGCTTTCTCAATTTTTTTAGCAACTGAAAATGAGGTATAGGCTGCAATTTCTATGTCCTCCAACTTTTTTCCTGCTCTATCGATCCCTTCATTTATGAATCCCATCGCTTTTGTGATATCTTTGGGATGTGAAGCATTTATTAAAACGCCATCACCGATCTCTGCAGCCAACGCCAACATTTTTGGTCCTTGAGCCCCAATATATATTGGTACTTTGCTGGTGATCTGAAAGTTCAGTTTGGCTCCTTGGATTGTAAAGATCTTTCCCTGCATTTCCAGAGTCTCTCCTGATGTTATTGATCTGATTATTCTCACTGATTCTCTGATGGTTGCCAATGGTTTAGAAAGCCTAAGGTTCACCATCTCCATTGTGGTTCTGTCTCCGACGCCTATTCCACATATCACTCTTCCAGGAGCAATCTCATTAAGTGTTGAAACTGCTTGAGCAGTTACAATTGGATGGGACAGATAGGGATTTGTCACGCCAGGACCTAATTGTATCTTGTCAGTATAGGCAGACACTATTGCTAATGAAACATACACGTTCCGATTGTTGAAGTGATCTGTAACCCATAGAGTTTTAAAGCCGGCTTTCTCAGCCTGAATAGCGTAAAACGTTGTTTTCCAGTATAGGTCACGAGGTACGAATTCGATTCCGAAGTCAATCATCTATGAAAGCCTCACCGATCGTTTTTGAGAAGGCTTCTCAGATGATTACGAAATGGTTTCTACAGGTTTTTAAGTACTGTGGCGACTTCTTGAAGACCCAGTTCACCTAGGATTGTGTATGTTACTTCGGGATCGATTGCCATCGCAGCTTCCAGAAGGCGTTGGATGCCGATTTTTGTTGCAAGTTGATCTCTCTGCCAGTAATAGAGTATTGTTCTTGCCAATCCGCTGGGCATCTTGTTTGCTTTGGGTGAGTTCAGAATGACATCTATGAATCTTTCAGAAACTGCTTCCCAAGATGATGCTGGAATACTTTCAACGATTTCTTCTATTGACATATCATATTCTCCATTTTTTATATACTGTATATATGGGTATATATAGAGATGACGAAAGATAAAACTTTTGGTGATGTTTTTCGTCATTATTTAGCCTTTTTCCTAGCTTTCCCAGCAGATATAGGGCTATCTCGTGAATGATTCCGGTAAAATTATGATATTATTGGATACTATTAGGTAAAAAAACCGTACACGTCAGCATGGAAGGCCAATATAAAAATGTATATACAAGTTGAATATATAACTATTATTCGTACAAAGTGTGAAGGAATATGTCGATTATCGACACACTCGATATGAAAGTCATCAGAGCACTGCAAACAGATGCTCGTAAACCAGTGGTACAAATCGCTAAGGAAGTAGGTGCAAGCGAAGCCACAGTTCGCAGACACATTGAGAAACTTCAGAAGGATGGAATAATTGAACGTTTCACCGTAGTACTAAACTATCATAAATTGGGAAGAGTCATTAAAGCTTTCATAGGATTACGTGTGGAACCTGCAAAACTAAAAACCATTGCAGAGCACCTCGCTAAACAACCAGACACTCAAGTTGTTTACAGAACAAGTGGCGACACTGACATTGTTACTGAAGTCATTCTAGAGAAGATGGAAGACCTTAACGCTTTCCTCGAAGAAGAATTAAAACTTGAAGGAATCCTAGGAACGATCGTTACAATCGTCATTGGCCCCTATAAACGATGTCCATGGACAGGACTTTAGAGATTCAGTGGTTTAGTAAGTCTTTTTTTTCTCAAGTACAAAGATTACTGCGTCTGGTATCTTCTCAGATGGATGGGAAGTAAACTGATTTCCAAACATCCCCTCAAAGTAGCCCTTTAGATAAATGGTTGGAATTATGCAGGATTCAACCCTTATTCCATTTTCAATTTGAGTAAACTTACCCCATCCCATGATTTCCATTTCGTTCAGAATAGTAGACCAGTTTTCAGGAAGTGAAAAATCAACATCTTTGAAAAATGGGTTCGTCACCTTCCTTCTTAAAGCTGATGTTCGGGCTACGTTAAAGATTTCCTCGTTGGTGAGTAGATGAAAGAAATCTAGGATTGCGGTTGTGTCCATTAGCATTACTCGTCCACCACCCATCCGATAAAGAAATGGTAACCAATCATGCATAGCTAGTTTTTTATAGAATTCTAAGGCTGTACTAAGAGCTTCCTCTTTATTTAGAATAAATTTGGACTTTTCTAGAAAACTTAGATATTGATACAAGTCATCTGAAATCATGAAAGCTACTTGTTTCAACTTTTACCCTCTTTGTTCTGTGCGATGGCGGGCCCGCCGGGAATTGAACCCGGGACCCCCGGGTCTCCTTGCAACAACATAGCTCTTGCATAAAAGCCCGGTGCTCTATCCTTGCTGAGCTACGGGCCCATATTTTCTAACGGTAAGACTTGACTTGACAGGATGCATTTTAGTATTTCGATTACGCGTTGTCTGTTTATTGGTTCTCATTTATCTGTTATGATGGGATTGAGGAGTATTTGGTTTTTAAATCTTAATTTGAGAGGTATTGAAACAACAGCATCGATTTTGTTAGCTAGAGATATATCTGCATGTCAGCAAAGGTTATTTTTCCTATTTGTGGATAGAAAACAACCGGTGTTAAAATTGATTTCATGGAAAGATTCTTTTGAGAAATTAAACGAAGAATATGAGATGACCAAGAAGAAGAAGCAGGCTCTGGACGATTTACTTAATGCCGGTCGCATTTCGCAACCCACTTACGACTCTTTCAACAAAAAAATAGATGAAGCAGTAGTAGAAATTGAGAAACAACAAAAAATGCTTTTGGATAAAATGAATGTCAAAGCGGAAGAGCTTGAACAGCACATTAAAACGTTAGAGACACTTTTAGCAAACTATGAAATCCGTCACGTAGCAGGTGAAATAGAAGAAGAGATCTATGAACGCGAGATTAGTTTACTATCCACAGGACTTGACACAGCAAGAAACGAACTAAATACCATGAAAGAAGCAACAAACGAACTTTCACAGAGCATACGAATCCCAACTATAGAACCGACTCCTCTGCAAGGAGTTATAACCGAACCAACAGAAACCCTTGAAACCGAACCAACAGAAACCCTTGAAACCGAACCAACAGAAACCCTTGAAACCGAACCAACAGAAACCCTTGAAACCGAACCAACAGA
>JASFPN010000036.1:0-11463 GCA_050115965.1 Candidatus Bathyarchaeota archaeon
GCCTCAAAAACCCAAAAAATTCGTTTGGGAACCCTGGTTACATGTAACTCTTATAGACATCCATCAGTGCTAGCAAAGATTGCAGCCACAGTCGACACCATATCAAATGGCAGGTTGTTCTTTGGGTTTGGAGCCGGTTGGAAAAAGATCGAATATCAAGCCTATGGAATTCCCTTCCCTTCACTGAAGAACCGCATGGATCAAATGGAAGAAGCCATCCAAATAATCAGATTGTTATGGACAAAACCAAAAGTAACCTTCAAAGGAAGACACTATAAGATCAAAAACGCTTTTTCAGCACCAAAACCAGTGCAAAAACCTATGCCTCCCATCCTAATAGGAGGTTCTGGAGAACGACGAACACTAAGGATGGTAGCCAAATACGCTGATTACTGTAATCTCTGGTTGACACCTGACCTGAAACATAAACTAGACGTATTAAGAAAACACTGTAGGAACGTTGGAAGAGATTACGAAGAAGTGGGTAAAAGCCTAGTAACTGAATGGCCAGGTGTCTTTGTAACAAAATCAGAGGAAGAGTTAAACGAATTTCTAAAGAAGATGTCAACAAGAATGAATCTGCCGATAACAAAACTGAAGGAACGCTTCCACAAAAATGCCCCTGGCTCATGGGTCGGCCATCCAGAAGAGATCGAGAAACGACTCCAACATCTCACAGATATGGGGTTCGATTATTTCCAAGTTCTGTTTGCCGGAGTCAACGAAGAAACTTTAAAGGCTAGCCAAACATTCGCAGAATTAATAATCAAAAAAATATGATCGCAATAAGTCCACAGATACCTGGGTGCTTTACACACATACATACTCGATCCTTATGAACAAGCATCGATTCTGACCTGATTTTATTGGTTCTTTGTAATGCCCATTGCAGTTAATGTGTCTACCAGTTTTCTCGGTAGTTTGGTCTTATCGAGAAGTCGATCGTCATAGGCGACAATTGTTACCTCTGCTTTTGCTGCTATGATTGGTTCTCCATCTTTTTCTCTCTTTTTATAGAAAGTATGTTTTAGTGTTAGTGAAGTGATTCCCACTTTCTTGATCTCAGTCTCGAGATCTATCAGGTTTTCTGGTGAGACAGGTGAAACATATTCGAAGTGAGCAGCTCTTCTTGGAAAGGATATTCCTTGTGTTTTATGGAAGTAGGTAGTGGAAAAACCTAGATTTTCCATCAAGCCGGCTTCTCCCTGCTCACAATATCTACAATATACCCTCCAATTTAGTCTACCAAAAGCGTCTGTATCTTCCGGAAGCACCCTTATGTTCTTCTCTTTGTATGACATGACACTTGAGATACGGACACCCTATCCTTTAAATTCATCGATTTAAGGGTCTTCGATAAACAATTCAATTGGTGAAAATGAAGAACTTTCATGCCCATTTGAAAAAGTAGAAGCGGGGAGATAATAGTGAGGTTAAGACTAATAAACTGAGGAAGAGATTTAGAAGTGGTGATGTTATGGCTGAAAGATACAAACTGAAGATAACAGTTTTGAAGAGGACAGATACCAAGCAGATTTTTGGTGATAATCCTCCGCATGGGCAAGTGATAGAGGCATGTAGTGTGTTCAAAGAGGGCCAGGAATTTATTGTTGAAGATGATGGTAAGATGCCTGAAGGATTCTGTCATTGGGCATGGGATGATCTGTATAAAGCGGTGGTTACCTTAAGGTTTGGCGGCAACTTTCCTTGGTCAACAGAAAAAGGAACAGGGATCTTCTGCTGTACAGATGGATATAGACCCGTTATCTTTGAAATTAAAAGAATTTAATAAGACTTGGTTTCTACTACTTCCGCTAATATCATTCACAGGCATCTTAAGTTAATCCTTATGCGATAAAAACGGTACTTCTCTCTCTTAGAAAGTGTAATGTTTTTCCTAAGGTTTTTAATAGTTGCTTTCATGATTTTATAGAAGATTAGCCCATGTTCAAATTATGGATATGCGTTAGGTTGATCCGTATGAGGAATTGAAGGAATGATCCATGAGAAAACTTGAGTTGACGGTTATTTCTGAGCTCATGAAGAACAGTAGAATTAGTGATAGGGAACTTGCCAAGAAGATTGGAAAGTCACAGCCAACAATTACCAGGATACGTAGAAGACTTGAGAAGGAGGGCTACATTAGAGAGTATTCGATGCTTCCAGATCTATCAAAACTTGGCTATGAACTAATGGCGCTAACTTTTGTTCGTTCGCGCGCGCGCGCGAAAAAGAGCTTAGCAGCAAAGATTACGAAAGCATCTTGGGAGAACTAAAGGACTTGGAGAGGAAAATACCTCATTCAACATTGATGGCAATGAAAGGTATCGGTATGAATTATGATCGTGTGATAGTGTCCTTTCACATCAACTATAACTCCTATGTAGAGATGATTAGTTTAATTGAACAACTACCATTCCAAGCTGTGGATCAAATTGAAAGTTTCATGGTAAGCATGAGAGATGAGAGCCATTTTCAACCTATAACTTTCTCTATTATGGCTGACCACGTGCTACAGCTCGAAAAGGAGGGATAAATGTGGGTGAAAATGAAGTTAGACAGTGCCCCAAATGTTGGGGAACAATGGAGCTAGGATATTTACCTGGAGCTTGGAACTGGAGTGCTGGAAAGAGTCTGTGGCGATTTAAAGATCCCAGAAGAATATTCGGTCACGCCTGTAAAAACTGTGGCTATGTAGAATTCTATCTTGAAAAGAAGACAAAAAGAAAGAAAACATTGTTGTGAGCAAATCAAGAAGACTGTTGACGCTTAAAACCATGTACAATGCGTAGATTTTTATCTCCATTTTATTCTTGCGAGTCCGCGTCTTCTTAGTTCAGCGTTGATCTCTCCCATATGTTGTCTACAGTGGACTAGTAAGTATATAGCACGTCCAAGTTTCGTCGTGCCAGTCCAAGGAAAGGCTTTCTCTGGAGATAGAAGGTCTGAATCATCCAATCCTTGAAGCCAAATATCCACTTTCTTCATCAGTTCTTCGAGGTAAGTCCTGGTTTGCTCTTTTGTTGGTAACTGTTCTGGTGTAACTTTTTTCCAGTCTATGTTGAAACGGTGCCCCCAAACATATCCTTTAGGCGTAGCTTCTGTGTAGAAATCAACGCAATCAAGCACATGATATACCAACTCAGCTGGAGTAAGATATTCTATGTCACCTGTCTTCCATTGTTTGTCAGTTGTGTTTTGTATTAAATCTTGGTACATGACCCAATTCCGATTATAGGCATCAACCAATGATTCTCTGATTGACATATTCGAATATTTCGAATTTGTTCTATATCTAGGCTTTAATTTAATGCGTTTTAATGTTCAATTAAACAAAGCAAGAGCTATTCAAAGATATTACGTGAGTGAAAACGAATCCTTGATGATGCTGATTAAGGGCGTCAGAATAGCTTACGTTGAAGCAAGCGTTTCCACAAATCATAAAACTGAAACTGAAGATTGAAACCTGAAACTTATTGAGGCTGTCTTTGATGAGAGATGCGGGCGAAGAAGAGATCAAACATCTGATAGAGGCTGCAAGGTTAGATGTTGAGGTTGATAATCTGAAGAGAGCAGGAGAGAAGATACATCAAGCAATAAGTATAGCCAAGAAAACTGGTAGGGAAGAGTTACTCAAACAAATCCTTGAATTTATAGAAAGATTCACCTACAGTGGTGAAACACAATTAATTGACTTAAGTCCCATTGTAACAAATGGCTTCATTTTGGACATTGGGGGAGGAGGGCAAGGAATAATTGGTAAGCTAAATGGTAGGCAAGTTGTTGCAATAGATAAGAATGAAAGAGAATTGAAGGAAACCCAGAATGAAGCGTTGAAAGTTGTGATGGATGCAACAAACTTGAAATTTTTACCAAATTCCTTTGATGTTTGTACCTCTTTTTTCTCTCTGATGTATATGCCAAAGAAGGTCCATTTGAAAGTTTTCAGCGAGGTTCATTGTGTTATCAAAGAGAATGGAAAGTTTTTGTTATGGGATGTTGAGATGCCTAAGAGGTTTGGAGATTACAAGGCGTTTATGGTTCGCTTAAAGGTTAAACTGCCAGATGAGGAGTTAGAAGCAGGTTATGGAGTAAAATTGCAGGAACAAAACATTGAACATTTCAAAGAAATAGCCAAAAAAACAATGTTCAAAATTGTGGATGAATGGAAAAAGGGTGAAATCTTCTATTTAGAACTCTCCAAGAAAGCGCCTACGTAAAGAAGGTTTAGTAGTGTATGCAACTGCTACTTGGCGTGGGTGTGATCTTAAATCTGAGGTTAATAGGTAGATCCTTCATCTTTCAATGCATTGTTGAATGCTTA
The DNA here is from genome assembly GCA_050115965.1 of Candidatus Bathyarchaeota archaeon. Taxonomy (GTDB): domain Archaea; phylum Thermoproteota; class Bathyarchaeia; order Bathyarchaeales; family Bathycorpusculaceae; genus CAYGAG01. The sequence continues at coordinate 4,325 of JASFPN010000036.1, forward strand.
TTTTTTATCGTGAACGCTGTTATCTATAGCAATCACAAAACCCAGCAATAGCTGTTTGTCAAATTCTGGATCCAGGATTTTCACAGCGTAAGTATCTGAGAAGTCGAACACACCTCCAAATAGGAAATCCTTGAAGAAGTCGCTCTTACCTATCCTAGCCTTCAGGTTGCCTTTTGAATCCTTTATCTTAAAATCCCTTCCTAGGAAATTGCCCTGGGCTTCCAGAAGCTTTTTACCATCCTCATCTTCCAACCAAAGTTTAGGACGGAAGAAAGTGAGGATCTTTTTATTTGTTCTTCCCAACATATTTCCTTGAGCATCTTTTATCATGTAGGATGCACGAACTGAAACAACCTTTTTATTTATAGAAAAAACCAGAGTTCCATTCGTTTCAGTTACTTCAGTTAGTGCCCTAAGTGAGATAACCTTTCTATGCATCTTTCCAATAGACTTACCCTTCTCGTTATAGATGTCGCCACTTCCCCAGTCCCACCACTTCTCCTTGAGAACGTAATAATTCACTCGGGAGCTTAACAGCCCTGTCTCGATGTATTCATCTGGTTCGATTTTCATAGTTGAAGCTTCAGCCATAGAGACACCTTCGTGATATGATTATCCCAACCTTGAAGGAATGTTTGGATTATTGAAATAATTTATGAAGTCCAGATTAAATTCTCGACTAACGAGTGATATACTCATTACGAGTTCATGTTAAATCAATCTAAAAAAACTTTAAATGTGGATTTACGAGCACAAGTAACCATTACGCTACGTTTTCGATGGTGGACGGAGCGGGATTTGAACCCGCGGCCTCCACGATGCCAACGTGGCGATCATTCCAAGCTGATCTATCCGCCCAATAGGTTCTGACTGAGTGCAAGACATCATGACTGTATAAATTTTTTGTTTTCGAACTATAGTGGATGTACGCTAATTTTGCTGCCTTGCTCGCGCGCAATATCAAGACAATAGAAGATTGTTTCAGAAACATTATTTTAAAGCCGAGAGGAAGATTACTTGGAGAAGGGGGAAGGGCTTCGCAGCCTTCATCTAATACTGGGCAGTATACGTGTAGGCATCGTAGAAAGATGAGGTATGTGCAGCGAAGCTTTGATCTGTTGAATGGATTTGAGTTAATTGCTTTACGTTGTCGTAACTGTTATCAAATAATTGAATTAACCATAAGAAGCATGAAAAATGATCTTATCCCTGATGACCCTTAGACACATGGTTCATGTATTATGAAACTTTGCCTGGTTCCCAGTTTATGGCAAGTATTTCTCCTGTTTCTGCTTTCACAGTCGCTATGAAGCCTTTTGAACCTATTCGGGTAGATAGGAAGCCTATCTTAACCCGTACTTCAGCGTCTCCTTCAATCAGGTACATCGGTATATCTCCCCATAAATCCGTAACGAAAGATTTCACAACCACTTTGTCAAGATGAGTTATTGCTCCCATGTGGTTGATGTGAGCTTTCACCTCTTCTTTCACAAGACGCGTGACTTTGTCTCGATCAACGGTCTGGCTTCTTTTATTTAGCCTTCTCCTTCCCCTCGAGGTTTGCATTCCCTTATACCATTTGTATTGTTGTAAGAATTGTATAAATACAGTATTCCATTTCAAGAAACATGTCAGTTTATGAATATCCATCAAAAACTGTGGAAGTACCATGAGTAAAAGCCATGTTTATCATTATGTAATGTAATAAAACAGAGAAGAACAGTTTATTGCTAATATTTACGTTTATGTCTTCCCACGGATACTTTTTGAGGATTCGCTACCTTTATTTATCCTCAGGCCATTGATTTACTTTAACCATAAAGGAAGAGAAGCTATGCCTAAAGCCCCTCCGTCAAAAGATGAAGCCTTAGAAGCCTTGGACTTCATAATAAACGTCCTGAAAGAACATGAGAAGGATCTTGATAGACTAATCACTGAATTGGGAAAGATTACTGACAGACTTGGTGGCACAGGGGAGTTAGGTGGAAAGATAGAAAACGTTGAAGAAGGGCTTGGAACACTTCAGGATGAGATAACAAACCTGATCACATATTTGTCGACCCCTCACGAAGCTGCAACAATTCCTCCAAAAACACAGGCAGCAAAGGCAGCTCCCAAACAGCAGGTACGAGATACCCGTGGACCTCCAGTGATCTTACGATGCAAACAGTGGGAAGATTTCAAAACCCTTGCGTACCAAGCTGAAACCCTGTCTTTCTTATATAAAGAGGCTGAAAAAACGTTTCAGGCTGATGCTTTGAGAAATAATCAAGTCATAACGTACAGTGGAGATCTTCCGAGACAGACCTTGATGTTGAAGACATGGCTTGCAAAGCAGCTGAATATGCCTGAACAAAAGATTTTAGAAGGCATTCTTGCTATAGGCTGAAAAAAGCTTCCCCGTTTGTAATTTATTATTATTCAGTAATCCTTTTATACTTCTCCAATATCTTAAGTCTTACGATGTGGTATTGGAGGGCTAAGGTTGAAGGCTGAACCACAAAAGCCACGAATCGGTTTTTCCGTTTTCGAAGCCTTCTCCTTTCTCCTCGATGACGGACTGGCTATGTTGTCAGCCAAAAAACGGTGAAGCCCTCCAACAACCCACGGAGCAAAGAGAAATGGACCAAAACAGACAAACAATCCACAAGATCCGCGAAGAATTCATAAAATATGAGAAAGCCATAGAAGAACTAAGATTCCTCAAACTCGTCTCCGAAGATCTAAAGAACTTCAAGAAAATGATAAACCTACAAAAATTTGACTAACACGTCCACCAACCATACGCCCTCCGTCAACAAGGTTCTCGGATTTTAAATCAATAATCAAAGGAAAGTATAACTAAGAAGAACCATCAATCTAAGAAGTGAGAGAACCACACGAAAGTCTGAATGGCAGTGTGACTAAATGCTGAAACTGCACAATACACTCACCAGAAAGAAAGAACTCTTCAAACCATTGAAGAAGGGCACCGTTTCAATGTACAATTGTGGGCTTACTGTCTACGATTATGCAACAATCGGAAATCTACGTGCCTTCACATTCGTGGACCTTCTTCGAAGATACCTCGAATACAGAAAGTTTCAAGTTAAACAAGTTATGAACTTCACAGATGTAGGGCACATGTTCCACGACGTTGATATTGGCGAAGACAAGATGGAAGCCGCCAGCAAAAGAGAGAAGAAAGATCCTTGGGCAATCGCAGAATCCTACATCAAAATATTCATGGAAGATTCAAAAAAGATGAACCTTAAAGAACCCATGGTTCGCCCAAGAGCCACAGACCACATAGAAGAGATGGTACAATTGATCCAGAAACTCATCGAAAAGGGCTATGCCTACATAGTAAATGGATCTGTATATTTTGATGTAACAAAATTCCGAGATTACGGAAAATTATCTGGGAACACTGTTCACAAACTTAAATCCGGTGCTGGCGGAAGAGTTGAGTTCAACCCAGAAAAGAGGAACCAATTCGACTTTGCCCTCTGGATAAATGATCCTCAACACATAATGAACTGGAAATCTCCATGGGGTGAAAATGGATATCCGGGGTGGCATGTTGAATGCTCCGTGATGGCTATGAAGTATCTGGGAGAGACCATAGACATTCATACTGGCGGAGTTGATAACCTATTCCCCCATCATGAGAACGAGATTGCCCAGAGCGAAGCAGTAACAGACAAAGAATTCGCTAGATATTGGCTGCACAATGAACACCTACTAGTGGAAGGAGGAAGAATGGGTAAAAGCCTAGGAAATTACTACACTTTAGGAGACATAATTGAGAAGGGTTATACTCCTAGAGCCCTACGATATCTACTCATATCAACACACTACAGGCAACAGCTGAACTTCACATTCGATGGATTAAAGGCTGCAGAGAACGCCGTTGATCGATTAACCAACTTCATTCACAGACTCTCAGACGTTGATGGAAAGGATGGTGGAGACAGAATAACAAAGGCAATTGGTGATGTACAGAAACGTTTTGAGGAAGCCATGGATGACGACCTGAATATTAGCATTGCACTGGCTGCCTTATTCGACTTCGTGAGAGACATGAATAAACTCATTGACGAAAAACTAGTTAATAAATTGGAAGCAGAGAAAATCCGTCAAACCATACTTGGCTTTGACAAGGTTCTCGGAGTAATCGGGGAACCTGAAAGTACTAGAAAGAAACTGAGGGAAGAAGCAGAAAAATTGATCCAACAAAGAGAAAAAGCGAGAAAAAGGAAGAATTATGAAGAGGCTGACGAACTTAGGAAAAAACTACGTGAAATGGGCGTAATAATCGAAGACACACCAGAAGGCATAAAATGGAGAGTAGAAGAAACCTAATCCATGCTCCATAATACTTAAATGATCTTCACATTTTGCCTACCATGAAGATTCCACTCATCCCTAGTATACTTCTCTTCATTTAGTTGTCTTGCAATCTTCAATTCATGAGACGATATTTGCCCCTCCGCAAACCCTACACCCAATTTCTTCTCAAAACCATCAAACATGGCTTTTTCGACTCGTTTCTTTGAAATTTTCCTGCTTAACTCTTTCTTCAATGATGTAATCTTTTTTTCTGCCGTCTGCATTGTTTCAAAACAGTTTTCAGATAGTTGAACTCGTAGGAAAGTAAACATCTTCCTCAAATCAACATCAAGGAGAAGTGTGCCATGTTGTAGGACAACTCCTTTCTTGTGGTATTGCGAGCTTCCAGAAACCTTTTTTCCCCCTATTGTGAGGTTTGGACAGTTCCTCATGTTTCCCTCCTCAAAATCAGCATTTACTCCTAGGGAGTTTAGGGCTTCAGCAATTCCTCCATAGATTTTCTCATAAACTTCTATTGCGTCTTGTCCTTCCAAGTCTTTTTTACTAGCCACAACACTATATGTGACCTCACCTTCCGAATCATGGAAGACGGTGCCTCCACCACTTATTCTCCTAACAATGGAGACACCATGTATTTTGCAGTTATCCACATAGACAACATCATCAATTTTCTGAAATCTTCCCATAGAAACCGTGGAAGGCATCCAACAATATAACCTCAAAGTATTTGGAACCAAGTCTTCAATTCTAGCCCTTAGAATCGCCTCATCCACAGCCATATTCGTAAACCCATCATAAGTCTGGAGCTTCAGTAATCGCCACGTATCCATGATTCTCACACGTCAACAATAGATGAATGTCTAGGCAATTAAAACTTAAACGATCTCTTTACAAACCAAAGTTTAATCATGCTAATATTCATCTCAAAAAAATTCTAGTTTCATATGAAGAATATTCAAGTCACAGTTTAAATATCAGGATGCTACTAGTCGTAGACGAGAGGAAACATACTTATGGGTTCCAAATCTCCAAAAGGAGAATTCGCAGCAAGAAAACTCGGGAAAAAAAGGAAAAAATTCAGGTGGAGCGACATAGACTACAAAAGGCGAGTGTTGGGTCTAAATGTGAAAGCAGATCCTCTTGAAGGAGCACCTATGGCTCGCGGTATAGTCTTAGAAAAGGTGGGAGTTGAGAGTAAGCAACCCAACAGCGCCATAAGAAAATGTGTGAGAGCCCAACTTATAAAGAACGGTCGTCTCGTCACAGCTTTCCTACCAGGAGATGGAGCTCTAAACATCGTTGATGAACACGATGAAGTGATGCTAGAAGGCATAGGCGGTTCGCGTGGAGGAGCAATGGGCGACATTCCAGGCGTAAGATGGAAGGTCATAATGGTTAACGACGTTTCCCTGATAGAACTTGTCTATGGAAGAAAAGAGAAACCCATGCGGTGACCTTTATGAATCCAGGAAAAGAGAAAGAACCAGCAGAGAACGGAATCAAACTCTTTGAAAAATGGAGTTTTAACGATCTAAAGGTTCAAGACCCAGGCCTTGAACGATACTTGGGACTAAGGCCAACAGTTGTTCCTCACAGTATGGGTCGTCATGAACACAAGCGCTTCCGAAAAGCAAAGGTAAACATTGTTGAAAGATTTTTAAACAACCTGATGCGCCCAGGAAAGAATGCTGGTAGCAAAGCCCGAGCAATGAACACGTTAAAACATGCCTTCGAGATAATAAACTTGCAAACAAGTAAAAATCCTATTGAAGTACTTGTGGCAGCCGTAGAGAATTCTGCACCCTGTGAAGACACAACAAGGCTGAGTTACGGAGGTATTGTGTATCACCTTTCTGTAGATGTCTCCCCACAGAGGAGAATAGACCTGGCTTTGAGAAACTTATGTGAAGGCGCAAGACGAGCTTCAATAAACAACCCTCGTCCACTGGCAGAATGCATCGCAGAAGAACTGATACTAGCAGCTACCCATGATATGAGGAGTCATGGAGTCTCTAAAAGACACGAACAAGAAAGAATTGCACAAGCCTCTCGATGATCTTTAATCCTATTTCATGTGAATCTCTACAGTGTCTCCATCTTCAAGCCTAAACGTGACACCCACTTTCTGAGGACTGAACACAAGCCGTTCAGCCCAGACTTTAGCAAATGAAAAATCTTTGCTAAAATCAGTATGAATATTCTGGGCCAAGTCAGAAATATTTGCGTTCTTTCCAAGTATGAACGGCCTCTGAGAAGCAACTTTCTTGTTGAGCTCTTTGGTGTAGACCCGTATCAAACCCAGTGCATCAAAGAGAGTCCTACCTAACACTTCCAAACCTTGCCTTGTCTTGCATGAAACTGGAAGCAAAGAGAGCTGGCCATCAAGATGATTCTTCAACCTGTTAAAATTCTGTTTTGCTTGTTTTACATCTGCTTTGTTTGCCAGCACAATTGTTGGTTTATGCACTGTGCTTTCAAAGATTGCTTCTTCCACTTCATCAAGTTTCACTTCACCATGCAATTTAACCACTGCGTCATTAACACCATAGCTTCTGAGAAGCTGCTTAATACTCCTAGGACTACAATCAACAAGTTTGCCGAGTAAAATTATCGTTAATCCTGCCCCAGTAAATTTTTTCTTAACCTCCACACTTCCTTTTGGTTCCTTGGTAAATATTCTAGCTTCCATCATTTCACCTAGAACCAGATCAAGCTGAGCTACAGGATCACCCGATAGATCAACCATCAGGATCAAGCCATCAGCATTTCTAGCTAGAGCAAGTGTCCGCAGACCCCAAGCTCTACCC
>JASFPN010000037.1:0-11194 GCA_050115965.1 Candidatus Bathyarchaeota archaeon
CTCATTGCAAAGTTCATTGCGCCAATCTCCTTTGTGATAAGCCACCTAATACTTACTTTGGAAGCCTCACCTCCAACCTCATCAGCCTTCACATCTTCGTAATGAAAAAGCTTCATGTAATCACCTTAAACTCAACTGGTGATTTGCGTTTAATAAGCTTACCAAGAAAGTATGGGAATAATTAGGGAGGAAAATTGTGTTCTGTGTGTTCACCATTAGTCCTTTATCGCTTCTAATAAGCTCATTACGTTCCACAATTTTACACGTGTGTATGGTGGCATGTTTGGGTCTTGTAAGATCTCATCTAATGTTGAAATAGCGTTTGAAGCTCTTACTGCAGGTGTGTATTCTGTTGTCTGAAGAGTGGTCATTGAGTTCTTTGCTGCTCTTCTGATATTTCGAGGAGTTGTAGTGTCTTCAGAGACTTGACCTAAAACAAAGAGCGCCTGCTTTACTCGGTCCTCATACTCACCCTGCTTCTTCTTCTTAACCATACAGACCACCATCATAAAATCGTGATAACCAAATTATATAGGCCTTTATATCTATTATTTTGAGGTTTTAAAGGTTGCCGACGAAGGAGGAAGAGGAGCAGCACATTAAAAGAATGGCTGAATTACTGCGACAGGGAACAACACTTACAGATTTAGCTTGTCCAGCTTGTGCGTCTCCACTTTTCAGGTTAAGAAATAAGGATCTTTGGTGCACACAATGTCAGAAGAAAGTGATTATTCTAAGGAAAGGAGAAGACGCCTCTAAACTCGCTGGTTCATCTGTTCTTAACAATCTAGAGGCAACCCTATTGACCAAGATTGAGAATATTCAAAATAGAATAAGTAAAGAGGAGAACATGGAAGAACTGGAAAAGATGAACAATGTTCTTTCAGGACTCTTAAAGAACCTTGAGAAAATAAGAAAGACACAAGGGGCGTAAATAACAATCTCAATTCTCGGTCTTTACGAGAATTTTCCTGAAAACGTCCATAAATCAGTAAGATTGCCATCAACGACATCGATAAGCAAACGTTCAGAAGTCTTAGTGAAGACACTCCATAAAATAAATGGCAAAATCTTTGAATTAGAAGAAGTCAGCGGTCCATCAATTCCAAAGTGCAAAGTTATTTTTGAGTTAGGCATAGCTGAAGCCCATTATTTTAATTACCTTGACGCTGAAGAGACCAAGAGAACATTGAAGCTTTTAAAAAGAAAATCCATTAAAATATTGGATTTCTTCTGCGCAATTAGATACTATAAAGAACAACAGGGAAAAAGAGATCATCTGAAGTTTGACTATTACATGTTACGGTTTTTATTTGATCGAAGAAGAACTGAAATCCATGTTTATCACGAGAAAGGGCCTAGGCATGTGTCACCAGGCGAGATTGCAGGGTTCATCACTTCTAAGGTTAAAGTACTTTCTTCCAAGTCTAAAAAATCTGTATATAGTAGAACAGGCTATTCCTCATCTTCTATAAGAGACAGAACCTCAGCCAGAATGGCTTCAGCAACCTCTTTTATCGACTTGCTGCCATCGATTAAGATAAGCTCTTTCTTTCTAACGAATTCCATGTAGATCTTTCTTACTTTTTTTTGTGTGTTAAGGTTTTCCATAACTGATTTTTCCGGTTTCAGCCTTTGCATCACAACCAGAGGATCCACGTCAACGAAGATTACGAGATCTGCATGTATTGAGTGCGTATTTATTGTCTCAATCCACTCAAGGTCAAGCCCTGCTGAACCCTGATAAGCAAATGAAGAATACACGTAACGATCAGAAACTACGATCTTTCCCTGTTTTATTGCAGGGATAACTTCAGTCTCAAGATGTTGATATCGATCTGCTGCAAACAACAAAGACTCAACTATGCCTGAAACACGCTTACCACCATGTAAACAGAATTTCTTGATAAAAGTGCCGATTTGACCACAACTTGGTTCGGTGGTATATACGGCGTTGAAACCTTTCTTTAACAGGTTACTCACTAAGAGTTTTGCCTGTGTTGTTGTTCCACAACCATCCAATCCTTCTATGCAGATAAAGAAGCCCGTTTTATCCATCTTTGATGTTTCCTAAAGCCTCAACACGCATACTATTAAAGAAGAGACTTTAAGCTATTTAAAATCGAAATGTGAGTTTAAAAGAAGTTTACAAACGATAAGGTTTATTCGAATGAAATTATATTCTGCATAAGGCTCCGGTAGCAAGCTCCGGTAGAAGAATGAAAATCATTCTGCCGAATATAGTCTGGCCAAGTATTCCGGCCTTTCGAGCCGAAGACCCGGGTTCGAATCCCGGCCGGAGCACCAAACCAAACAAAACTTACATTGCAAAGGATAAAGACCTCGAAAGATTTCTTAGTATAAGAGAATGAATGGCGTTCTCTCTTAAGTTAAGGAAACAGCATCTTTACCCAAGACTTTGATCGAATCTCTTTGAACCCGCATGATGTCCAAGTGTTTCAGCGCACTTCCCGTCACATATAGCAGAGTCTTCTCATCAGATTCTATGATGCCCTTTGACTCAAGTTTGAGAAAAGCAGCCAAAGTTACAGTAGCTTCTGGGCAAGCGTATATTCCATGTTTGAAGAATGTTTTCATCGACGAGATTATCTCATCTTCATCAACCGAAATAGCCATTCCATTTGTCTCTTTTATCGCGCGTAGCACAAGATAACTTGCAAAGGGAAGGGGAACTCTTAAACCGGCTGCGATGGTTTCAGCATCTTTCCACGCTTCTTTTACTTCGGATTTCCCATTTTCAAATGCTTTGACAAGAGGTGCGCAGCCAGAAGATTGAACAGCTATAAGCTCGGGAATATTCTCGATATAACCAAGTTCAGTCAGTTCCTTAAATCCTTTCCAAAGACCTATTATGCCTTCTCCTCCTCCTGTTGGAAATAACAGTTTGTCAGGAAGAACCCAATCAAATTGTTCAGCTATTTCAAAAGCTGTAGCTTTGTAACCCTCAAACCTATATGGTTGTTTATTGGTTGAAAAGTCAAACCATCCGAATCTCTTTACAAGCCTTCCCACAATCTTGGCAGCGTCGTTTATCAATCCATCCACAAGATACACTTCACCGCCCAAGAATATGCACTCTTTTAGGATACTTTCCGGCACATCTTCTGGCATAAATACGTAAATCTTCATACCAGCTCTTCTACCATAAGCGGATAATGCTGCACCAGCATTTCCAGCAGATGGAACAGCAAGACTTGTTAAGCCTAGTTCCTTGAGTGCTGAAACGCCAACAGCCATTCCTCTAGCTTTGAAAGTTCCAGTTGGCAGTCTACCATCATCTTTAACAAAAATGTTTTCAGACTCTGTGCCATATTCCCCTGTGAGTTTAATTAAGGGAGTATACTGCTCCCCAAGCGAAATTATGTTCTTACGTGATGAAACTGGTAGCAATTCCAGAAATTTCCAGAATGTATCTTCTCTTTTCTTCAGAACCTGCTTGGAAATTACATCAGCAATTGTTTGGAGATTATAGTTGAACATGAGAGCCCCTCCACAACTCGAACATACAGTTAGAACCTTATTTTGTGGAAAGTTATCTCCACATTTACTACACACTGCCCACCTATTGGTCAAACATTTCACCTGAATAAAGTGTACTAATCTAATAGAATCAAAATCAAGGAAAAAAGCTATCCCTCAATTATCTATCCAGTCCAACGAACATTTCAAAAAGACTATAAACAAGCATGCTTTACGTAATGCTTCAATTTGAGGAGATATTGTTGGCTGAATCCTTAATCACAGACTATAACAAATTAATGGAAAAATCAAAAGACCTGTTCATTCTGCAATCGGTAGCATCCCTAGTCAACTGGGATATGGAGACAATGATGCCTCCTAAAGGAATCCGACTAAGAAGTATGCAACTTGCAATGCTCGGAGGCATAGAACATAAGATAAGTACGGATCCCAAAATTGGAAAACTATTAACACAAATTTTGCAGCACACAGATTATGGCACACTTGATGAACTCCAGAAAAGAAACGTTTACCTGATGAAGAAACATTACGATGAGCAAACCAAACTTCCGGAAGAACTCGTCATAGAAACAGCAAAGCAACAAGCCATAACAGTTGACAAGTGGAAAAAAGCAAAAAAAGCCAAGGATTATTCCATCTTTAAACCAGATCTAGAAAAACTTCTAAATCTGAGAAAAAAAGCTGCCAGAATCCTAATGGATGTAAAGAAGACGGCTACTCCCTATGATGCCTTAATAGATATCTTTGAACCCAAAATGACGGCAACTACAATAGATAAGGTCTTCCAAGAATTAAGAGAAGGACTAATCTCTTTACTAAAGAAAATCGAAAACGCCCAGAAAAAGCCTGAAATGTCAATTCTTGGAAGAAAGATTCCAATTGATATTCAACGAAAGATCGCCACATCACTGGCTGAAACCATTGGATACGATGTGACTTCGAAAAACGCTGGAGGGCGAATCGATGAAACAGAACATCCTTTCACAACAGGATACTATGATGATATACGGATAACCACACATTACTATGAGGAAAACTTCGCATCTTCCATATTCTCAACTCTCCATGAAGGAGGTCATGCACTCTACGAACAGGGCTTAAATCAAAAATGGATCTTCCAACCAATAGGCAGTGGATGTTCATCAGGTTTTCATGAATCACAATCACGATTTATGGAGAACATAATAGGCCGATCTCGTGAATTCTGGATCTATTTCCTGCCAAAACTAAAGGAATTCACAGGAAGCATGCTTTCCCAAGTTAATCTAGACAGTTTTGTACGTGCAATCAACGCAGTTAAACCATCCAAAATCCGTGTTGAAGCAGATGAAGTCACCTATTGTCTTCACATAATAATCAGATTCAATATTGAAAAGGCTCTCTTCGCTGATGACATCACAGTGAATGAACTACCTCAGGTTTGGAACCAAATGTACAAAGATTATCTTGGAATAGAAATTGAAAATGACTCTGAAGGAGTTATGCAAGACACGCATTGGGCTAGTGGCGCGTTTGGATATTTCCCAAGTTATGCCTTAGGCAATATCTATAGTGGGCAAATGTTGTTCTCAATGGAGAAAGAAATACACGATTGGAAAAATCAGATCTCTAGTGGAAATTTCCAAAACGTTAAGCAATGGTTGGTAGATAAAGTTCATCGACATGGAAACTTGTATGATCCTTCAGAACTATTGAAAAGGATAACGAGCCAAGAATTGAGGGTAAAACCCTACCTTGATTACCTAAATAATAAGTATTCAGGTATCTATGATTTCTGACTTGTTTCTTCTCTTCTAAAATAGCCCCAAATAACAAAAACGATCTTCAGTATGAAGACAATTACCATAAGATAAACTCCCATCCAACCAGCTAAAGCATAGTAAGTGTTTGCACCATATAGAAAAAGGGCAAAGCCTACAATCGCTGTAAATATGAAGATAATATCAAGTCGTAGCATATCATACCTTCAATTATTGAATTTTGACATCCTATGGTAAATCGAATATATAGAGTTATCCACCAAAAAAATTTTCCTTGGCATCATTGTATTAAATTTAGTATTGCCGTTTGCATTATTCTTTTTTTTTATTTATCGATAATCGTCAAAAGTCTACTTATTTTGACGTTTGTGTGCACGTATTCTGAAAAAACTATGGTGCATACTTCAATCATCCGGCACTAAATGTATAAAAAAATTGATGATATATCAAATATCCTACAAATATACACGAGCATACATTTATCAGGTGGCAGATATTACAAACACCCGACATATTTATATACAGCTAACTCTAGCAATTGTGTATAGGTCAGATTCATGTCGGAATTGGATATTAGAAAGCCACGAAGCAGAGATGAATTCATCAACGCACTTGTGGAAGCAGCAAAAAAAGTAGCGAAAGCACGAAGTTTGCTTCAAGGTAAACCGACAAAACCGACGGTTTCAGGAACAGCTAAGTTGCTAAACATTCATAGAGACACGCTCTATGCTTGGTTAAAGGAATACAATGTCGATTTCAGTGAGATCACAGAAAAAGTATCGGCAACTCAGATTATGGATACTGTCGGAGCATTCGACGAATACACATACTTAATCGGTGAAGCGCTAGTAGGAGAAGGAAACGAGGTAGCACATATAGACCTGCTAATAGGAGATAAAGAGGGGCCTGTTGGAAAAGCCTTCGCAGCTGGTTTTTCAAATCTCTCTACAGGACACACACCACTTCTAGCAGTCATCAGACCCAACCTACCACCAAAACCACATACACTGCTTGTACCAAAAGTTACCGTTAAGAACTTGGACGACGCAGGCAGAATCTTCGGTCCAACCCAAGCAGCTGTGGCAAAAGCAGTTGCAGACTCCGTAGAAGAAGGAATCATTCCTAAAAACAAAGTAGACGAATGGGTAATTGTTTGCAGCGCTTTTGTACACCCAAAGGCAAAAGACTACCGAAAAATCTATCATTACAACTATGGAGCAACAAAACTAGCATTAAAAAGAGCGTTGGAGAAATACCCGTCCATAGAGAAGGTCTTTTACGACAAAGATAGAGCTAAACATCCAATCATGGGATTCAAAGTTCCACGATTATGGAGACCTCCATACCTGCAAATTTCATTAGACATCCCAAATCTAGAACGAAGCAAAAAAATCATTGCCGCACTACCAAAGAGCGACAGAATAATAATCGAAGTCGGAACTCCTCTTATAAAGAGATATGGAACCAAGATAATAGGTGACCTCAGAGAAACCGGTCGAAATCTTTTCTTCATTGCTGATCTGAAGACTTTAGACGTGGGAAAGGTAGAGGTTGACTTGGCTTTTGATGAAACTGCAGATGCAGTAATTGCTGCTGGTCTAGCACCCATAGAAACTCTTGACGCATTCATATATGAAGCGAAAAGGCTGGGCATATATGCTGCTGTAGATATGCTAAATGTGAAAGAACCGATTAAAAAACTAGAAAAACTCAAAACTTTTCCTGACATCGTCATATTACACAGAGGAATAGATCAAGAAACAGGCAGAACCCTTGGTCTTGAAACCATACCCAAACTTAGACAAACCTTCAAAGACAAACGTTTTCTAGTAGCTGTAGCAGGCGGAATAGTGCCAGAAACAGCGCAAGAAGCACTGAAAAAAGGAGCAGAAATCCTAGTCGTAGGAAGATACGTAACACAATCAAAAGATATCGAACGAGCTGTGAGAGAACTACTCAAACTAACCCCCGAAATGCGTAAAGATATCGATCTATTTAGAGTACACGTAGAGTAGCAACACCATCAAGAATCACAAATCCTTAATAACGAGTCATTTGAATGCTTTACAGTACCGGTGAGTCAATTATTGGCAAAGTTCAGAATAGTCATTTCAGATCCAGAACCAGGAACCTCCAAAACCATTGAATTGGAGGAGACCCGATCCATTCCCTTAATTGGAAGGAGGATCGGTGAAGTGGTAGATGGAGCAATAGTGGGTTTACCAGGCCATAAAGTAAAGGTAACTGGAGGATCTGATAAAGACGGATTCCCAATAAGACCAAATGTTCATGGTGGAATTCGGAGAAAAGTACTATTAGGAGGAGGCGTGGGATTCAACCCCAGAAATAAGGGTCAAAGAATGCGAAAGACAGTCCGAGGAAACGTAATAACAGAAGAGATAACACAAATAAACATGAAAATAGTGGACAAACCAAAACAACCAAAACAACAGAAAACCGAAGACAAACCAAAACAACCAAAACAACAGAAAACCGAAGACAAACCAAAACAACCAAAACAACAGAAAACCGAAGACAAACCAAAACAACCAAAACAACAGAAAACCGAAGAACCCTCCAAATCTGAAACCTAAAACTCATCAAAAGTATACGTTCAAGACAGAAATGGCTCAGATATTTGATCAGAAAAGCTATACAGAATACCTAAAGAATTTTATTGGAGCAAGCGCTAATCACCTAGACAATCTAAAAGTTGGTCAATTCTTGTATTACAATAACAAAATTACAAAGTTAATTAAAATTCCCGTGTTCCACCGCAAACAAGTGCAAAAAATAACATGCCAACAAAGGGTGATTAAATGAGTGAAATGATAAAAAACCTTACTATACCGCGTCAACCTGAATGCAATATTGGTACGATAGGACACGTAGACCATGGTAAGACAACTTTGGTGCAAGCATTAACCGGTGTTTGGGCTGCAAAGCATAGTGAGGAACTGAAAAGAGGAATTACAATTAGACTAGGCTATGCCGACATGCCCATTTATGAATGCTCACAATGCAATTCACCAAAGAACTACACTACAAAACCAATCTGCCCTACTTGTAACTCCGAAGCGAAATTCATACGGGCCGTAAGCTTTGTTGATGCGCCGGGTCATGAAGCGTTAATGGCAACAATGCTTTCAGGGGCTGCAATAATGGATGGTGCGATACTAGTAATAGCTGCTGATGAACATTGTCCCCAACCACAAACAAGAGAACATTTAACAGCTGCTGAAATCGTTGGCATTAAGAATATTGTAATTGTACAAAACAAGATCGATATTGTAGACAATAACAGATCTAGGGAAAGCTATAGAGAGATCAAGAAATTTGTGAAAGGAACGATTGCTGAAGATGCTCCAATAATACCTGTCTCAGCCCAACGTGCTGTGAACACCGAGTTTCTCCTACAAGCTTTAGAAGAATTTATTCCAACACCAAAGAAGGATGAGAAAAAATCTCCACTAATGTATGTAGTTCGCTCTTTCGATATTAACAAACCAGGTACCTTGATCAATGAGCTGGAAGGAGGAGTCATAGGGGGCACAATTTTACAAGGAAGATTCCAAGTAGGAGAGGAAATCGAAGTAAGACCAGGGATCAGAATAGAAGAAGAGAAGAAAAGAGGATATGTACCACTTTTCAGCGAGATCACGAGTCTACACGCTGGGGGTCAAACCGTAAAAGAGGCTCATAGTGGAGGACTTGTGGGAGTAGGAACATTGTTGGATCCTTCTCTAGCTAAGGCTGATGGACTTACAGGAAATGTAGCAGGAAAAAGCGGGAAACTCCCTCCAACACTTTCTGAGCTAACGTTGGAAACTACGATTCTAGACAGGGCTGTAGGAACAAAAGAGCTTGTAAAAGTCAAAACAATAAGCAAAGGAGAAACACTTCTTCTTCATATAGGCGCTACAATAACTACAGGAATAGTTGACTCAACACAGAACAAACGTGCTACACTGCGTCTCACAAGACCAATATGCGCACAAGAAGGATCAAGAGCAGCAATAAGCCGAAAAATATTGGGCAGATGGAGACTGATAGGCTACGGAATCTCTAAGTAAAAACCAAGCAAAACCTAGATTTCACGATAAAACCATTAAGGTAATTATGGATTCAAACGTATTTTTTATCCCACTTCAACTCAAGATGGATATTATAAGAGAGTTGGAGATACTTCTCGAAAAAAGTTTCGAGATGATCCTGCTTTCACCAATTAAAGAAGAACTCGAAGGACTTACCAAAAAAGGCTCAACAAAAACAAGGAAAAATGCGCTTCACGCTCTAAAGATGGCTAGTAACTGTAAATTGATGAAGATAAACAGAGATTCATGGCATCATCCCGATGACGCAATTCTTCGTGTCGCTGAGAAACATAAATATCCAGTATTTACAAACGACGCAGAACTCAGGAAAAAGCTAAGAAATATAAATGTGCCAGTCATTTATGTGAGGCAAAAATCACGGTTGGTCATTGAAGGGAGGATCTAGGGTTTTGTTCAAGCTTGTAACTCTTGAAGATACTATTCGTATACCACCAAAAACATTCGGTAATCCACTTAAAGCCGTAGGACGACAGCAAGTAGAAGTAAAATATGAAGGAATGGTTGACGAAGAACTTGGTTATGTTATAGCTGTAGTCGAAGTAGACGTAAGCCTAATTGGCAAAATAGTTCCCGGGGATGGCGCAACATATCACAAGGTAAAATTTTCCCTATTAACTTTCTATCCTGAGGTCCAAGAGGTCATTGAGGGAATGATTGTAGAGATTGCTGATTTTGGGGCATTTGTACGAATAGGGCCGGTAGATGCCCTGTTGCATGTTTCACAGCTTATGGATGATTTTATATCTTATGATGAAAAACAAGGAATCCTAATTGGAAAGGAAACACAAAGAAAATTATCGAGCGGAGATCAAGTTCGTGCACGAATAACAGCAGTTTCCATGGGTAAAGCTGGAAGTTCTGGTAAAATAGGCGTCACGGCCAGACAACCATTTCTAGGAAAGCTGGAATGGATAGAAAAAGAAGTGCAAAAACTGGAGAAAACAGAACAAGTACAAACACCAAAGAAAGACCAGAAGGAGGAAAAAACAATTGACTGACAAGGCTTGCTCAACATGTCACTTAATAACTACTGGAAACATCTGCCCTAAGTGTAAGACTTCGACATTAAGCGATGACTTCAGCGGATTAATCATAGTTTTTAATGCCGAAGATTCAACATTAGCCAAGACTTTGAAAATTATAGAGAAGGGGCGTTACGCAATAAAGGTTAGGTAGATGCATGTCCTTTACAGACTCACGCCCAATTTACGTGAGAGCCTAAAGAACCCCATTGGCTTGATGATCCCGGGGCCATACCAAGAAACCATGAGAAAACTGAAACAACTTGTTGAAAAAGAGAAACCGCGAATGCTCATCTCCGTTGGGGATAGAGTATCTGAAAACCTTTCAAATAATGGTTTTACTCCAAAACTATACATTGTAGATAACAAAATAATGAGAAAAAAAATAGACCCCATCAAACTTGCAGTAGAGAAGATATTGCATACTAAAAATCCTCCCGGAACAATTACCCAAGAAGCGCTTAAGACAATACAGAGTGCCATAAAAGATAGCCAAACAGTGAAAATAGTTGTGGAAGGGGAAGAGGATCTACTTACACTTGCAGCAATATTTTATGCCCCGGAGCATTCCTTTGTAGTTTATGGACAACCAAAAAAAGGGATAGTCATTGTAAAAGTAACAACAGATAAGAGAACAGAAGTAACCAAATTATTGAAAGCCATGGAATATTCCAAAAGCTAAATAAAGAGGAAACGTAACAAGTCAACACCGCCGTGGAATCCCATGGAAATCGAAATAATATCAAAGAAACACAATCCTTTACTAAACCGTAAGGAAGTGCAATTTAGTACAAAA
>JASFPN010000038.1:0-10366 GCA_050115965.1 Candidatus Bathyarchaeota archaeon
TTGTAGCCTTGGAAGCTGCAGGAGCCGCGGCTTTCACAGGATTAAAAGCATTAACAGCTATGAAAAATCTTGGAGCAGACGTATGCTCAGATTTCTTGATGACCACGAATCTTTCAGGCACTAGAGGCGGTTTCGTTCTAGTCACAGGAGATGACCCATCCGCTCATTCAACAACCTCAGAATTGGATTCACGAAATTACGCCAGATTTGCTGACATTCCATTGCTTGAACCTGCAACAATACAAGAAGCAAAAGACATGACAAAATGGGCCTTCGAGCTTTCTGAGGAGCTAGGAGTCATATGTATGGTTCGAACAGTAACAAGACTCGCACATTCTCGAGGTGATGTAGCATTAGGCAAGCTGGAAAGGGAAGATAGAGTGGCAAATTTCAGTTCAGATGATACATGGACATCTGGATCCTCCAGAATCACCCGCATGTTCCATAGTATTCTCCACGAAAAAATACAACGAGCCAAGACAAAATTTGAGGAATCAGGGTTCAACCAGTACATAGGTTCTGACAATGCTGATTTCTTGATCATCACTTCTGGAACAGGGTGGCTATACTCACTAGAAGCCGTAAAGTTGTTAGGGCTTGAAGAGAATGTAGGAATACTGAAACTAGGAACTACTTGGCCCCTTCCCGAGAAACTTGTCTCTAACCATTTAGCACATGCTAAAGAAGTTCTGTTTGTGGAAGAGACAGATCCATTCTTAGAACAAAACGTTAAGATGTTAGCAGCTGACCTGACCATTGATGGTATCGGACCTATACGGTTCTACGGACAGAAAACAAATCATATACGAGGTGAGTTTGGTGCGGGAACCGGTGAACTAGAACCAGACAAGGTGATCAAGGCGTTGACTGAAATAAGGGGTGTCAACTACTCTCCAACTGGACCTGAATTCAGCGAAGAAGCGGATAGAATTGTTGGTTCGCTTGTCACTCCGAGAACAATGAGTCTCTGTGTTGGTTGCCCTCACAGAGCATCGCTGTGGGCTGTGAAGAAAGCATTAGCGTGGGATGGGAGAGATGGAATTGTGACTGGCGACATTGGTTGTTACAGTCTTGCACTGTTGCCAACAGGATTCTCTACAGCTAAGACACTACATTGTATGGGAGCTGGAATAGGAACAGCAAACGGATTTGGCAATCTTGAAAGATTTGGCCTAGACAAACCCGTAATAGCGCTTACTGGAGATTCAACGTTTTATCATGCATGTTTACCAGCATTGATCAATGCCAAATGGAACGGCGCAAATCTTCTACTGGTTGTTTTAGACAATAACACTACTGCAATGACGGGACATCAACCTCATCCGGGGACAGGTTTCAATGCTTTAGGACAGCCCTCCAGCCAAGTATCAATAGAAAACATCTGCAGGGGCATCGGAGTAGAAGTAAGAATCTGTGATCCATTCAATTTAGATGAAGCGGCCAAAAATCTCTATGAAATGCTTGGAAAGGATGGAGTGAAAGCTATGATCTTTAGACACAAATGCCCTCTTGCATTTCCAGAAGAGAAGAAAAACAAGGTCTTTGTGGATCCAGAGAAATGTATAGGGGAAGAATGTGGATGTGTAAAGTTTTGTACACGAGTGTTCGGATGTCCAGGGAACGTATGGGATTACAACACGAAAAAAGCAAGAATCGATGATACGATATGTAATGGATGCGGGTTATGCGCAGGAATCTGTCCAGAGGAAGCTATAGTTGTGGAGGAGCTGAACTAAGATGTTCATGGATGACCCATTAAACATTGTAATAAGTGGTGTGGGTGGACAAGGGAATGTGATAGCTTCACATATTCTAGCCTTAGCTTGTGTTAAAGAAGGTCTTCACGTTTCAGTTGGAGAAACGTATGGAGCCTCCCAACGAGGAGGAAGCGTAGAAAGCCATGTTCGTCTATCAAAAGCAAAACAGTATGGCTCTCTCATACCAAAGGGGCTAGCACACATTATCCTCGGTTTCGAACCAGTTGAATGCCTCAGAGCAGTTGGTAGTTATGGAAACAGGAATACAAGGGTGATCATAAATCCACGACCAATTTATCCCATTGACGTTCTTTCAGGTATTTCAACATATCCAGAGGTAGAAGATGTATTGAAGGCGCTGAAGGACCTTACACAAAGTGTGTATGTTATAGAAGCAACCAAAATTGCGCAGAAAATAGGAAAAGCAGTAATGCAAAACGTGGTAATGATAGGCTGTCTAGCAGGTTCAGAATTTACTCCTGTAATGAGTGACACGTTAATAGATATGATCAAAGAAGTTTTTGGTGGAAAAAGTAAAGAAAATCTGGAAGCCTTCTCAGTGGGATTAAGAGAGATCAAGCACATAGAGCCACTCTGATTATGTGCTTGTGGGTATGAACGGAATGATTTACAGGAGATAAGTAGCGCCTTTTGATGTTGCTTTAACAGTTTTTGAATATGTGGCTAGGATGCCTTTTTCAGCTTTAGACTTTGGAGGAGACCAGAGACTTAATCGTCGTTGAAGCTCTTCTTGTTCAATCTCAAGATCAAGTCTGCGGTTTGGTATGTCGATCTTTATAATGTCTTCGTCCTTAACGACTGCTATTGGTCCACCATTCATGGCTTCTGGAGCTACATGTCCTATGCATGGCCCTCGTGTGGCTCCTGAGAACCTACCATCAGTGACCAATGCAACTTCACTTCCCAGACCGGTGCCCATTAAGGCTGCAGTGGGTTTCAGCATCTCCCTCATTCCAGGTCCGCCCCTAGGACCCTCATAATTTATCACAATGACTTCGCCAGAAACAATCTCTCCTCCCATAATTGCCTTTAGAGCTTCCTCTTCTGAACCGAAGACCTTTGCTGAACCCTTAAACTTCAGCATTTCTTTGCCAACAGCAGACTGCTTAACGACAGCATATTCAGGAGCCAGTGTGCCTTTCAATAATGCGATCCCACCCTCAATATGAACTGGATCATCTTTTGATCGAATTATATCCCTATTTGTTACTGTTACATTTTTCAAATTTTCAGCTAGAGACTTGCCTGTGACAGTTAACACCGTTGTATATAGGAGATCGTCTAATTCTCTAAGCACGGCAGGTATCCCTCCAGCATCATCAAGATCTTTTACTGTGTAGGGTCCGGCAGGATCCATGTCACAGATGTGGGGTGTGTCTCGGCCTATTACGTCAAACAACTCAAGTGGAAGTTTTATTTCAAGTTGTGATGCAATCGCAGGAAGATGAAGAACTGTGTTTGTGGATCCTCCCAAAGCCATATCTACCCTGATCGCATTCTCAAAGGCTTCAAGGGTCATAATGTCGTGAGGTTTAATATTTTCTTCAATCAAGTTCATTATCTGAATTCCTGACTTTTTAGCAACTCTTAATCTTCTTGCATCGACAGCCGGGACTGTAGAAGAACCTGGTAAAGACATGCCTAGTGCTTCAGTTAAACACCCCATAGTGTTTGCTGTATACATGCCCTGACAAGACCCAGCTCCTGGACAGACATATTCAGAGAGAGCTTTTGCTGTTTTGATCATGTCCTCTGATTGAGACCACACAGCTAGAAACATAAGTTCCAAGCCTTTTGATACTGTGTACTTTTCTCCTTGAAAATATCCTGGAAGCATGGGTCCACCGTTAACTACAATTGACGGTACGTCTATGTGGGCTGCAGCCATAAGCATTCCAGGAATTATCTTGTCACAGGAACCTACTAGAACCATACCATCAAATCTGTGGGCTTCAACCATAATCTCTATAGAAGATGCTATCAAATCCCTGCTTGGAAGAGAATATTTCATTCCTTCGTGTCCCATAGCAATTCCATCACAAACTGCGATTGTGTTGAATTGAAATGGTGTTCCCCCTGCAGCTGTTACTCCGGATTCAACTGCTTCTGCTACCTTATTGAGATGCACGTGACCAGGGACTATGTTTGTCCAGCTATTAGCGATGGCTATTAATGGTTGGTCCAGTTCTTTATCAGTAAAATTACAGGCTTTCATCAAGGTTCTAGCCATATATCCCTCCATTCCAGAGTATGCATCCTTACTTCTAAGGTTAGGTTTCAACGAAAAACACCTCTATACAGCAACAATTCTATAAATACACAAGGTTTACTGATTATTATTTCCATTAGCGCGCGCGCTTCGTATGTACATTTCATTTGAAGTAGGTTTTGTTTAATCCTATATGTGACATTTATGTGTAATCGGTTAATTGATTTTCAATTTTCGATATTTACGAAAGTTCCCAATTTCATTAGTTCGTTTGTCCTATCTGAACATAGTACTAGGCAAAGGCTCTGAACCATAATGCAATATCGCGCGCGCGAATCGTGTTTGTTACCTATGGAGTTGTACTAGCAATCATTGGATGGTTAGGACTTGCTGCAGCATTCTCGTTACCTTCGGTAATGGGACAAAATTTGTAAAACGTAACTTCAAAATCCTATATATATTCGGTAGTCTGTCGATGATTCTATTTGAAGTAATCTTTGGAGGATGGCTATTATTTTCTTCACTCATCTAAAATGAAAAGATGATTTTGGTTGCGCGCGCGAGTTGCGGGCGTGTAATAGATGTTTAATCTTTGCTTTTATATGAGTTCCAAGCTTCTGCAATCATAAACATCGATGCAAGGAAAAAAACCGTAGCATCTATAGTTATCTGTCCATCTGGGAGTATGATATTTCCTGGTTGGGCTGAAATCAACTCCCATTGAAAAAATAGGATAAAATGAACTATTGCAACACCATACATAATCCAGCCTACAAATCTTAAGCCCGGAATCCCATTGATGTTCAATTCTTTTCTAATGTTCTTACCAGCAGAGTGTGCAAGTGGAACAGCAATTAGGAATAACAATATTTTAGTGAAACAGGCCGCAGGATAAATTGGTAATTCAGTATAATGAGTCGCATCAGCCACAATACCTAAGAAATAACCTACAATCGCAAATACTAAACTTAACATTATTTTAAATTTAAACATCTTATCTACACGTTCCCCGATCGTGGTTTTCTTGGGAAGAACTTCCTAATGGGAAGGAGGAGCCCCACCAGCGATATGCTCGTAATCGGGATCCATGGCAGCATCAGGTTGAAGTCACCAAGAAGGACAGAGTCGAAGAGTCCTTGTCCCAATAAATTGGCAGGACACAACCACAGGGTGTACCAAGCCCACCTTTCTCCCCTCCGGTAGCCCGTTAGGGTAATGGCTAAGACCATGCAGGACCAAGTCATCTTGAGCAGCCCCAGTGTCCCATAAAACCAACGAACCAACTCAGAGGCCACAGGGCTTGAAGCCTGGAACTCACTCCAGGACATGTCTATGACACGTTGAGTGTCACCATCAGCCAATTCGGCCGGAAGGAATGCTTGGTAGAAGCCAACCACAAACCATAGTAATCCCAGACCTATGAATATCACCCACCCATACTTCTCGTATACCCGCACTATCAGAAACCTCAGGCACAAGTTGAATATATTGTATAAATAACTTTGCAAGCTCATTCAGGGACAGTGACTGCTTACCCTTGAGAAGTTGTCGTTTTGTGTGTGTGGGGGGTCAAAATTCTACTCTCTCTCTCTCTCTCTCAATTCACTCTCGGGGGACTCCGTCCCCCAAACCCAAAACCTTAAGAATAGGACGTATGATGAAAAAAGGAGGAAACATAAATGGTTTACTGTTCTAAATGTGGAACACAGAACGAGGACAATGCTGAGAAATGCAGTAAATGTGGAGCATCTCTTCAGATATCTCACACGCCAAGAAGACGAAAACGAGTAGAAGATGAGTGTTTCGGCTTGCCCCATGGTGGAGCAATTGTAGGTCTGATAATTGGCGCAATAATAATATTTTGGGGGCTTTCGCAAATACCTGGACTGCTGCCTACAAGTATTCAAAGCAATTGGTGGCCATTGATAATAATCATCTTTGGGCTATTAATCGTTGCAGGCGCCATTTACGGATTTACCCGTAGACGATAACTTGCTCCCTTTTTTTAATTAAACGTCTTTTCGTATGTAGCAAACACGGTTCAGTTTACGACGGTATCCGCTTGTTATTAAGGAAAGTCTTTGTGGCTATCCTTATGTAAATGTGTACCTAAGCAACAATCCTTGTTAATGATTATTGATTTACCATGATTTGTCACGACAACGCCCTCGTCACTTGTTAAGACAGCTCTCTCGCCCTTTAGAACGTAGACTTTATCGTTTGATGTATAAACTAATTTTGAATCCTTTACCACTAAAATATCCATTTTGTCAACTTCATTTGGAAAAGCGAAAACGAGTGCTCCATTGTTGTTCAGGGTCTTTGAGTGTTCAAGTCTGTTTGTAGATCTATCGAAGAACTCGTCAAGTAGAGATTGTGCTGCCTGCATGAATTGCTGCTGGTCTTCATAGTCTCCTATTGATAGGTCTTCATTTCCTGCATTGGTAAATTGGTGTTGTGTTTCATCCAAGCTTCCGAACATCAAAAAGGCTTTATCCAACGGTTTTTCAATGGATCTGCCTATGGCTCCCTTTTCTGTTTCGATTATTGTGTCAAGTAGAAGAGTTCCCTTTCCATGAAAGATGTAGCCACATGGTTTGTTATCAAGTAAAACTTTGATTGCAAGTGTTCCATTAGCGATGTCCACAATTCCTTTCTCATTTTTCCACAAAGTTATTTTGACTGTTGTTTTCGATATTTCCGCATCAAGATGATAGTCTTCCCATTTCATTCTAAGTCTCTCCTTTCAAGAAAACTGCTGACTCGTCGTGCCATTTTATATGCAGATCTACCAGGAATGGTGATAAGGTATCGTCCTCGCACCCTTTCGTGAACTATCAATCCTTCTTCTTCAAGCACGTTCAAGTGACTTGAAAGTGTGCTTGCTGCAATCTCTGGAAGTTTTTCTTGCAGTTCATTTACGTATTTTCCACCTCTCATGAGTTCGTCAAGTATCTTTAGTCTGTGTTCTTGGCCCAATGCACTCATTGCTGAGGCTACTTTTTCTAAATTCACTTGTTCTTCTCTTTTGGAACGTGTATCATCTTTAGAAAGTTTAAGGCCAGGGCCACGAATTCTGATGTGTTTACCGTGTGGCCCGATGAAAATCGACTTTGTAAGTTCGCCTTGGATTCCCTCAGCTACTCCTTCCATTACTTCATCTAGGTACTCGCCCACTCGATCTCCAATGTCTATACATATGCTACGGCCCGATTTTCTCTTTTTTTCAGTTGAACCTTTAAGTTCTTCCCTGAGTTCTTTAAGTTCTTCTTTTAATTTCTTCATCTCTTCTTTAAGTTCTTCTGACATTCGATCACCATCACCATTAATTCGATTTTTATAGAATTAATAACTATTATTATCTAATTAACAACACTATATTTAAAAGTTACTGTTATAGCTATCGCCAAATACCCATCATTAACAACGTAGAATGTTTTGCTGATATCAAACGATTAATTTACAACGCATCTTTCAGGAGCTCCAATATATCCTTTACAACAATTTTGTCTTCAACGTCAAGAACTTTCGTGGCATCTTCCAGAGTTGTTACACAGAACGGGCAGGATGTGGCTATGATTTCAACATCAAGATCAAGAGCTTCTTTAACACGGTTTACCGAAGGTCTTTTCTCAGGCGGTGCTTCTTCTATCCAAACTCTTCCAGCTCCTCCACCACAGCAGAAACTGTTTTCACGCGTTCTCTTCATCTCAACCAACTTTAAACCAGCTATCGACTGCAGAATCTCTCTCGGAGCATCAAACACCTTATTACGTTTACCTAAAAAGCATGGATCATGATAGGTGACTGTGCTCTCAACAGATTTGGAAAACCTGAGTTTATCGTTGCTGAGGGCGTCCGCCAAGAATTGGGTATAGTGTTGTACTTGAAGCTCAGTTTCTCTAAATAATTTGTCATTCTTAAACGTGTCATAGCAGTGAGGCGACAAGGTCACTACTTTATCAGCAGTGAATTTCTCAAACATGGATAGGTTGTGTTGCGCAAGTATCTCGAATAACCCCTTTTCTCCAAGTCTCAACTGATGATCTCCACAACACCATTCGTCTACACCTAGAGTAGCATAATCAATTTCCATGTGATCCAGCAATGTGGCCATTGAGTTAGCGATTTGCTGATTTCTTGGATCATAGGCTGTCTGACAACATACGAAGTAAAGGACGTCAGATTTTGTAACTGATGGGAAGGTTTTAACATTCAGGTCTTTGGCCCAATCCATTCTTCTGCTCTGATGCATCCCCATTGGATTATGGTATTTGAAAGAGCTTGTTAGTACATCCATGATGTTTTTCGAGATTTCTCCAGTTTCCACAATTTGACTGCGTTCATCAACTATTGAACCTGAGGAATCCACTTCTTTCGGGCAGAATAAGGTGCACGAGTTACAGGATGTACATAACCATACGTTGTCGGTCATGACTCCAAGTCGTTCCTCGGATCCCTCGTCCCTCGTGTCCAATAAAAATCTGTAGTTCGCTGCATAAGTTGAAGGCCCAAGGAATCGTTCATCTATCGCAGCGGGACAAGCTGAATAACAGATGGAACACTTTATGCACAGTGTCAGATCCCAATATTTTCTAAGTTCTTTAGGCATTTGATTAAATTCTTCAGGCTTCGCAAATTGTTCTTGTGGTTTTATTAAAATCGGTTTTATTTTTTTATGAGCATCAAAGAAGGGCTGGATGTCAACTATCAGGTCTTTTATGATAGACATGTTTTGAAGGGGTTCAATGTTTAAGGTATTGGAGTTTAAATGTAATACTTGGGTGTAGCAAGCAAGCATAGGTTGTCCATTTACCATAATTCCACAGCTTCCACAGACACCCATCCTGCATGAATGTCTGAAAGCAAGGGTTCCATCAAGGTTATCTTTGATATATGTAAGAGCCTCAAGAAGAGTCATTCCCTTTTTGACAGGCACGTTGTATCTGGATACGTAATGCCGTTTTTGTTGGGGATCGTACCGATGAATGTTAAATTCAACATTTTTCTTAATTTCAGAGTTCACACATATTCCCCCCTAGTAGGCTCTAGCTGTTGGAGGCCATCTAGTTATTGTTACTGGAACATACTTTAGTTTAGGCCCTTCAAGAGTGTCGTAGGCTAACGTGTGTTTCAACCAGTTTTTGTCGTCGCGTTTTGGATAGTCAACTCTTGAATGAGCGCCTCGGAATTCTGTTCTAGCAAGAGCGCTAGCTATTGTAATTTCAGCCAGATCAAGAGTAAAATCCAGTTGTAGAGCTGCTACAAGGTCAGTATTGAACTCTTTTGCTTTGTCTTCAACCCTCACGTTTTTGAATCTTTTCTTTAGCTCCTTTATATCCTTCAAAGCACTCGTAAGTTCATCACCCTTTCTAAATATCCATACTTTGTCGCTCATGGTGCGACTCATATCACTTCTAATATCTGGGACTCTCTCATCACCTTCACAGCCCAGAATTTTATCAAAGATTCTACTCTCTTCTTTAACTGCCTTATCGCTAGGAAAACTCCTAAGGCGAGTAGACATTGCGTGTCTGGCAGCTTCTTCTCCAGCAACGGCTCCAAAAACCAGACAGTCGGATGTTGAGTTTGTTCCCAATCGGTTTGCTCCATGTAAATTGTGACAAGCGCATTCACCCGCAGCATAAAATCCTGAGATCGATGTTTCGGTCTTAATGTTAGCCTGAATTCCTCCCATTGAATAGTGAGCTGCGGGTTTGATAGGTAAAGGTTCTTCAACAGGATCTACTCCTCCAAGTTTTATAGCGACATCTCGTATCAAAGGAAGTCTTTCATTTATCTTCTCTTCGCCAAGATGTCGAAGATCAAGAGCTATGTAAGGTCCATACGGTCCCACTAAACCTCTTCCTTTCTGAATCTCTGTTGTTTCCGCTCTAGAAACTATGTCGCGAGGAGCGAGTTCCATCTTCTCAGGAGCATAGTCCTTCATGAATCGTTCACCTTCAGCATTAAGCAGAAATCCTCCTTCGCCACGAGCTCCTCCAGTTATAAGTATACCAGAAGGCACCATACCAGTAGGATGAAACTGGATGAACTCCATATCTTTAAGAGCTACACCAGCCTTGTAAGCGATCGCCATTCCATCTCCGGTAGATGTGTGAGAGAACGTTGTGAATTCATATATGCGTGCATAGCCTCCTGTAGCCATGATGATGGCTTTAGTATTGAAAGCACACATTTCCCCTGTTTTCAACTCTATTGCGGTCATTCCGACAATAGTGTTCTCCTCGGCAATCAAGGAGGTTGCAAACCATTCATCATAGAAAGATATGTTTTCATATGTGGTAGCTTTTCCATATAATGCATGCATCTCATGGAAACCCGTCATGTCCGCTGCAAAACATGCCCTGGGGAAACT
>JASFPN010000039.1:0-10091 GCA_050115965.1 Candidatus Bathyarchaeota archaeon
TGGAAGAATATGCCGTACAACCCAGATGATCATATTAGCTGGCCTTCAGAAGATGCATGGAAAGAAGCAGCTGGCTTCCGAGGAAATGACACAGGGATGATCTACATATGGACAAACACAGATCAAGGTGTTTCAGATCTTAAGGAGTGGCTCGCATCTGGACATCTTGCTGTCTTGGGTGTTGACGCAGAACAATATCCCAGCTTAACATCCGACGATGTCTGGACTTTGGATACATATGTTAACCCTAGCCTTGATCATGCCAACACAGTGGTCGGGTACAACGATAGTTTCGCGTATTTTGAGAGTGGAGAAACCCGTTACGGAGCGTTTAAAATAGCTAATTCATGGGGAGTTGGAGTTTGGGAAAACATCCCAGACGGATGTTTCTGGATCTCATATGAAACTATGAAACAACGAGTGCTAAACTGCAAAGCCTTCCTCGATCTAACTGATTATGCACCAGAACTAGTAGCATCTTTCCAAGTTGATCACACAAAAAGAAGTGAATGCGGGGTAACGATTGGTTTAGGAAACGAATCAGACCCGATCAGTGTAAAGAGCGTAAGTGGGTATTGGAAAGGGGGAAGCCACCCATTTTGCCCAAACAAAATATTTATTGACATCACAGAATTCAAGAAATCTCTACCCGTAATAGGAAATAATTCGTTTTTTTTAAAGGTCTATGACGGGGGTACCTCTGAAACTGGAACAATTGAAAGTTTTGCGTTAGAATATAGTCAGAGTCTAAACACACCATTAAACACTGTAAATGGCGATTTTGTATATGCCAAGGTCGCTTTTAATCCCCTTGAAACTTTTTGGACCAATACATTGCTCGTAGTTCGAGGATTGAATGATAAAGTATTTTACCGCACCTACAACTGTACCGAGAGCAAATGGATGAATTGGAGCTACATACAATCTGGCGCAACGTGTGACAGCCCTACTGCAGTAGCATACCTAGGAAAACTATACACAGTAGTTCGTGGAATGGATGGTAGAAGTCTTTGGTTTGGATGGACAAATCTTACTGACAACGCGTTCTCGGGGTGGACACGGATCTCTGGAGCAACAAAAACTGCCCCAACATTCATTCGCCACTATTCAAGACTCATCCTAATAGTCAGAGGATTAAATAACCGCATTTTCTATAGGATGTATGATTGCATTAGTGGAGAATGGGAAGATTGGAGTTCAATACAGAATGGGGTGACTTGTGATGGTCCCTCAGCCGGAATCATTGGAGACAAGCTTCACATAGTCGTGAGAGGCTACAGTGATTCTCATATTTATGCGAACAACAGTTTATGGCATGGTTATCTAGACCTTTCAACAGAAATCTTTTCAGGATGGACACGATTGAAAGGCATAACTCCATCAAGACCAGCGTTGGTAGCTTCAAAAAGAACAGGGAAACTTTACCTTGTAGTTAGGGGATTAAGCAATAGCCTATATTATAATGTTTTTAATGATACAAACTGGAGAGGTTGGTCCTTTATTCCTGGGTCTACGATTGATGGTCCTTGTGTAACGATAACTGGTAGTAAGCTTCAGCTAGTTGTAAGGGGGTATGATGGCAACACGTTGTGGTATGGATATTTAGATCTTGTCACCGAGGAGTTCATTGAGTGGACAAATCTTAGTGGTTCAACTGCTTCTGCACCAACCCTTTCTCATACTGAAAAATCGTTATTTGAGGAAGATTTTCTGGAGATCACAAGCTGGACTATATCTAGTGGAACATGGGAAATCAATGATAATAATCTGGAAGGATATGGCTTTGGAGAAGGATTAATCTTTGTCAATTATACAGAATTATCTAATTATGTTTTGATGATACGGTTAAGAATCTTTTCCGATAGTACAGAAAAAGAAGCAGCTGTTACTACACGGTTAAGAAATGATAACAACTATTACTGGTTGGGATTAGGATGTTGGCAGCACAAAGTAAGTATCAGTAAAATGAATAATGATATACCTAGCGAATTAGCTTTTGAGGGGGTTAGAGACGATATAGTTTCAGACAATTGGTATGATTTAACAATTACTTGTATAGACGATGAGTTGCGCCTATATGTGGACAATGTGCCTGAACTAGAAGTAAGTGATTCAGACCCCAGCTCTCACATTGGAAGCATAGGTATCAGATTGTATAATTCGCATATTGAAATTGATTACGTAAGACTGATTGAGTGAAATCACATAAGCAGCTGTAAGATAGCAGTTTTATGATTATTCTTTAGGGATCTGTTTCTCCGAAACGGTGTGCCACTTCGCTTACATCCCGCATATCGATCTTAAGATCATAGATTATGTCACAATTTGGATTGTATTCTGGCTCTGGATAT
Source organism: Candidatus Bathyarchaeota archaeon (assembly GCA_050115965.1). GTDB lineage: Archaea > Thermoproteota > Bathyarchaeia > Bathyarchaeales > Bathycorpusculaceae > CAYGAG01. The sequence continues at coordinate 2,352 of JASFPN010000039.1, forward strand.
TGTCTTCCGAATTTTCTGGCCACTAAACCGATATCTCTCAGGTCGCATTTGGAGTCTGGTTGACCATTAGTACCGGTTAGGTCGCCAATCATTGTTATTTTGATTAAATTCCCTGTAAAAACATTGTCTGATAAATCAATTTCTTGAGGAACAATTTCTACAATGGTCCTCAATAGATAGTTGCTCTTAGCAAAACTGGTGGTATTCCACGTAGCTACAATGATCGTAGAGTTTCTGTACGTTAGGTTGAATGTGTTTGTTTGAATCATGGTTTCATTTGCATAAATTGTTACGTTGAAGGCTTCATCAGTTACACCATAGTTCACAACAATAACATTTATGCTAAGGCTGAATCCCTGGCCAACTAATGTTTTCGATGTTGTGACATTTATTACCCCAACATCATGGGAACCACCATAAGGTTTTGTGATGGGATAAAGATCATTTATGGGAATCCATTCGCCTGTGTTCATATCCCACCAATAATCAACTACATATGGAGCGTCTGCTATACCATCACTCCCTGTCCAATTTTGATGTGGACCATTAAACATATCTGTCCAGATGTGGTCGCTCCAATAGTTACCTCCTGAGGGGTAATCATCATCCCATTCTGCTGGAAAAGCCCCATTAACCTGAAGGCTGTTATTTACAAAACTATTATGGTAGAATGTATGGTCGCCCTCCAGATATACTCCTATGCCATTTTCCTGTATGACATTATTCACAATCAGGCTTCGTCCAGACATTGTTAAATAAACACCAACATTGTTGTTTGAGATGGTGGTGTTGATTATCTCGGAATCGTAGGTTCCTCCAAAATATATTCCATTCTTGTTATGAGTTGTAGTTAGGCTGTCAAAAAAGCAGTTGTGGGAATTTACGCAGGCTATTCCTTCATCTGAGTTGTTCATGATTATGAGGTTGTGTATATGACAATCGTGGCCATTCCAAATATAAAGCCCTGATGATCCTCCATCTCTAATGGTGAACCCTGAAACACTCACATTACCTGAATTAAGGTAAACTACGACACCTGTCTTATTACCATCAATTATTGTGTTTAGAGGATTTTCTCCGACAAGTGTCAAAGGCTTGTCTATAACAATATTTTCGTTATAAGTTCCATTCCATACAAAGATAGTATCTCCGCTGTTAGATGCATTAACAGCCTCATGAATTGTATGGAAATCTGCTGGACCATCATCATCCACAGTCCAAATCATCGGTTCACACTCTACTGGTTGTATAGTCGTAAAAAACGCAACAATATTGGCTAGTAAAAATAAGATGATTATGCTAGTAACCATTTTTCTGCACATTTTCTTTCTCCTACCGTTTAATATGGCCTAAGCTTAAAAAACTTATATGATAAATTCTTCTAGAGCTGAGACAATAAGCGGTAGATCATTTTAACCAAACTCTGTCCACTATCTAGCAAGCTTGATTCAGCGTTCTACTTTTATCCACAGTCAGCACGAAGAGTATTTGTGAGTTTGATGAAGATTGTTGTTTTCCAGCGAAATCGGACGTTCCCTCATCCATTTCCCTCTTTGGATAGATAGAAGATGAGTTCTCCATCAAAAACACTTCCGAGTCATGCTTGGTGATAGCAGATTCATCAAACTCCATTTTTTGATTTTTGAGATGACTATTTTGACAGTATTACGCGCAATATTTTAAGAGAAATTTTCGAACGAGTAATAGTGGTTCTTAAAAGAAGGAAAAGACATTCGAATGTAAAAGGCGAATAGGTCTTGGATAAATGGAAATATTATAGCATCACCCACAAATGGCACTTGATATGTAATCCAATGAGCAAGGAAAAATTTGAGAGATTATGTAGACTTCTAGGGTTGAAGCAAGGCTCCAAGGTTTTGGATATAGCATGCGGAAAAGGAGAATTTCTCATCAGATTGACAGAATTGTATAATATTTCGGGGATTGGTGTTGATATTTCACCATTTTGCATTAGGGATTGCACAGAGAAGCATAGAAATCGTATGCCCGATGCTGACCTGAAATTCGTTGAATTAGATGGAGCAAACTTCAAACCAGACAAGAATGAAAGCTTTGATCTAACTATGTGCATAGGCGCTAGCTGGGTGTATAAGGGCTACAAGGGAACCTTACAAGCATTGAAGAGTTTGACCAAACCAGATGGACTTATCATGATTGGTGAACCTTACTGGTTGAAGGAGCCCAGTGAAGAATATTTGAAAGCGGACAAGATGCATAGAGAAGACTTTGGTCGACACCATGAAAATGTACAAACAGGAGAAGCAGAAGGATTGACCTGTATATACACACTAGTTAGCAATCATGACGACTGGGATCATTATGAAACACTTCAATGGTGGGCATCCAACGATTACGCCAGAAACCACCCTGACGATCCTGATGTTCCAGAATTAGTTGAAAGAAAGAAACGCGACAAAGAGATCTATCTCCAATGGGGAAGAAAAACATTAGGCTGGGCAATATACCTATTCAGGAAACCATAAATTTCGTATTGCATGCACATCTGACTTTTCTCGCTAAGTGGCTGAAACAGCATAATTGGAAGTATTACTGTTACCAGTCATGACATTCACGTAATATCCAAAGAGTATCGCTGCAAAGATCACAAAGAAAATACGTGAAACAGCAAGTGAAATAATGTACCAAATATGCCAAATTATGGCAAACCAGTACCAACCACCAATGATAAACCCCCCGCTCCTGAGGTATTGAACTAAGAGATTTAGAAAGTATGAAAAGAATTGACCTGCCCAACAACCAAAAAACGAGAAAAGAATACTATGCTTAAGCTTTGACTCTTGAAAAACATCATTCCGAAAATAATACATAACAAAGAAGGGTAACACAACACCAACAACCATGTTCAAAATAGAAAAACCAAAATTTGTTAATCCCCTGCCAATGGTAGAAAAACCATAGAACACTATAAACCAATGAGGGATTAATCCCAAAAAACTGGAGACTGAAGAAAGTACCAGCGAAAGTAAAAAGTACTTTAAACGGAACAAACATGAACCTCACTCTATTCTTAACCAAGGAACGCTTAAAGCTTGCTAAATCACTATTCGTATCAAGTTAGGGCCTGCGCCAATACTTCTTGCACGTAAGCGCGTGCGAAAAGTGTTGCTGTATTCTTTGGTTTGGGCCTGATTGGGCTGGTTATTTCATTTGTCATCTGATGCATATACTTTGATAAGCGATCTTAACAACCGAGTTTTCAAAGGAATAGCTAACCTTAAGACACCGAACTGATAATTTTTCAGCTTTTTTTCTGGAATTTTCTTCTTAGAACTATGCACCAAGCTGTGTATATGATTAGAAATGCTATTCCTGGGATAAGCAATAGGAGTGTATTATCCCTAAATGGAAAAATTGTCATATACCAAATACCCATCACATGATCTTTAACATAAAAAATATAGCTTAGAACAGCTCCAAACAATGTGATTATACCAAAGACAAGACACAATTCAGAATCCCAATATGCGAGGTTATCTATGTTTTGGCATTGGGGACAATGGACTATGCCTTTTGGAGCATTTTTACCGCATTTGTGACAAAATGAAGTCTTTTTTTGAAGTCTTCCTTTAGCTATCCGTGTTGATGCAAACAATGTTAGAAGGATCGTTCCGTATATAAACAATGGAAGTGTCCACGCCTTGTGTGCGGGTATACACTCCGAGGGAAAGTAACACAATCCTTTAATGAAAACATAGGCTATGTAAGCGCTAAATAGAAAGATCGCGCCAGAGGTAAAGAGGGGAACACCATCACCTAACCTGGCTGGCCAGTTTTTTGCTTTGCAGTATGAGCAGCGAATTGTGTCTTTTGGAAGTTCTTTGCCACAGTTAGGGCAAAACAAGGTTTAATCTTCCTATGTACAAAAGATTATCTTGCGAGAATAATTTAAAATTCTGTCTATCCTTTTGGTAGCTGATTTGATTTGACTTGTTGGGCTGACAGAAATCTTAAGAGTGCCCAACATTCTAGTTCTTGATAGATTCTAACAAGGAAGGGGGTGATCTATTGAAAAGAGACCTTATTGTTGCTGTTCTGTTAACTTTCTGTTTGACAGTTACATTGTTCAAGGTATTACCAATAGGTAGCCAGTCTGCTGGTGATTATGATCCTTGGTTGGACTATAACAGTGACGGATTGATTGATATGAGGGACATCGGAGCTTCTGCAAGGGCTTTTGGCACTTCTGGAGATTCAACAAGGAACATAACAATAACAAACTGGCCAGCTGGCGAGTCTACTACCGTATGGTGGTTTGAACCATTAGTTGGTGGAGGCATACAGAGTGATCACTACAATGCGTCTGGTATGGGTCATCTTCATATACAAACGATGGGAGTGAACATGAATGGAGATGAGACTATCACAGTCCGTGTTTACGGAAGAATCTGGAATCCAAGCGGAGGCTCTGCACATATAGAAGCCTATGCGATCACTCTATCTATTCCGACGACAACCGTGACTAGTGTAACTATACCTGTTCCCAACGAGCAATTCCGATTCTCTGCATATCTAACTGGTTCGGGAAGTCCAAGTGCCAACATCTACCTCTGCTTCTACTTAACATGGGCCTAGAAACACAATTCCTTTTCTTTTTTTCCATGTTGAAGATAAGCACTTCGCGCGCGCGCGCGACGCAGCTAGATGGAAATGAAACGGATCAAGAGATTCTGGATAAATTTTCGACAGGATCCGGGAGTCCGTTTAGAAGTTTTTCATGTAGTAATGAGAGATAATACTGGTTTCCCAATTCAGGGAAAAAAGAAAAGCAGAGTTACGGGTCTGTTTCTCCAAAATGTCTAGCCACTAAGCCTATGTCTCTCATGTCTATTTTCCCGTCAGGTGTTCCCGTTGTTGGTCCTGTCACGTCACAGTTAGCTGGTGCAGGAGGCACGTCTTGTCCAAAATATCTAGCGACTAAACCTACATCTCTCATGTCGCATTTGCCATCAGGCCAACCGTCAGGGCCAGTGATGTCACCAATCATAGAAACTATTATCCAACCGTTGATTAGAACATTGTCTGCCAGATCTAATTCATTGGTCACAGACCAAGCATACATAGTAATTGTATAGTTACCTTTAGCAATGTTAGTGGTGTTCCAGCCCAGGACTCTAGTTTCTGATTCCCCATTAACCAAGGTGAAGCTTAATTCTTCTTCTATGTTGATTGGTGTTGAGTTAGCGTACAAGGTTACACTAAAGGCTTCTGTGAAATCTCCTTGATTCTCAACAGTGACATTTATTTCCATTATAGATCCTGAAGCAACCACAGTCTTAGTAGGTGTGATGTCAGTCACAGCAATGTCATGAATACCCGTTGATCCAAAAGCATATACACCCGCGTCAAATGAACCTACGAAAACCTTACCATCCGCAATAGCAGGAGAAGAGATCACGTTATGGTCTGTAAGATAACTCCAAACGGGTGTTCCAGTTAAAGCATCTAAACAGTAAAGGTTGTCATCATCTGATCCAGCATAGACCTTATTATCAGCAACTGCGGGAGATGACCAAACAAAGTTGTAAGTCGAATAATTCCAAACATGTGATCCAGTAGTTTCGTTTAAACAATAGATCTTCTTATCCTCCGATCCAACATAGACTTTATCGTTTACAACTGCAGGACTCGAGTAGAGTATTCTATCTCCGGTTGTGTAGTTCCAAATGAATGTTCCAGTAGTCGCATTCAAACAATAGATGTTGTGGTCGGTTGATCCAACATAAACCCTATTAGTTAAAACCGCGGGGGAGGATCGTACAGCACCACCAGTTGTATAGTTCCATACCAAGTTTCCAGAAGCAGCATCTAGACAGTAAACATTGCGGTCATCTGATCCAAAATAGATCTTACCATCATATAGAGCCGGTGCAGAATACACCTGATCATCAGTTGTGAAATTCCAGACATGTGAACCTGATGACGCGTTAAGGCAAAACATCTTCCTGTCAAGGGATGCTACGTAAACCTTATCATCGCCTACGACGGGAGAAGAATAGATACTACCACCTGTCAGGTACCGCCATAATGGAGCTCCAGTAGTCGCATTCAGGCAGTAAACTTTGGTGTCACGTGACCCTACATAGACTTTGCCATCATAAACTGCTGGAGAAGATCTAACACCATTACCTGTTGTATAGTTCCAGATTTGAGTTCCAGTAGTCGCATTCAAACAGTAAACATTGTTGTCATCTGATCCCACATAGACCCTGCCATTGGTAACAGCGGGAGAAGACCACACAATACCACCAGTTGTATAGTTCCATAAGGTATTGTTTGTATCTGGCGCTGTGGACCTCGAATAACCAGTGTTACCAGGATCGTGATGGAACATGGGCCAATCATAAACCAACTGAAATGTTCCCCACCCAACCATGACTGGGGGTGAAGCATAAGCATAGATAACTATGGGAGTTGGTCTTGGATCAGCCAGTGGGTGAGTATCGATCAGACCTCCGTGAGGTTCAGTCTGAGGCGGAGATTCACCTTCTGGAAAACCGTAGGCATTACCCACTGTATCATTCATCTCATCAAGCATCACAGCGTGGAAACTATATGTTAGGTTATAACCTTCAAGAACTTCGTGTTGAAGTCTTATCGGATGTGTGTCTATCAAGCCACCTGGTGGAATCACAATGTTCTTGTGATCTTCTCTCCAAAACCACATAGGCTGGCCTTGACTCCAATCGATCTGTCCAATCGTGAAACTGCCTAGTATTGTTGTGTTATAAAATAGGTCTGAGACAGAAAGAAGGTGAGTATTGTTCATTATCGATAAAATAGGATGTTCGCCAATCAATCCTGCTTTAACCTGAAACACCATGAGCCAAGCTATTGCCAGCAAGGCAACCAATAAAATTATTCTGGTTTCTTCAATAACCCCATTCTTATTTTTCATCCAAGATCTTAGATTATTCATCTTATAATTCACACTCAAAGAACCCATCATTAAAGATAGCCTATTAATGGATAGTTAAATCATCAAATAACATTTGTGGAATTTTCTTCTATTGCATTTCTCCATTCTCGGTAAATCAAAGTTATAAGAAAAAACTGGATTTTTCTTCTAGAACAATGTTCTATCTGACGCGTTGCGCGCGCGCGCGCAATCTTGTTGAAGGAATATTAGATAAACTAAACTCTGGCGATATTCCTGGAAATGGAGCTTATAGAATGGTAATTGCACTTCTCGAAACAATAAACGGAAATCTCAATCGTATTCTCCCTCAGGATAAAATCAAACGTATTAAACGGGATTCTGGTCAAACTCTGAATTTTCGCAAATTCAAGAATATTGCTATACTCGAAAAGATGTTTATTCTGTATCTTTGATGGTGAATTTAACGTGGTTAGAAACTTAGATTCCACATGGAATAATCGTAAAGTTCCACGTGGAAAACACCACAATAAAACAGCAACCAAAACTACTGTTAGTCTTTATCTCTCGAGAGAAGTTGTTGAAAGGGCCCGTTTGCGTGGTTTAAATTTGTCCAGGGTTGCAGAACACGCTTTGTTGAATGTTCTAGAGCATCTAGAATGTCAGAGGGAGGGAAGCACGGAAACCGTAGGTTTCTGTTGGTGGACCGGGCGGGATTTGAACCCGCGACTTCCGCCTTGCGAAGACGGCGTTCATACCAAACTGAACTACCGGCCCTTTAGAATAATCTTTTTAGTAAGAGGATTTTCATCAAGCAAACTTAT
>JASFPN010000040.1:0-9984 GCA_050115965.1 Candidatus Bathyarchaeota archaeon
TGTAACTGAAAGAAGAACAATATACTATAATGTTCAGGAAATAATAGCTGAGGATCTTCCCGACATCTTCCTTTACCATCCGATAAGTGTAACTGGTTATCACAATGACTTTCATGGATTCACAATATCCCCTTCAACCGAAGCAATGGATCCCTACAACACAGAGAAAATCTGGTATGAACCTACACTGTCGGGTGAGGGCAACTGTCCATATCGAGTCTGCTTTACTGATTCAGCTGGTAGACGTACTGGCTTCTTCAATGGGACCTTTTATGGGAGCATTCCAAACAGCACGTGTAGTGGGTTGAACAGTGATCCTCAACTTGTCAAGATACGACAGCCCTTGGGTATTTATAATGTGTCTTTGTTTGGAGTGAAGAATGATTCGTTTAGTTTCGAATTTGTAAACCTCGCCTTGGACTATAAGAATGTGCAGGTTGTAGAGGGTTACATACACGAAAACGAGACCATAACTTATGTTGTAAAATCCTTTGAAGATGGAACAATAAAAGTATACAATCCTGAAGAGTACTCAAGCCATGATGTGGGAATAATGGATGTGGATAGTCCTAGAACAGTTGTGGCTCAAGGATTCGATTATCACATTAACGCGACTGTGTTTAATTATGGTGATTATATTGAAAGTTTCATCCTAACCCTGCATGCCAACACGATCCTGGCCCATAGCGAAAATCTGAGCTTGGTAAGTGGAGAATCTAGGACAGTAACCTTTTCGTTAAACACAACAGATCTCCCGAAGGGCAATTGCACCCTATTCACCAATGTTTCGATGGTTCCTGGTGAACTGTCACTAGTGGATAACACTGTGCAGAACTGGGTTATCATCGCCATGATGGGCGATATTACTGGAAGTGAGGGTTGGCCTGATGGTAAATGCGACATGAGAGACGTAGGACTCGTAGCGCGATATTTCGGACAGAATGCACCTCCTGCACCCGCAAATTGTGACGTGACAGGACCTATCTCAGGGATGCCGGATGGGAAAATTGACATGCGAGACATAGGATTAGTGGCACGGCATTTTGGAGAAATAGACCCATAATTAGCTCTATTTACTAAACAAAGCTTAAAACGCCGGGAATGGGATTCGAACCCATGCGGCCCAACAGGGCCACAGGCTTTCAAGGCCTGCGCATTATCCGCTCTGCCATCCCGGCATTCTACAGTTAATATCCTATTCCAATAAAATCTTTTATCCACACTATAGCTTTGCTAAGTGATGTATTGTTGGAAGCTTTAGCTTCTGGTCAACGCTGCAAGAATTTCCAGTAGTTGGGATAGCTTTTCCACCTTGTAATCGGGCTTGAGATCTGACTCAGCAACGTCAATGTTTCTGTTTATCCAAACAGCCTTCATTCCAAATCTTTTTGCACCCACAACATCAGTGTGGAGAAGATCTCCAACATGAATAGCCTCATAAGGTTTCACTTGTAGTTGTTCGACAGCTTTTCTGAATGGTAACGCATGGGGTTTTGTGTATCCTATTTCATCTGAAAAAATTGTGCAATCTATACACTCTAGAATCTCAAGTCTGTCAAGTACTCTTCTGAGGATCCTTCCAGGAGTCACTCCAGTATTGGAGATCAAGCCAATCTTTCTACTATCCTTCAAATGCTTCAGGATCTTTCGAGCACCCTCTTCTAAAGGTGGCAGGTCAGACAGAATGGTCTCTTCAAATCCTTTAGCAATTCTTTCAACTGAACTCATTGGCAAGCTAACATGCAGCCTTGTTAACATGAACTCTACCATCTTCTTCGCAGAGATAACGTGATACTTTTTCTCTTTCTCCCACAGGTCACTGAAATGAACAAGGGTATCCTCATAGGAATTAATAACAGTAGCATTTTCCCTTAGAAAACCGCTTTCTTCCAAGACTTCAAGCATGATTTTTGATCTTGATACTTCATATTCTTTGGCGCAAAGGAGTGTACTCCACAAGTCAAAAGTAACAGCCTTGATCAACAATCTAACTCAAAAAGTTCCTTGTCAATTCATCGTTTAAGAGTTCTGGTACCGACGCGAACCGCGTTTCCTAGAATAGAGTTGTTTGTTTCGGCTGCTTTCTATATCTTTCAATTCGTTTCTTAGCTTCTTCCTGCCCTTCACTGAGTGCACCAAGCATCTCCAAAACTTGGAGACAATTTTCTGGTGCATAACCGTGAAAATGATTGTTGAAATACCCGTAGAATGTTTTGACTTGTTTTGCTGTGGCTTTAACTTTCGGTATCCAAGGCTCAAGCTCTTCTTTTGAATATCTATAGTTGAACCATGGCCTTTTACCTTTGCCATGCCAGCGAAAATATGCGATGTCGGAAGTTAAGTGAATCTCAGGAGGTAGAAGCGGCTCATCAACAATTGTGTATGCAATCTTATATTTCTCAAGCAAATTCCATGTTTCCTCTCTCATCCAGGAGAGGTTTCGAAATTCAATCGCAAACCTGAAATCTAAGGGAAGAATCTTGAGGAATGATTCCAAGTGATCGATGTTGAACTCATATTTTGGAGGTAGCTGTATGAGTAAACAACCAAGCTTACCCTCCATTAACAGTACACGCATCAATTTACAATAACTATTCAGGTCTTCCTCAACCCCTTTTTCAAGGTCAAGTTTCTTCTCATGAGTAATCAGTCTAGGTAGCTTCGCAGTGAAAACAAAGTTTGATGGGCTGTATCTTGCCCATCCCATCACCATCTTTTCAGAAGGATACCTGTAGAAAGTGCTGTTAATCTCCGCAGTATTAAAGACTCTTACGTAAGCACGTAACATGCTTTTTTCACCTTTACTGTAAAATGGCCCTACCCATTCCTTGTAGCTCCAACCTGAGGTACCTAAGACGATATTGTCCAACCAGACACCCCTACACCTTCATACATTGATGTTTGACGACTGCAACTGTTTATACAATGTAAGTGAATCATATTAAAGAGGTTCTCAGGACGTGAAAAATCTCAATAACCTGTGAATCACCCACGCGTTGAAACAACGTTAATGAACATGTTCCCCAATTGATATTTACTATCTGATTACTCGATAACAATGGGCAGAGGGAAGCTGAAATGCGAGTACATTCTGTACGTTTTCTGATGATATTATCCATCAGCATGATACTGTTAACCTCTGAACTTCAATTAATAAATGCCAAGAACGCACGCACCTTTGGGTTTCAAGGCACAGCTTCAGAATTACATGTGCAATCCTCATCCAGAGAGATAATTGTCAAGTTCGGACCACATGTCAATCTAGCACCCAAACCTCAGTTCTTGGAGAACCTCAACAATAGATTCAGAACTGAAGAACTGAAAAGAGTGTTCGAAAATGCTAACTCAGATTTCTCTACCATCTTCAAAATAAGGTTCTCAAAGGAAGTGGATCTTAAGATTGTCTTGACGGATTTCAACTCAGATCCAAACGTCGTGTATGCTGAGCCAAATTATGTAATGCACACAACGGTGGTTCCGAATGATGTAGAATATATTCGCCAATGGGCACATCAAAAAATGGAGTCCGAGAATGCTTGGGCCATTCAAAAGGGCGATCCGAACACTACAATTGCCATAATTGATACAGGCGTTGATTGGGATCACCCAGATCTTGCGGCTAATATTTGGATGAACCTTAACGAGACCCTTAATGGATTTGATGACGACGAGAACGGGTTTATTGATGACATAAGAGGCTGGGACTTTGTCAACGTATCTGACCCAGTCTGGCCTGGAGAGGACGGTTCAGTTCGAGACAATGATCCAATGGACTTTCATGGACACGGAACTCACGTAGCAGGAATTGCAGCAGCCAAAACCAATAACACGTTAGGCATAGCTGGCACAAGTTGGAACTCCAAGATCATGGCCGTGAGAGCTGGATACATGAATTCAAGCGGTTACGGAGAACTTCAATTGAGTGACATTGCCCCTGCCATCAAGTATGCAACAGATGAAGGTGCTAACGTAATAAGCATGAGCTTCGGAGATTATAACTTCTCCAGCCTTTTAAAGGAGGCAGTGGATTACGCCCATGCAAAAGGCGTAGTTATGGTCGCAGCAGCGGGAAATGAAGATACTGATGAGATACTCTATCCTGCTGGTTATGGTAATGTGACAGCAGTGGCAGCAACCAACAACTTGGATGGAAAAGCAAGTTTCTCAAATTACGGTTCTTGGATCGAGGTTGCAGCCCCGGGGGTTAATATATACAGTACAATGTTTGATGATGGCTACGGATCATGGAGTGGAACCTCAATGGCCACACCTTATGTCGCTGGATTGGCTGGTCTCATAATATCTGAAAACACCACACTAACCAATGAGGAAGTACGACACATAATCCGAAACACTACTGATCCACTCAGCACAAGTGAATACATAGGGACTGGAAGAATAAACGCCTTCCAAGCAATACGAATGGCTTATGTGACTCGCACATGGATTGTAGACGACGATGAACCAGCGGACTTCCACACGATTCAAGAAGCCATAAACACAGCCTACAACAATGACACGATACTCGTCAATAATGGAACCTATTATGAAAATGTTGTTGTGGATAAGAGTTTATCAATCATTGGAGAGAACCAAGACACTACGATCATTAATGGACCAGAAATGGGATTCACCATATTGGCTGATAACGTTCACTTGTCCGGATTTACTATCCATGATTCAAGTTATGCCATTAACATCTTATCCGTTGAAAACATCACAATCAACAACAATTTGATAGCCAACATAACACACGATGGGATCATAATTGATGGTAAAAACCATGTTTTAAGCCACAACATTATCATGGAATGTTCCACCGGCATCATAATCCACGGAAGAAATATTACCGTTAAACAGAACACATTATTGAACAACAGAGGTTTTTCTATTCATCTCTCCAATGGCAGCAATAACAACATACTTCTGGAAAACAACTTGACTCAAAACCTTGGCTTGGGTTTTTACCTGCAATCCACTGATAATAACTTCATTTCCCGAAACTGGTTGATAAATAACGAAGAAGGCATTAGGCTGACATCGTCAAAGGGAAATGTGATTTATCACAACAACTTGATCAACAACACTGTTCAGGCCTATTTGACCAATGAAAACTCGAATAATACCTGGGACAATGGATGTGAAGGAAACCACTGGACCAATTACAACGGAACAGACCTCGGTGAAGATGGTATTGGCGATGAATATCTTCCTTGGGAAGATGTTGACTATCATCCGTTGATGAGCCTATATTGGGCACCAGTTGACATAAACCATGATCTAAGAGTTGATATGAGAGATGTGGGGCGTGCAGCCAGAGCCTTTGGTACAGAACCCGACGATGAAAGATGGAATTGCCATGCTGACATAACAGGACCAGTACCCTTAAAACCTGATAACCTAGTGGATATGCGAGACATAGGATTAATAGCAAGTTACTTCGGTGACGAATATTCCTAAAAGCACGCGCGCGAAAAAAAATAAAAGTAAGAAACCGACCAATTGAAACCTCATAACGCCATAAGTTTGTATATGAGGCTAGCAAGTTGGGATATAACTTTCCTGAAATCATAACTCGCCTAGTAGAAGCTGACATAAAGCTCAAGGGTGTTAAGGGATGGATAGCACAAGGGAAAACTCACCAAATTGTGTTTTTTGAAATTGAGTCTTCAGCAGAGGTTCCGGAGCACAGCCATAACGCTCAATGGGGAATAGTTGTGGAAGGAGAAATGGAACTAACCATAAACGGAAAGACTAGGATCTACAGAAAGGGTGACGAATATTTCATTCCATCTCAAACAAAACACTCTGCAAAGTTCCATACAAGATGTAGAGTCATTGACTTCTTCAGCGAAAAAGCAAGATTCAAAACCAAACAATTTTCTCCCTAAGCGATACGCTTCGTTTATCATAATCTTAACACTGGTGATGATGATAGCACTACAAATAGCCGTATCAACGAAAAACTTACACGCGAAAAATGGAACTTAATTCCATAAACTATAAGTTACCTGAAAAGAAGAGTTCATGAGGAGAATGGTGAACCTTCACTAGGGAGAAAGGAGGGAGACAAGTGAAGGAAAAAATCTCAGCCACTCTCCCCAATCATTAACATCATATGACGAACTTTGAATATATCTTTCTGTCGGTCCACTTTCCAGCAATTTTCCCATGTGAATATAATTTTGTTAAATACAAAAAACACATCAAATTGGTCCGTAAAATTTTACTCACATAGAAAACCTTATTTTGAGACTGATTAATCAAAACAAACAAGAAGAAAAAGAAGGGGCCGGTAGTCTAGCTCGGTTAGGACATCTGCTTGACGTGCAGAAGGTCGCTGGTTCAAATCCGGCCCGGCCCACCAAACCTTCTTTACCGAAAGAAGCTTTACCAAGAAAAACAGAGCCCCTATCAAGATTTTGAGCAGATGAAAAATCTAAAACGTTTCTTAGAGCCTGTTCTGAGATTCTTGAAATATTTAAACCATGTACACGGGTCTTTTCAACCAAATTTGGGGGTAACGTTATGCCCACAGTCTTCTTACGAGATTTTACTTTTACTCGAGTATTATGTTGATTTTCACTCGAGTGATTTTTTCTGTGCAAACATACATCTAACTCTCTCTCTCGTTGCAGCGCTCGATGATGTGAGTTTCCCAGAGATTTACCTTCGATTATCACTGATTTGATGAACTATCGGACAGTAAGACTTTTGAGTTGGTTGGTCATGGTTGAAAGGGGAACAGCCTTATCGTAAGCTGAAAGAGTTTGTTTAAAGGATGTGAATGGAGTGAAAATAAGGGATATTAAAGAGGGAGATAATGAAATCACCATTGAAGCAGAAGTTACAGAAAAATCCTACGCCCGTGAGGTACGCAGTAAATTTGGTCACCGAACTTTAAAGGTTGCAGAGGCTACGCTTAAAGATGAAACTGGAATTATAACTTTAGTTCTCTGGAATGAACAGATTAGCCAGGTTATGGTTGGTGACAAAGTGAAAATCGAGAATGGGTACGCTAAATCTTTTAGAAATGTGTTGCAGCTTTCCACTGGGAGACACGGGACATTAACTGTCATATAGAGACTCTTTGTAAATGCGCGTGCTTTCTTAGAAGAATGGCTGATAGTGACAGTAGCAGGATGAAGAATGGTAGTAGGGTGGAGAATTCTGGGACTATGGATAGTCCTGCTGTTACTTCCACGTCACCATCATCTAAAGCATCAACACCAGCATCATATTGGCCATTATCATTAACGTCAATAACAATATCGTAGTTACCAACAGTTTGCGGGTTATGCCATACACTTGTTGGAACAATGTTCCCATAAGCATCAGAAAATATTGCTGGTTCAGTTTCAGGAACACGCTCAGGGAGAATCATGCCATCCATCCATGTTATTTGGTCCCAGACAACGTAGCAGTCGTATTCTGTGAATGGGGAATATCCGCTTCCATTCACAAAAACTATCTCTCCCAAATCAAAAGTATTTTGACGTTCGCCTATTATGTTGCAGCTTTCAATCGAGGCAGCTGGTGTTACTGTGCTGGATGGATAGAGGTGAATGTTGATTTCTTGATAAGAGTCTTCCAGTAAACCATCGTCATCGAAGAGGTTAAGCATAAGCATATACAGTGCTGGCCCTTCAGCATAGCCTGCTGGAACATAGAGAGTGACAGTTGCGTTTGGATGCATCCAGTCCACAACCTGCCCAATTATACTCCAGCTTGAGGAGTTGAGGGCAGCATGGAATCCAAAAGGATCAAAGAGAATGGCATTGACTTGGATAGGAACAGTACCGCTGTAAGTGGTGTCAACGTCCATCCGAGCCCTAACTGCATCATTATTACCGTCGCTATCACTATCAAATGGCGTGACGCTAATGGTGGCGAAATACTCGTCGGAAGTCGTCGCATACTTCAAATTCTTATTTGTGAAGTCGTAGTAGCTTATGTGAGGTCTGTCTTCAGAATCTAAAGCCAAAGAAGATGACGAACCGACGTCTCCTGTTGAGTCTACTGTTTCGATACTCCAGGCGGAGCCAGTCCATCGTGCATACTTCAAATCCTCATTTGTATAATCACGGTAGCTTATGTGGGGTTTGCTGCTTGAATCCAAGGCAAGAGAATTATCTAAGCCAACATTTCCAGTTGAGTCTACAATCTCGATATTCCATGTTGATCCTGTCCATTTGGCATACTTCAAATCACCATTTGTCTCGTCGTAGTAGCTTATATGGGGGTTGTCAGTTGAGTCCACAACAATAGAAGAGTAACTGCCGATGTTTCCTGTTGAGTCTACGGTTTCGATGGCCCATGCTGAGCCCATCCACCGTGCATATTTTAAGTCACTGTTAGTACGGTCGTGATAACTTATGTGTGGATGGTTGTTGGAGTCTACAGCGAGAGAAGTAATGTAACCAAGCATCCCTATCGAGTCTACGGTTTCTATATTCCATGCGGATCCTGTCCATCGCGAATACTTCAAATCGTCATTGATAACATCAAGGTAGCTTATGTGGGGGCGGTCATTTGAATCCAAGGCAAGAGAAGTATAATAACCAACGTCCCCAGATGCATCCACGGTTTCGATGGCCCATGTGGATCCGGTCCACCGCGTATACTTCAAGTCATCGTATCCTTCGTCATAGTAGCTTATGTGGGGGCGGTCATTTGAATCCAAGGCAAGAGAAGTAAACTCGCCAACCATTTGAATCGCGTCTATTTGTGTGATAGCCCATTTTGGTCCAGGCATAATTAGTGAAATCGTTGCATACTTCAGATTTTGCCAGTGATAATCATGGTAGGAGATATGTGGAGAGTCATCTGAGTCTAAAGCAATGGAGCAATAGTGGCCTACGTCAAGCGCAGCATCTACAGTTTCGATTATCCAAGTTGTTGGTGACGCCTTAACTTCCACCACATAAGTAACCGTTACTGCAGCAAAACATATTAAAATTAATGCAAAAACGCTTGTTCTACGAAATACTAACATGTTCAAGAGTATCCTTATGCGCATTCAAAAAACTTGTGGAATCAAATGTTGGAAGAGTTAGCCAAAGACAAACGTGTACATTTATGGGTTTCAGAAACTGTCTACTATAACTTATAGGTTTGATGCAGAAATCAACATAGAAGTTTGTTCCTGAAATCTTAAGTTCACCCAACATTCTACTTTCTTTCAGATTCTACGTTGGGAAGGGGGTGATTTATTGAAAAGAGATCTGATTGTTGTTGTTCTACTAACATTCTGTTTAACAGCATTGTTGTTTCAGGTTCTACCGATTAGCAGTCAATCTGCTGGAGATTATGATCCATGGTATGACGTGAACGATGATGGAACAATTGACATGAGAGACATTGGGGGAATGGCACGAAAATTTGGAACAAGCGGAACGCCGATAAACAAGACAGAATTATTGCTCGAACTTCAATCGAGACTAGATGAATTAGATACTTTAGTAGCTTCTCTTAGAGAGTGTACGATCGTGATTGGTTACATTCCATATGATGGCAACGGTGCTTATGACTCCCTCAATGGTCTTTCCCAAGACGTCTCAGGATTGATCCCCAGTGGTTTCACACTAGTCGCTGCCGTCGCTACAGGCTACAAAGCACATCAAATGACAGGCGCACGTCAAGATGAGCCACCGTTAATACTAGAGCCAAAAGTATCGGGAATGACTTTTCAAACAAGGGTGTGGGACGCTTCAGGGGATGAGTATGGAGGTGCCAATTGGGCAAGCATGGTAGCACATATTGACTACACCCTATTCGTCATTAAATAGTATAATTATTCTGCGAGTAAATGTGTACGCGAATAGGCTCATCGACTAAACAAGCGGATTGCGTGTTCAAGATGCTCTACTGGTTGTGGTCTCCTCAACGTTAGAATCCAAACCAGCATTATGAGAATAATTGCTGCAACACCCCAAACCACAATTGGAACGTTGAAGAGCTTCTTGGTTTTCACCACATTAGTGA
>JASFPN010000041.1:0-9504 GCA_050115965.1 Candidatus Bathyarchaeota archaeon
ATAACCTGAAGATTGGAACCATGAGCGCCTTCTTACCACCCTTTGATAAAGGCATCAATACTGTTAAGAGAATTGAAGCCATAGGTTATGACTCTGCATGGTGGCTAGATCATCTAATGGGTTGGGTGCCTGATGCAATATGGACCCCTGACATTGTTGAGTTAGCCGCCTTCCAAGAAAATCCACATGTATTCTTCGAAACCCTCTCTACAATAGCAGTAGCAGCTTGGAATACCAACAAAATACTTCTAGGACCCAGTGTGACAGAAACTTTTAGAAGACACCCTGCTATGCTTGCCCAAGCCTTCTTGACACTCGACCACATTTCAAAAGGTCGTGTGATTCTAGGAGTTGGGGCGGGTGAAGGGGAAAACGTGGTACCCTATGGAATTGAATGGAAAGAACCTGTAACTCGACTAGAAGAGGCCCTCAAGATTATTAGATTGCTTTGGGAGAGTAAAGATAAAGTTACTTTCGAAGGGAAATTCTGGAAACTAAAGGACGCTGTTCTCGGTCTGAAACCATATGAGGAAGGAAAGTATCCGCCAATCTGGATTGGTGCCCACGGGCCTAAGATGCTTGACTTAACCGGCAGACTTGGAGATGGATGGTTACCTTATACCTTGGAAGTTGATTTTTACCAGAAAGGATTAGAAACCATTAGAAGATCAGCAGAAGAAGTGGATCGAGATCCTAATGATATAACCCCTGCTCTCTGGACCTACACAGTTTTGGACGAAGATCATGATGAATGTGTCAGGATGCTTGACTCTCCTCTCGCAAAAAATTACATGTTAACACTGCCAAATGAAGTATTCAAACGTTACGGAGTTAACCATCCCTTTGGTGAGAACTTTTACGGGCTTCTTGACTACATTCCTACTTGGTATGATCGGAAAACAATTCTTGATGCATTAGACAAGGTTCCTCGGAAATTATGTGAAGATCACTACTTATATGGCACTCCTGACGAGGTTGTTGGACGAATAGAAGATTTCTACGATGCTGGTATGAGACACATTGTGTTATGCAACATGACATTCTTCTTTGATGTCAACAAAGTAGGGAGCTCATTTAATTGCATGAAGAAGATCGTGGAATATTTTAAACATTGAATCAATACAGACATAATACTAATTTTGTGTGGTTATTAGGTTTAAACGTTTGATTACGGAATCTGAACCTTTTATGATGTCTTCGATCACTTTTTTTACTGTTAATATCTTGTTTATAGAGCCAATGGTTTGACCGCAAGGTGCAACTCCAGCGTTCAAATCACCATTTTTAAAGACTTTTTTTGTCTTCTCTCCCTTTATTAAGGGTAATAGTTCAGCTAGAATTTCTTCGAAAGTCGCGTTTCTCTGTTTCAACATTCTTTCCTTATGTAATATTTTTTCTGTTGTTTCGTTTTTCATTGCTCTTGTATTCATTTTTAATGCCCGCATAACAATTGTGGTGTCGCTTTCCTTTGCATTTATCATCCATTCTTTGAACTTAGGGTGTATGTTACTTTCTTTTGTTGCCATGAACCTAGTTCCTATAACAACACCATCAGCGCCTAAGGAAAGAGCCGCAACGAAACTACGTGAATCTGTTATTCCTCCACCAGCTAACACAGGTATTTGTACAGCATCTACAGTTAGAGGGACAAGTATCATAGAGGTCAGATCATTATGTCCTGGGTGCCCACCACTTTCAACTCCTACCACAGTAACCGCATCTGCTCCAATCTCCTCAGCCTTGATAGCATGCCTTACCTCAGCTACCTTATGAATCAACTTGACTTTTCCATCTCTGAGGGGTTCAACGAATTCCTCAGGACTTCTTACTCCTGAGGTTTCCACGGCAGAAACGCTCTCATCTATACATACTTTGATGAATTCATCATTGGGTAATGGTCTAACAGATGGAAAAAGGCTGATATTCACTCCAAAAGGTTTGTCGGTAAAGTTCTTGGCTTTCACGATCTCAGTCCGCAATTCCTCTCCGGACGAAAAAACTGCTGATGCTATTATTCCAAAACCACCGGCATCAGAAACAGCAGCAGCCAGCTCAGCATCGGAAACCGGGATCATACCTCCTTGAATTATGGGATATTTGATATCCAGTAATTTTGTGATTAGCGTTTCAATCATCATATCACCAGTTTGCGAGAATAAATCGCATATATGATTAGGATTAATAATTCTTCTCTTTACCTAAGAGCACATAGAGGAACAGGTTACTCTAAATGTAGCGAAAGTTGCTGTGTCGTTCCTGTTTTTGACTCGTCGTTTACTTTAATCTTGGAGGGATGGCAACTGCTGTTTGGGTTCTCTGAACCCCCTTTAGAGATCGAACCTCGTTTATGATCTCTCTTAGCATGTCCATGTTTGTAAACTCTGCGTATGCAACCACGTCAAATTGGCCGGTAGCAGCGTGTGCCATCTTCACTCCTTTAATCTTAAGTATCGTTTCTGTAATCTGCCATAAAACTCCAGGATCAGAATTCACGAATATGTAGGCTTCCACCGCAAACACCCAAATAGAATATCTACCAATTAATTATTTGTTTTTCCGTACGCACGTACATGAAAAGCCTACTCCATGAATTCAACAACTTGCCCTTCCTTAGTAACCTTGTAAACCAACTTGTTCTCTATTTTTTCTTTCTTGATACATGAACCATATTCTAATAATTCAAGGTGCCACTCTAAAGTTTCAGTGTCTAATCCTGTTGTGAACTGAAGTTCATCAAATGTAAGATACTTTTCTTTTAGTACTCGCAGAATTTCTCTTCTTAATGGACTGTTTATTGCTCTTAAATAACGGGTATGATATTGCCTTGATTCTTCAATGGGGTTTTTAGGTTTTTTCTTTACCAAGAACTATCACAGTCCAAAAGTGCATCTCATAATTAATCGAACATGTATGGTAATGATCTTTTTCAAGCTAAATATAAAGGCTTCATATCACATCTCGTGTGAAAAGACGTACTTGTTATCATACATTTACACAATAAGGAAAGAGAAATTAATAGGAACCAAGTTACTGCGTCAATCATTACCGATTCAGCATCAATAGAAAAAGTGGAAAGAGGCGTGCATGTGAAGACCCCAAAATTATACACTTCAAGTGTCATAATTCTTTCCTTGGCTGCATTGGTAGAAAATCTCGCATATGCATTGCCAATGTCCTATTTTCCGTTCTTCATCAAGTTCTTGGGTGCTTCAGTGGTCTATATCGGATTTTTTACGTCAGCTTTCACGATCGCAAATGCCACTCTTTCCCAAAAGTTTGGTGGTTTGTCAGACAGAATTGGGAGAAAGAAGTTGATTCAAGCTGGTCTGCTAGTGGATGTCGTTCTAGGTATCTTAACTGGGATCGTGTGGCATTGGGCTCCATTGTTGTTAATAAGAATTTTAAATGGTGTGGCTACCGCTGCTGTAGCTGCTCCTTCAGAAGCCTCTTTAGTTGATCAGATTTCTGAGGGCAGGAGAGGTGAAGGCCTTGGATTCTACTTAACGATGAGTATGATTGGATTTAATTTAGGACCAATTTTGGGGGGAGTAATCCAATTTCTATGTAATGATGTTGTTGGCATAGGTCTTGAGTGGAGCTACAGAGCTCCTTTTTTTATTGATTCTTTACTTGCTCTTCTTGCTTTCTTTCTGGTTTGGTGGGGAGTAGATGAAACTAGGGGAAAAAGCTCAATTAAAAATGTCCAAAAAATTGAAGGGAATGTTGAGTTAAGCAAGAAAGTAAAGTTTTCTCTCAAAATCCTTTACATTTCCTCTTTAGCAATCGGTCTAGCTGTTGGGATTATCATCCCAATAAGTGTACTTTACTTTGGGGATGTTTTTGGTGCAACATCACTGCAGATAGGAATTATTTTGTCTGCTGCGGGATTTGTTGGATTGACATGTAACCTTTATGCTGGAAAACTATCTGATCGAGTTGGAAGAAAACCAATCATTGCTCTTGGAAGTTTTCCTTCTCGTTTATCAACAATTGTTCTTCCGTTTGCTCCAAACCTTGTCTCTGCAGCCGGTATATCGATTTTTCGAGCATTTGGCCATAATATTGCCATGCCTGCCTCCCGCGCATTAAACTCAGATCTAATCCCTGAAAAAGTGAGAGGTAAACTCTTTGGAAGGCTAGCAGCATTCTTCAGTTTAGGAGCAGTTATTGGCCCAATATTGTCAACTTGGATATACGAGCTTTACGAACATTCATTTTTCCCAATTCCTTGGCTTGGAAATCTGGTTGTTAGAGGGGCTGGTATTCCCTTTTTAATCAGTAGTGCTGTAGGCCTTTTTTCATTGCTTCTTCTTCTAATATTTGTTGAAGAGCCAAAACGGAACACTCGTAAGGAACGCAAGATGGATAAAATAAGAAATCCATAAAAGCACAATGTTAAAGAGGGCAGGATATGAGCTTCTCCAATGTTTACGAGGATGCTACTCGTGCAGAAGCCTACTCAAAATTAGAGTTTCCAGGCACTTACTTCTTGGCATACAGAAATCTACCACAAATCATATCTGAACATGTTGAGGGAAAGGACGCATTAGATTTTAGGTGTGGAACTGGACGTTCAACGAGGTTTCTGCAACAAATCGGGTTTAATGTCATTGGAGTTGACATATCTGAGGAGATGTTGAAGAAAGCAAGAGGACTCGATCCAAAAGGAGACTACCGTCTTATAGGAGAAGGAGATTTCAATCAATTCAAACAAAAAGCCTTTGACCTAGTGCTTTCCGCATTCACATTTGATAATGTTCCAACGATGAAAAGGAGGTTAAATTATTCAAAGGGATTAGGAACGTACTGAAAACCCAAGGGAGAATAATCAATCTAATCTCTTCACCGGAAATATATACTCATGAATGGGCATCATTCTCCACAAAAGATTTCTCAGAAAACAAATACGCAAAAAGTGGAGACGAAGTAAGAATAATCCAAACTGACACAAATGATAGAAGACCAGTTGTGGATATCCTCTGGACCCATGAGAATTATTTAGAAACCTATAAGAAAGCCGGGTTAGCAGTTGTCAATGTTTACAAGCCATTAGCCAAAAAGAGTGAACCCTTCAAATGGGTTAACGAAACAAGAATTGCACCTTGGACCATTTACGTGTTAAGCCCACGCGATCATATTAAATAATGAATAGAAGAATTGACATTATCTTTTTTCATGAGGATTGCAGATGACTGTAAGACTACTTAATGATATTGAGAAAGAAGTCACGGAACTTCTAAGCAAGTTAATCAGCCTTGACACTACTAACCCGCCAGGAAATGAAACCGTTGCAGCTGAGTATTTAGCAAGGGTTCTGGAAGAGGATGAATTTTCATGTGAGGTCTTAGAACCCGCTACTGGACGAGGCAGCATGATAACCCGTTTGAAAGGAAAAGACGAAGCCCCATCTTTGCTACTACTTTCACACTTGGATGTTGTGGCAGCTGATCCAAAAGAGTGGAGTGTTGACCCATTTTCTGGAGTGATCAAAGATGGTTTTGTATGGGGTCGTGGAGCCCTTGACATGAAATTTCTAACTGCAATAGAGGTCATCGTTATGAAACTTTTGAAAAGAAATAATGTCAAATTAAAAGGAGACGTTATTCTGGCAGCTACAGCTGATGAAGAGGCCGGAGGCCGGGCTGGAGTTCATTGGTTACTTCATAATCATCCGGAAAAAATCAAGACAGATTACGCTATCAATGAAGGTGGCGGATTTGGAATTCCAATTAGTAACAAACTATTGTTCACAGTACAAAATGCTGAGAAAGGAGTTGTTTGGCTCAAAATCAAAGCGAGAGGCCGTCCTGGACATGGATCTATCCCAAGCGCTGCTGATAACGCTGTGTTGAGAATGGCAGACGTAGCTCATAGACTGGGAACCTACAGGTCAAAGGTTCACGTAACTACTACTGCAAAGAGATTTATTGAAGGTCTGGTTAGGGCCAGAAAAAGCGTTATTCCAAGGCAGCTGTTGTCCAGTATTATGACGAATCCATTACTGGCAGATAGAATTTTAGATCGATTAGCAAAAAAGCAGCCAGGGATGGCGGAGCTAATTAGAGCAATGTTGAGGACAACGATAGCTCCTACCATCTTACATGGAGGTGTGAAGACGAACGTTATACCATCAAATTGCGAGGGGACCTTTGATTGCAGGATTCTGCCTGGTCAAACCAAGGAGATGTTGCTAGAAGAGATAAAAACAGTGTTGCAAGGGATAGAACTTGAAAAACTGGTATTTGCGTTTGATAAAGCAGACAAACCCTCTGAATCCCCCCTTGACACACCTTTCTATAGAGAGATCGAGAATGTCTTGAAAGAGTTTGAGCCTAGATGTAACGTGGTGCCTTTCATGCAAACAGGAGGCACGGACTCCAGGTTCTTGAGAGCGGTTGGCTGTGTTTGTTACGGCTTTAGCCCCATAAAAGTTGACATGCCTGTTGACGATTTTGTAAAGTTGGCTCACGGGATAGATGAGCGTATATCCATTGAAAACCTAGTTTATGGTACAAGCGTACTTTACACTTTAATTAAACGATTCATGAGTTAGACCATGTTGGTTCCTTAATGAGGTATGTTTTTTAGATCAAAAAAGCTACCTACTCTTGGCGAGAATTATGTCGAGCATAAGCCAAACCAGTGATCAAGTGAGGCTTAAGAAGGTAAATTTACTTAAAAAAACCATCGAATTTATCGAGGAACCAGTAGTAATTGAGGCTCCGGTTAATATTTGGGTGAACGGAAAGCACTACGTATCATTATTTGCTTTGCCCACTAAGTTGAAGGTTTTAACTGTTGGATGGCTTCTCAGTCAAGGCTTAGTGAAATCTGCTGAAGAAATAATCAAAGTTTATGTGAAAGATAACAATGTGAAGTTGCGCTGCAGTGAAGATGTGGAAAAACGGTTCAAGCTTGTCAGAAACGTGAAGTTTATAGATTCTTCATGCGGATCAACAATGGAGGATTTCCTTTACCTATCTGATCGAGTAATGAAGCCATTTGTTAACTCAGATTATTGTGTAGAAGCAGAAAAGATTCTGAAATTTGTGAGAGTCTTGAACAAAGAATCAATCCTATTTAGGTTGACTGGAGGAACACATTCAGCAGCAATCTACTATGAAGAAAAGTTGGTTGCCTTTGCAGAGGATGTTGGAAGGCACAATGCAGTGGATAAAGTTATTGGTGAAGCATTTGAGAGAAGAGTTGACTTTTCAAGAAGTGTTCTGGTGAGTAGTGGACGACAGCCTGCTAATATGGTGCTGAAAGCTGCCCGTGTAGGAATACCTATCGTGGCTTCTATTGCAGGCCCAATTTTGTCAGGAGTTGATGCTGCCTTGAAAACTGGAGTCACCTTAATTTGTTTCGTCAGAGGAAAACGGATGAACGTATACAGTCATGCAGAAAGGGTGAAAATTCCGAAGTCTTTGAACGAACTAAAAGCGTGAAAAACGAGATTTAATCGTTTTAGAAACTTTTCCTCAACTTTTATAGCCTTCGACTTGAACGCTAACTAATTTTCCTTTTAACTCCTTTGAAACATCTATTGTGTAAGCCTTTTCCGATACTATTTCGATATTTTTAAAGCCTGAGCTTTTTATTGTTGCCAGATACTGCTTCTTTTCAAGTGCACCTGCAACACAGGAGGCCCATGCATCAAAATTTTTCTTTATCTCATTAGGTAATTCGCCTTCTGTGACTATGTCTGAGATCATAATCCTTCCACCAAGCTTCAGCACCCTGTAAGCTTCTTTAAACACTTTTTCCTTGTCAGGAGACAGATTAATGACACAGTTGCTTATGATAACATCTACCGAATTGTCCTCAACAGGCAAATTTTCTATCTCTCCTAGTCTGAACTCAACGTTCTTGAAACCATGTTTTGACGCATTATCCTTAGCCTTTTCAATCATCTCTTCTGTCATATCGACTCCGATGACCTTTCCTTTGTAGCCTACCTTTTTTGATGCAAGAAACACATCTACTCCTCCTCCAGATCCAAGGTCCAACACTATCTCCCCTTCCTTCAAGCTTGCTAGGGCAACGGGATTTCCACATCCTAAGCCCATGATTGATGCACTGGGAACTTCTTTCAAGTCTTCTTCCGAATAACCTATCTTCTTTGCAACATCTGAAAATGTGGCTTCTGAACTGCATGATTTGCAACAAGAACATTCAGTTGATGCCATCTCTCCATACCTTTTCTTAACGAAATCCTTGACTTCTCTTTCTTTTTTTTCCATTTCATCTCATCTCTAAAATGCACAAAATTCTCTATGGTTTTTTTTCGTGTGCCCAATCAAGCTTTAAATGAAAATTTTTTGTCAACAAATCTGCCTTAACTAGAGCAGCACAACAAATTTCTCCTTCTTTCATGCATGTCATTATCGCTAGCTTGTCTCCCCCTTTGAGATTCCACTTCTCTCTGAGGTTCTTGGGTAACACAAGTTGGCCCCGTTCATCTATGCTAACTATATTTTCCAAAACGTTACATTCTTTATTTTTACTCTGACAACTCATATTAAGTTCTCCTTATTCTACTTGAGCATCAGAATACTTAAATATTTCCGTAACATCAGATATGTCAGATTATTCTGATCTAGGTATACAGATATTTTTAGATATTAACAACCACTGACCGAGGGTGGTTGCCAGTTGCCAAATTTTTTCTCAAGATATTTAGCTATGGCTAAGGCCACATCCTCCCGCCATGGTCGGGACACAATCTGCACTCCAATAGGCAATCCCTCAGGCGAGGTACCTCCACGAATAACGACACCTGGCCACCCAGTGAGATTGTATGTGATGGTGTAACTGAAAGCGAATATCTTTTCTGCTTTCAAAGTCGTACCATGAGGTTGAGCTGGAAAAGCACAAACGGGACAGATAATTCCATCATATTGTTCCATGAAGGAAAGCATGGTGTTTCTGAAGGCACTCCAGCGCAACATTAGGCTGGAGACATCTGCTGTAGTCATAGAGTATGAACTATAGAAATCAAGAAGAGCCTGAATCCAAGGATGCACCTCAGTTGTTCCCGTTTTTTTGAGTAATTTTTTTATTCCTACACCACTATCAGCTGCTCCCAAAGCAGTGAATAACTCAAAAGATTGTTCAATACCTTTAGGAATAGATTCATCAACCTTCGAACCTGCTTCAGATAATGTATCAGCTGCTTTCTTCACAACACTAATAGTCTCCTTTGTAGGTGAAATGATACCATTATCTGTGAATACCGCTAAGTGAAGGTTTTTTAGATTAATTTTTCTAGGATCACCAAGTGACATAGGCATCACCGAAGCATCCTTCCAATCAGTTCCAGAAATTATGTTGAGTGTAAGGATTAGATCTTCCACGTATCTAGCTAATGGTCCGTTCTGCCATAGCATATCTAACCAACCATCAGGCCAAGGAAAAGTGCCTGTATGGGGAACTCTTCCAGAAGTTGGCTTGATACCGACGATTCCACAGAAATGAGCTGGTAATCGTATACTGCCACCCATA
>JASFPN010000042.1:0-8739 GCA_050115965.1 Candidatus Bathyarchaeota archaeon
AAAATGAAGGATTTCAAGTATTGAAAACAAAAATTGGGATATAAATAATAGATTTTGGAAAGATCATAAGAGGGAGAAAAATTGGGATTTAGACACTTCCTAGAAGAATTGGAAAATACTGGAGAAATCGTCAAGGTAACAAAGGAAGTCTCAACTAAATATGAGATGGCAGGAATCATTGACACTTTCCAAGAAAAACCCATATTTTTTGAGAAAGTGAAGGAATCCAGTGTACCTGTTGCAGCCGGACTTGTCTCTTCGAAAAAGTTAGTTGCCAAAGCAATAAACATAGATGAGAACCTCTTGCTCCATAAATTATCCAAAGCAATTAAAGACCCATTTCCATTGCCTGAAGTTGTGGCAAAAGGAGAATGCCAACAGATCATTGAAAAAAACGTGGATCTCACAAAACTTCCAATAATGAGATACACTCCAAGGGATGGTGGAAAATACGTGGCGTCAGCCATAGCCATAGTAAGAGACCCAGAGTTAGGTAGAAACATGTGTTTTCATAGATTAATGCTCTTGGATAAGACCAGGTTTGTAGCAAGAATCGTTGAAGACAGAGGAACTGACACAGCCTTGAGAAAGGCTGGAGGAGAGCTTGACATAGCCATTTGCATAGGAAACTCAACATCTGTTCTCCTTGCTGCCTCCACCTCATTACCCAAAGACGTCGATGAATTAGGAATGGCCAATTCACTGGAAGAAATGAAGCTCGTAAAATGTAAAACTATTGATCTCGAAGTTCCAAAAGATTGCGAGATAGTGCTAGAAGGAAGAATAACAAAGGAAATGGCGCCTGAAGGACCATTTTTAGATCTTACAGGAATCATCGATAAGGTTAGACAGCAACCAATAATCGAAATCAGTTGTATATCATCTAGAACAAAGCCAATCTACCAAACTATTCTAGCAGGAAGAAAAGAGCACAGGGTATTGATGGGAATGCCTAAAGAACCAACGATCTTCAATGAAGCGAACAAAGTCTGTAAGTGCAAAGACGTTTACATAACTACGGGTGGTTGTAGCTGGCTACACGCCATTTTACAAATAAAGAAAGAACACCCAGATGATGGAAAAAAAGCCATCAAAGCAGCCTTTCAAGGCCATCGATCACTGAAACACTGCGTTATTGTTGATGAGGACATAAACATCTACGATCCAGACGACGTGGAGTGGGCTATAGCAACAAGATTCCAAGCAGATAAAGACGCAATCATACTGCCTAACCAGAGAGGATCCTCTCTTGATCCTTCAGGAGATTTGACTGAAGGAAAAAAAGCGACAACGTGCAAAATGGGATTGGATGCAACGATCCCCATCAAACACACAGGTAAAGGATTCAAGAGAGAAGAATATAGTAAGGTAAAAATAAAGAAATTCTTGTGATTTCATGTTTCTAACAGAAGATGAGGAGAGTATGCTCAGTGGAGCAGAAGGCTTCGCAGTAAAAAAATCCATGGAGATACTCGTAGCCCTAGGCAGAATCTATGGAGCAGAAAAACTCATCGAAATCGGTTCTGTACAGGTAGCAGGAGTTTCCTATCATAACTTAGGAGATGCTGGTCTACAATACTTGGAAGAATTGGCAAAAGATGGAAAAGTAAGAGTACTCACAACCTTAAATCCTGCAGGAATGGATCTGAAAGACTGGAAAAGGCTAGGAATCGATAAAGAATTTGCAGAAAAACAAAATCTGGTCATCGATGTCTTCAAGAAAATGGGAATAATAATTTCATGTACATGTACTCCCTACCTGATAGGTAACCTACCAAGATATGGTGAACATATTGCTTGGTCAGAATCCTCTGCAGTTACATTTGCAAACTCTGTTATTGGCGCTAGAACAAACAGAGAAGGCGGCCCATCTGCTCTCGCAGCTGCCTTTGTAGGCAAGACCCCATATTATGGGCTTCACTTAAGTGAAAACAGAAAACCCGACATCAAAGTACATGTTGCGACTAAATTACCCAAAATATCAGATTGGGGAGCTCTTGGCTACTGCATTGGAAAAAACGCTGGTAACAAGATCCCCTATATAACAGGAATCAAGACCGCTGATTTGAATGAGTTAAAATCCTTCTGTGCCTCTGTAGTTACATATGGATCAAAACCAATGTTCCACATGGAGGAAATAACGCCTGAATCCGAAAAACATGAACCACCGAGAGAGAAGATCATAATAACAAATGAGGACATTAGGGCCGCTTACCAAAGTATTAATGACGATTTTAATAATATAGACCTAATATGCATTGGATGCCCACACTGCTCAATTAGAGAGATTGCCAAAATAGCGAAACTACTTGAAAATAAGAAGATATCTCCAAACACCGAATTCTGGGTAGCGTGTTCAAGACCTGTAAAACAGATGGCGGATAAAAGAGGTTATACAAAGGTAATCGAGGTAGCTGGAGGAAAATTCGCCTGCGACACTTGCATGGCTGTTGCCCCATTAAAAGGTAGATTTAAATCAGTGGTAACAACCTCTGCAAAAGGATGTTACTACTCGAGACATAACAATATGCTAACAAAAATGGTAGGATTAAAAGAATGCATAGAAGTGGCTGTGAAAGGAAAATGGAGTTGAAAGGAAGAGTCATATCGAAGGGGGTAGTAAAGGGTGAAGCCCTGAAGACTTCACAACCCATTTCGTTTTATGGAGGAGTTGATCCAGACACCAGTGAGATAATAGAGAAAGGGCATGAATTAAAGGGAAGAAAGATCAGAGCAAAAATACTGGTTTTTCCAAATGGAAAAGGATCCACTGTGGGTTCCTATACTCTATACAGATTGAAGAAGAATGATATAGCACCTTTAGGAATCATAAACAAGGAATGTGAAACGGTAGTCGCTGTAGGAGCGATAATCTCAGAAATACCCTGCATTGACAAGATTGATATTTCACAAATAAAAACAGGAGACATAATTTATCTAGAAAACGATACTATCACAATAAAATAGAGTATAGAAAACAAATGCCGTACGTTCAAAATAAACTTCTAAACTTCCGGTCAAAATCAAAGTTGCAACAAAGTAAGAATCTGTTCGGTTAACTGTGGGATTCACATTGCAAAATGAAACAAAACAACAATTATCAAACAAGATTAACTCATATAAAGAGTTAATTGTCGTAAAGCTAGGCGGTTCTGTGATAACTAACAAGGACAAACCGATGACTCCAGATCTAGCTGCCATAAACCGATTAACAAAAGAAATCTCAGATGTAACCAATGAACAACTAATCATTGTACATGGTGGCGGCAGCTTTGGCCATCCCCTAGCAAAACAATACAACATCAAAGATGGCTACAGAGAAGCATCACAAATCCAAGGTTTTACAAAAACACATCAAGCTATGACTGCACTAAATCGCCTTGTTGTTGACGCCCTAATACAAAAAAATGTTGTCGCCTTTCCTATCTCTCCGTCTTCCTGCATAATCACCAAGAATGGACGAATCCAAACATTCTGCGACAGTGCAATAGTATACCTTTTAAAAAACAATTATGTTCCCGTACTATTTGGAGATGTAGTACTAGATACTTCTATAGGATTCACTATACTCTCAGGCGATCAACTGGTTGTGTCTTTGGCAAATAAGTTCAACGCAAAAAAAATAATATTTGGCGTAGATGTTGATGGTTTGTTTACCGCTGATCCTAAGACAAACGAGGGGGCACAATTAATACAGAGTATCACTTTCAACAAACTGGGCTTACTCATTAACCAAATTGAAAAAACAAAGACCGATGTAACAGGAGGCATGTTTGGTAAGATTTTTGAACTCACTCTGGGAAGTAATACCGAAACAACCACATTAATCATTAATGCTGCCAAAGAAGGCAATATTAGAAAGGCACTCAAAGAAGAATGGGTAGCTGGTACAATGATTAAAAATGAGTGATGAACTTTGTCAAGGAAAACCAAGAAAAGAAAAGATGATCATATTAAGATCTCCTTAAAGAAAAACGTAAACGCTAAAGAGATAACCACAGGATTTGAAGACATCTACTTCATACATCAGGCATTGCCTGAATGTGATCGTGACAAAATTAGTCTTGCCACAACAGTTTTCGATCATGATTTCTCTGCCCCGATTTTTATAGGAGCAATGACAGGAGGCACTGAGAAAGCTAAAAAAATCAACGCTTTCATCGCTAAGGCAATTCAGGAACTCGGTTTAGGAATGTGTGTAGGAAGCCAAAGAGCGGCAATAGAAGAACCCAACCTGGAGAAAACCTATAAGATTGTCAGAAAAAACGCTCCTACAGCCTTCTTAGCTGCCAACATTGGAGCAGCTCAACTAGTCCAAGGATATGGAGCAAAAGAGGTTGCTAGAGCTGTTGAAATGATTGAAGCTGACGCCTTAACAATTCATCTGAATCCATTACAGGAGGCAATTCAACCAGAGGGTGAAACAAATTTTAAGGGCGTTCTTCGGAAAATAAGCCAGATCACTGAAACTCTTCAAATACCAATAATCGTAAAAGAAACAGGAGCAGGGATCTCTCATGAAGTCGCAGAGAAACTGGAACAAGCAGGAGTATCCGCCATAGATGTTTCTGGGAGTGGAGGTACAAGTTGGTCAGCGGTAGAATATTATCGAGCGAAATCAGTTATAGATAGATACCATCAACGGTTGGGTAAGAGTTTCTGGGATTGGGGCATACCTACTGCAGTAAGCCTTGTTGAAGTTAGTCAATCTACAAATCTTATCGTCATAGCTTCAGGCGGAATTCGAACTGGAATAGATGTGGCAAAGGCATTAGCCTTAGGTGCAAATCTTACCAGCATGTCTAGTCCGATATTAGCTCCTGCAACTATTAGTGCTACCGAGGTGATCAACACTATAAGATTCTTCATTGAAGAATTGCGAACTACTATGTTCCTAATTGGGGCTAAATCAGTAGAAGAAATGAAGAAGAGCCCAATGTTATTATTTGGTAGAACTTTGGAATGGTTGAAAAAACGAGGATTTAAACCGGAATTCTATGAAGGGCGATGACTATGAAGAATCAAATTGAAGAATTTCTGCAAGAAAGAGTTACAATTATTGATAAAATGATCGAGAAATACGTACCAAGAAAATTTGAGAAGGATTCAATCATTTTTACTATAAGTCAACCTAGATACTCAACCAATGTTGAAGCTTTAAACCAGGCAATTGCAGAACCAATTTGGGACTTTCTTGATCGCGGAGGTAAACGCTGGAGACCAGGATTATTTCTCCTAATCTGTGAAGCATTAGGCAAGAATCCGGAAGACTTTCTTGAATATGCAATAATTCCAGAAATCATCCATAATGGAACATTAATGGTAGATGATATCGAAGATCAATCAGAACTCCGAAGGAGCGAACCATGCACATACAAGATTTTTGGACTGGACATCGCCATAAACACTGGTAATGCTATGTACTACCTTCCACTCGTCACCTTAATAAAAAACAAAAATAAAATTCCAGAGTCAATTTTGAACAAGATCTATGAGATTTACGTTAAGGAAATGATTAATCTCAGTTTTGGACAAGCCATGGATATTACGTGGCATAGAGGATTGACTGGTGCGGATGAAATTGAGGAACATGATTATCTGCAAATGTGTGCCTACAAAACAGGAACTTTGGCTAGAATGGCAGCGAAGTTGGCTGCAGTTCTATCAGGGGCTGATGATGGTTTAATTGAGAAGCTAGGTATTTTTGCAGAATCTATTGGCGTAGCTTTCCAGATACAAGATGACATCTTGGATTTGACTGGAAAAGAATTTACGAAGGAGAAAGGGGCAAAAGGAATGGATATTTCTGAAGGGAAACGAACATTGATTGTGATACACACATTGAAAAACGCTAAACCAGTCGATAGTCAGCGTCTTAAGGAACTCCTAAGCATGCACACAACCAAACAAGAGTTACGAGATGAAGCTATAGCTATCATGGAAAAGTACCATGCAATTGATTACGCAAAAGACTTTGCCCGTAAAATTGTTAAAAACAGTTGGAATGATGTAAAAGGGATTCTAGCTCCTTCAGGCGCTAAGGAAAAATTATGGGATTTTGCTCGATACCTAATTGAAAGAAAGATTTAACATGAGTGACCCAATTGTCTTCAAACGTAGAGATCAGACGAACAATACGGAAAATCGCATTATTAAACGCTTATATCCATGATGGCAAATCCCAGCAAGGCCCCGTAATCGGTAGACTCGTTGCTGAAATGCCGCATTTAAAGACGAAGATCAAGGAATTGACACCTGTCATTGAAGAAATTGTCAAAGAGATAAACTGCCTTACTCCTCTAGAACAGAAAAAAGCTATAAAAAGCAACTGGCCTGAGCTGTTGGCTAGAAAAAATGCCGAGACAGAAAAGAAACTTCCACCATTGGCAAATGTAGATAAAAGCACTCAAGTATGTACCAGGTTCTCCCCAAATCCAGATGCACCAATCCACCTTGGTTCCGCTAGAGCCATAATTCTATGTCATGAATACGCGAAGATGTATGGCGGAAGGTTCATTGTGCGATTTGAAGACACAGATCCAAAAAAGAAGAAGCCTGAACTTCCATTCTATGAATCAATAAAAGATGACTTGAAATGGCTAAAAAGTGATCCTGACGAGTACTTCATACAAAGTGACCGTGTATCCATCTACTACGAACATGCGGAACAACTACTGGGTGAAGGTAATGCCTACATCTGTACCTGCAAATCTGAATCCTTCAAGAATCTAATCGCTATCAAAGAAGAATGTCCGTGTCGCAATCTTCCTCCTGATGAGCATCTGAACCGGTGGGAGAGGATGCTTGATGGTACCTATAGAGAAGGTGAAGCAGTTATGCGTATAAAGACAGACATCAAACATCCAAATCCCGCAGTGAGAGATTGGCCTGCATTCCGTATTATTAACACAAAAAAACATTCTCATCCACGAGTCGGCAGTAAATATCGAGTATGGCCACTCTACAATTTTGCATGTGGAATAGATGATCACCTCATGAACATAACCCACATAATAAGGGGCAAGGAACATTTGACCAACATGTTCCGTCAAATGTATATGTATGAACATCTAGGATGGAAATATCCTGAAGCAATCCACTATGGTAGACTAAAAATCGAAGGTGCCTTCCTAAGTAAATCAAAGATCGTAAAAGGGGTCAAGGATGGTCTCTACAAGAGTTGGGATGATCCTCGATTAGCAACTTTTTCAGCCTTAAGAAGACGGGGGATAACAGCTGAATCTATAAGAAAATTAATGATTGATGTTGGTCCAAAAAAATCAGACGTAGTTTTAAGCTGGCAAAACTTGTATGCATACAACCGTAAATTCCTGGACCCCATAGCGAATAGATATTTCTTTGTAGGAGATATGACCCGTCTACTGGTTAATAATATGCCAGAGAAGATCACAGCGAGAATCCGCTTACATCCCGATCATCCAGAAAGAGGATTAAAAGAATATGAATTCATAGCTCAAGGTAACAACCTATCAATGGCACTCTGGATTTCAAAGCAAGATTTGGATCTTTTAGAAGTTGGAGGAATGACGCGTTTAATGGAACTATTTAACATAAAGATCATAAGTGTTTCCCCTTCCTTAGTTATGTCCTCATTTGTTAGCAAATCATATGAAGAAGCAAAAGATGTTAAGGCGCCCCTAATCCACTGGGTGCCAATTAACGATAGCCTTCCATGTCAAGTCGTCATGCCAGATACCAAAATAATTGAGGGAAAGGCAGAGGGCGCTTGCAAAAGGCTTATGCCAAATGACATCATACAGTTCGAGAGATTTGGCTTCGTTAGAGTTGATAAAATTAACAAAAGTCTAACCGTGTACTATGCCCACAGGTGACATGGAGAGTCGAAAAATGCGTAAACAGAAAAAAACTGTATTATGGCCAGTATACTTCGATTCGATGAAGACTAGGAAACTTGGCAGAAAAGTTCCAAAGGAATTAGCCATAGCATCCCCAAAAATCCTTGAAATAAAAGAAGCCTTAGGAAAAATTGGATTAGATTGTGAATTAATACTGGATGCAAGCCACCCTCAGACTCTGAAGAAAAATGGAATGTTGACCGTAGAAAAGCTCGAACCAAAAAACGAACTGATCAAAAAGATCGCTAAGAATTTAGTGGAGATACGAAAATCAGCACCAAGAAAATGAACTAGCCATTTATTTCTCTTCAGTTAACACTGCATTTATGGTTCCGTCCTGTCCTGGACGTGAAGTTACTCGTGCTGAGCCTAAAGAGGTTTTTATAATCGTTCCTTTTGTTATTACGCCTCTGCGATCGTAGTCCACGTTTGCAGGATTCCTAATAACTCGTTGGATTTCAACTTTCTCCGTTTTTCCACTTTTAGGATCTGTGACGCATGCGAACTTCTCTCGCAGAATCCTGATTCTTCTGTTTCCACCTTTTTTTCGTTCCTCTTTTCGCTTTGAGTTACCTGGAATTGTTTCCACGGCAAAAGATCCTCTTTCAAATCTTCTTTTCTTCCTATAAGCTCTTTTTCTGCCGCCAGATGATTTCTTCTTATGTAAGTTTCCATGCCAAACAGACAATGTTCAGTTTCCCACTCCTATTGTTGCGAGCATTATCACAGACGTTTAGAATATAAATATATCCATTATGTTTTGCCCGTTCTTCACTTATCCTCGTTTGCGCCCTCATCTTTAAACATGTTTCGCAACTGTCTTTTCAAGGCTGAATGTTCGTGACTAAAACCGAAGTAGTCA
>JASFPN010000043.1:0-8526 GCA_050115965.1 Candidatus Bathyarchaeota archaeon
CACCTACTTTCCTCTCCAACATTGCCGAAATATAAACACGCTCCAAGAATATTTGTATAGATCCAGAAAACGATAGTTAACCTTTAGCACGAACAAGAACTTTGTATAATGCGTGCTAAAATGAGCTGCATGGAATTTTTATATTGAAGGAAAAAATGTTGCTGAGCAAGATGGATTTCTTTTTATCAACTTGATCATTTTTACTGGTCTCTGTCTACTATTAAATCTGTACTTTTTTTGGGTGATCTTTTAACCGATTCTAAGACTTGGTTTGTTGGGTTTGGCGAGTCTTGCCTTTCCAGGCGAGATTGCGAGTCACTACCTCCACTCACCCTCAAAAAATTACGAGCGTTGGAGTCTGAGTCGCAACACTGCTGTGTTACACTGGCTTAGGCGGATTCGTCAAATCTTTTCATTATTCACGTACGCATGGTATTATCTACCGTCACTTTCGTCAGTTTCGTCAGTTCCGTCAGTTCCGTCAGTTCCGTTAAATTGCTGGTACCGCACGTGCACACATTGGTGCTCTTGCTGTTTCGAGTAATATTTGCTTGCGCATATATCCAAAGACTGGGTCTCCAAACTTAATGGATAAGTATTTGTACTAAGACCCCCAAACAAAAATCAAGTATTGAGATGATTACATATGATCAGATACTTGAATAAACCTGCAGTTGCTTCGATCATCTTTCTCCTCATTGCTCTATTGATCTTTTCTCAAATTTCCATGGTTAAATCTCAGGATTCTGACAACGATGGAGTCGAGGATTCCAAAGAAGACCAATTGGCAAACTTGTATGCTCCCTATCTATATTTTACGGCGGAAGAAACCCTCTTTCCAACAAGCATCAGTTATCACATTGAAAATTCAGTTCTATACCAAAAATCAGATGATACAAACACGTTAATCGATCCAGCGCCTACAATCGACAGTATATCCACTTTTCATGAGGAAGATTACTTCCTAAATAACACGCTTGGCGGATTTAATGAGATTCTTGAGGATTATGGGGCTCGAAGAGAAGCAATTGGGGACATTGTTTATTCCCGCGTAACACAAAGCGGTACTTACTACGTTATTCAATACTGGTTCTTTTACGCCTTCAACCCAGGAACCTTGAATCAACACCAAGGAGACTGGGAGATGATAGAAATAATTCTAAACTCGGTGGAAGCACCACAGTATGCAGTCTACTCCCAACATTTTCAAGGAGAAAGAGCCACTTGGAACGATGTTGAAAAAGTGGATGGAACACATCCTAGGGTATATGTTGCTCAAGGCTCTCACGCAAACTATTTCCGACCATATCAGGGTAAACTTGGCTTGGAAAGTGACATCGTTGGGAACGCATTAACTCTAGAGCCAAACGACTTCCAAATAATTCTTCTCGGAGAGAGTGGAATTGGTGAACACCCTGCATCTCAAGACTGGTTGGAATATGGAGGAAGATGGGGAGACTGGCCCAGATTAATAGACCTGGCTTTAGGAGGTGCTGGTCCTTCCGGCCCAGGACACAACGAGAACGAAGAGAAATGGATCAATCCAGTCTCTTGGGGACTCGAAGCATTTCCTGTAGACCAAATGTGGTTCTCGCTGAGCTGGATCACCTATTACTTCCTATACATATTTGCAGGAATTGTGGCGATAATAGTAATCGTAAAGGTTTGGCAAATAGTAAAACGCAAAGAACAGGAAAAACTGAATCTCTTGAAGATCCTTCGTACAAAAGGAGGAATAGGAGTCATTCTTGGGATTATTGCGTTAACAGTATATCTACTGGCACTCCTGGTTCCATGGTATCTAGTCACTGGTAACATTCAAACTACCGAACTTGACACAGCGGGCGTGACAGATCTAGTTGTAATCGACGGTGTAAATGGACTAAGAGTAAACACCCTCCAGAGCGATAGAGGGTTAACACAGCTCATTGGAATAGGAATCCCCTTCAGCATAATACTCGTAGCCGGAGTCATAATGAACATTTTCAACATTGCTGGAGTGGAAAAACCTACACGCCTCTCAAGATCCTTCATAATCAGTGGCGTCACTGCCTTAATTCCGGTAATAATTATTATTCTCTTCATAACACAGTTGGCCAGTTTGATAGGGATATTCGCAAGCTCTATTGGTGGTGGTGCAACTCCTCCTCAGATACAAGAGATGGCTGATAGAATGGCTTCCACACCAATCATGGGCGAGTATAGTGGGCCTCTTGATAGTGTTGGTAACATTAGCATAACATGGGGCCTAGCTTTTGGATCATACTTGTTCATCACGGCAGCAATATTAAGATTTGCAGCTGGAATCGTAGCAAGAACAGCCAGAATAGAACCAAAAACAACGCAAGAAGAACCCAAGACAAAAGAACCTGAGCCTGGAAAAACTGAACCAGAAAAAAAGTCTGCCTAGAAGTTTCTTGTGATGCCTTTATAGATGAGTGGGTATTTTCTTAGTCGTTAGGTTAGGGTCTTGAGGGTTGATGTTTGAATAAACTGCTTAAAATTGACAGTCTCATGCTGTATGTGACAAATCTAGAAGGTTCAGCAAATTTTTATCGGGACATATTGGGTTTAAAACAAGTGTGGAATGATCAGGAACATGGGATGATCGGCTTCACCTTTCAGGAAAGTGATTTGGAGATAGTTATTCACAGTGATCCATCCCTTCCTAATCCCTCTGTCAGTTTTTTAGTGAGGAATATAGAAGAATTTTGTAAAGACTATCAGAAGAAAGGATATAATGTGGTTAAAGAACCATTTGAAGTTCGCTGTGGGAAATATGCTGTCCTAGCTGATCCAGATGGAAATGAATTACCAATCATAGATCTTACAAAGTTTGGAAATCGCCCAAGGTATGATCAGCATCCCTGATGCTTATGCTTAGATCCCTTGCAGAAGAAACGTTGATTGTTTACTCTATTCGGGTTCCCAGCTCTACTTCATTTTTAGGCTGAATTATGAACCAGTTATTCTTTCTGGATTTATCCTTCACTCCAAGAGTCAGAACTTCTGAATGGAAATTTGCGATCTGTTTTGGAGGGAAGTTGACAACAGCTATCACCAACTGACCCTTTAATTCAGCTTTTTTATGTCCCGTTATTTGTGCGCATGAATTTTTTATACCAATCTCAGAGCCAAAATCTATTCGTAATTTGTAGAAGGGTTTCTTCACTCCGATGAAATCCTCAACTTCTAAGACTCTGCCTACTCTCATGTCAACTCTCCTGAAGTCTTCATATGTGATCATTTTGGACGCCTCTCCTCCATTATGTCCATGGATATTATTATCTCTTCCAGCTCAAAGTTTTACTTACGCTTTGGATTGCGTGTACGGTAGGATATGTGTCCTTTTTTGAGATATTACGAAACGAAAATAACTGCTTTATTAAGATATGCGATATTAATGGTAAGAAGGGAAACTTT
Source organism: Candidatus Bathyarchaeota archaeon (assembly GCA_050115965.1). Taxonomy (GTDB): domain Archaea; phylum Thermoproteota; class Bathyarchaeia; order Bathyarchaeales; family Bathycorpusculaceae; genus CAYGAG01. The sequence goes on from JASFPN010000043.1 coordinate 3,424, forward strand.
TGTTCAGGCGAAATAAAAAACAATTGAACCTGCTTGATATGTCCCCTCGCGAGAGAAGGCAGCTACTAAGAAATGTTAAGAAGAACCTACAAAACAAAGCTCTGGAACACAAACTGCATCGCATGTTAATTGAAGCAGAAAACATAACTATGAACGGAAAAGTTGTATACGAAGAAGGTCAACAACTTACTGGACTCACCATCGAAACAATACAACAAGCGTCTAACTACTCCTTCTTCAGGTAACTCTCATCGATACACCCTCCTGTCGAGAGTTACCTGAAAACGGCCTTCTCAACATCAACCACACTATTTTCTCTATCCAATCTAAAAACACCAGCTTTTTTCCTACCGTACGTGCTAGATTTTAAATGTTGAAAAGCTTATAATGGTGTATCGTAGGAGCGATTCTTAGTCAAAGTGTTCTGGAGAAATGTAGAAGGAGTGATTAATATTGAGTAAAAAAGATGTTAAGCAATGCCCAAAATGCGGAGGAATGATGGAACTGGGGTATTTGCCTGGAGCTTGGAGTTGGAGTTCAGGAAAAAGCTTGTGGCGTCTTAAAAATCCGAAGAGAATATTTGGGCATGCCTGCAACGTTTGTGGTTTTGTAGAGTTATACCTTGAGAAGAAAAAAGCGAAAAGAAAGGCACTATTATAAGCACGCGCTGTTAAGACAAAGAAAAGTTTATGGATCTGTTTCTCCAAAGTGTCTTGCTACTAAACCCACATCTCTCATGTCGATCTTCCCGTCAGGTGTTCCCGTTGTCGGTCCTGTTAGGTCACAGTTGGCTGGTGCAGGTGGCGCATCTTGTCCAAAGAATCGTGCGACTAGACCTACGTCTCTCATGTCGCATTTGCCATCAGCCCATCCAGATGGACCAGTGATATCTCCAACCATGGAGATGATTATCCAACCATCCACGAATAAGTTATCATCAATGAAAATCTCATCGGGGATTATGGGTGCTTCCACTCTTATCGTGTAATTTCCCTTTGGGATGCCTGAAGTATCCCACTGAACAGTGATGGTAGTGGATGTTCTCTTTACAATAGAAACTACCGGCATGAAAACGTTTATCATGTCAGCGTAAACTGTAACGGTGAAGGTTTCATCATGGATTCCACTGTTTAAAATGCTTATAGTAATATTCGCCTTGAAGCCTTGACCAACAACGTTCTTCAAAAGAGATACATCTGTTATTCCTATGTCGTGTGGATTGAAAGGTTGTGCTAAGGGGTAATGGTCAACATTGTTGACAGCTACCGTATAATTTGAATCGATGATTCCATCACTGCCTGGTTGATCCTGGTTTACACCACTGTATATATCAGATCCAACGTGTGTGCTCCAATAGTTCCCGCCGCTGGGGTAACCGTCATCCCAGATGTTAACTAAGGCTTCTCCTGCGACATCATCTATATTGTTTATGAAGTTGTTGTGGTAAATTATGTTGTTCTGCGTGTTTGTAATGTTTAGGCCAACGTCGTTTTCAACAAAATTATTAGAATAGATGATGTTTCCGTTAGATTCCAAATCTATTGCCACTGCATTTGTTTTGATTATGTTCTTGTAGATGGTGCTACCTGATGATGTTTCAATTAGATCTATAGCCATCGCGTTGTCCTTGATGATGTTACCATATATAAGATTGTTAACCGCACTGCTTCCTTCTACAGCAACACCGCTATACTCCATTTGTGACATTATGTTACCATAGATTTCACAGTCACTAGAACCGATGATTACTATGCCCTGATCATAGTTTGTTATCACAATTCCTGAGACAATAGACCCAGAAGCACCAGATAACAGAGTCACAGCAATTCCGGATCCACCACCATCAAATATTGGAGCACTCCCAACCCTGCCAATAATCGTCAAGGTCTTGTTAACTATTAGAGACTCACTGTAAACGCCAGGAGCGACAGAGATAGTAGTTTCAGGAGTAGCAGCATCAATAGCCTGCTGCACAGTGGGATAGTCCTCTGGCACTCTGATAACATCCCCCAAGGCATACACGTTTCGGTCAGCTGAACCTACAAAAACCATACCATCAGCAACAGCTGGAGAACTCCGCACACTACCAGCTGTGCTGTACCTCCATATCAAATCGCCACTCAGAGCATCAACACAGTAGACGTCATTATCACGGGAGCCAAAATAGACTTTACCGCTTGCAACAGCTGGAGAGGATCCAACAACATCACCTGTTTGATAGTCCCACAAGTAGGAGCCAGTTGAAGCATTAAGACAATAAACACGACCCGCATCCGATCCCACATACACTCTATCATAGGCAAAAGCTGGAGAGGAAGAGATAGAAGCATTTGCGAAATAACTCCATTCGACTACTCCAGTGTACTGGTTAAAAGCATATATGAAACCATCATACGACCCAACAAAAACCACACCATCAACAACAGCTGGCGAAGAGTAAATAATTCCTGCCGTTGTTTGGTTCCATATGGGTTCTCCAGTTTCCGCATCAAGGCAGTAAACATTGTGGTCATTTGATCCCACGAAGACCATATCATCAACAACAGCAGGAGAGGAGCCTACAGAATCGCCCGTAGTAAAATTCCACACTAGGCTTCCGTTTACTGCGTCCAGACAATAGATGTTCCGATTATATGATCCAATATAGACTTTACTCGAGATAACGGTGGGAGAAGAAAGAACAGCACCCATTGTGTAGTACCATAAAACTTCACCTGAAAAAGAATCAAGACAAAGGAATCCTCCGCTATGTGAACCAAAATAAACCCTACCATCGGAAACAGCAGGGGAACAGCTGATCCAAGCGCCGGCAGAGTAATTCCATTCGAGTGCCCCAGTGTACTGGTCAAGAGCATATAGTTTGCCGTCGTATGAACCTATGAAAACCCTGCCATCAGCAACTGCTGGGGAGGACACTACGCCAACACCTGTTGTGTAGCTCCACAATGTTTGGTTTGTGTTAGGCCCAGGCGTTTCAGCATAACCTGTATGTTGAGGGTTATGGCGGAACATGGGCCAAGGATATCTAGTAGAATGAACACGTATGTACTTATAGAATATGTCAGAATCAAGACCGCAATTTGCATAGTTGGTGGCATCACCCCATGCCACATGCACGTTTCCGCTTGAATCAGCGTCTAAAGATGGGTCCAATGAATCCGCTGTACTTTCGGTTGATACAACTTGAGCAGTAGTCCAACTCGAACCATTCTCATTCCTCTTATAAAAAATGTCAGCATCAACACCACACCCAGTATAATTGGTGCGGTCATACCACGCCACGTGGATGTAACTACTGGAATCAGCAATTAAAGATGGCCAGTAAGAGAATGAGGTGCTTTCAGTTGATACAACTTGAGCAGTAGTCCAACTCGAACCATTCTCATTCCTCTTATAAAAAATGTCAGCATCAACACCACACCCAGTATAATTAGTATAATCTGCCCATGCTACGTGGATGTCTCCACTTGAGTCAGCAGCTAAAGAAGGAACATAGGAATTTGTTGTGCTTTCAGTTGATACAACTTGAGCAGTAGTCCAACTCGAACCATTCTCATTCCTCTTATAAAAAATGTCAGCATCAACACCACACCCAGTATAATTAGTATAATCTGCCCATGCTGTATGCAGGGTTCCACCTGAGTCAACATCTAAAGAAGGATTCCAAGAGTTACCCTGTATCTCTGATTCATCGTTTGAAACCACCTCAGTCGTCGTCCATCCAACGTACACTCCATACATCTTGTAGAAGATGTCAGAATCAAGACCACACTCCAGATAATCGGTCCAATCAGTCCAGGCTACATGCACATTTCCCCTTAAATCAACAGTCAGCGAAGGAGAGTAGGAGTTACTTGTACTCTCTGTTGAGACGATTTGAGTTATCGTCCAACCTGATTCGATCTCGTATTTCTTGTAGAAAATGTCGGTATCAGGGCCACACCCCGCGTAGTTGGTTTCGTCCTCCCATGCTATGTGTATGTTTCCGCTTAAATCAACAGCCAACGAAGGATTGAAAGATTCGCCCGTGCTCTCTGTTGAGACCACTTGAGTAGTCGTCCAGCCTAGGCCAACTATAAATTTCTTGTAGAAGATGTCTGAGTCGTTTCCACTGTTTGCATAGTTTGTTTCATCCCTCCAAGCTACGTGTATGTTTCCGCTAAAATCAACAGCCAACGAAGGATGTTCAGAGTGGTCAGGGCTTTCCGTCGAAACAACATGTGTCATCCCGCTACTGTAATAATGGGAACGCATGAGAGGATACCCATCTGTATTGTTTATGTTAATCATATATGGCGTATCTCCTATACCATCGCTGCCTGTCTCATTTTGATATTGACCACTGTACAAGTCCAAGTCTGAATAGTCACTCCAATAGTTTCCTCCGTTGGGGTATCCATCATCCCAAAAGTTTGCATCCCAAGTTAGAGTTAGAACCTGTTGAGTGTTCTCAATGAAGTTATTATGAAAGAATCTGTTACTGGATGATGCTTGGATTTCGACCCCACATTCATTATGTATTAAGGTGTTTCTGATAATGGTGTTCAAATTTGAGAATGTATGAAGTTGGATGCCATTATAGCTGTCCGTGATTAGGTTTTCGCTGATAGTGTTACTAAAGGAAACATCCATAAGAACAATGCTATTGTTGTAAGTTGTTGCTATAGAGTTTCTAGAGATCGTGTTATAACTTGAATTGGATTGAAGCAAGATCCCAATTTCATTGTCCGTTATTTCGTTCTCTGATAAAGTGTTATTAAATGATGCATAGATGCTTATGCCTCCCGTATTTCGGGTTATACTGTTTCCAATTATGCTGTTGTGTAGAGAGGTCTCCAGATGGATGCCCCAAAAACTTCCGAATAAGGTGTTCTGATGTATCGTAGTCTCGTTTACTCCATTGATTACGCAGACACCAAAGTCTTCATTCCAAGCAACAATGTTGTCATGTATAAAAGTGCCTGTTGAAAACCAGTCCACATGTATTCCTGTGTCCCTGTTTGCATATAACGTGTTGTTAAAAATCTCGTTATGAGAACCTGAATTGATTGAAATACCCCATACATTAGAGAAAACCATGTTATTGTAGATTGTGTTATTATT
>JASFPN010000044.1:0-8497 GCA_050115965.1 Candidatus Bathyarchaeota archaeon
ACCTGGTCTCCAGATCTGCCCATACAACAGATCTGTTATTATGAGTAAAGCAGCTGCTTTAGCTTGTCTATATTTAGCAACAGAGAATATTGCTGAGCACTCCATTTCCACCGCAAACACTCCACGTTTTGAATAATTCAACACTTTATCACGTGTTTCCCTAAATGGAGCGTCAGTTGTCCAAACACCGCCCTGTTTGTATTTAATATTCATCGAGTCCAGCAAAGATCTTATTTCATTTTTAAGACTCTGAGAAGGCTTAGCAATAACATCTGAAGGTAAATAATGATAGCTTGCTCCTTCTTCTCTCACTGTGAAAGTTGGAATTAGTAATTCCCCGAAATAGATTTCAGGGTTTATACTGCCAGCCTGTCCGTACACCAGCAGTCCTTTGATTCCTCCTGCAATTAATACTTCAGTTAATCCAACAGCTGCAGGAGCCCCAAAGTTTGCATGAAAAACTGAAAGCCCATCCTTTGTAACAAAGAATTTTTGCGCCCCAAACACACCTTTGTTACTTTCTTTAAAGTTACTTTGTGCTGATTCTTTCATCCAGTTGTAGACTCGTCCAGCAAAAACAATTATAGCAAGTTTTGACTCCACCAGATCTTTAGGAGCAAAGGATTCTGGTTTGATTAGTGCATCGCTACTTTTTGAATACCAATGCATTGATCATTACTCCTGAAATAAGTTCATTCGTGCACCTATATAGGATCGAATATTCAAATTGTATTGTTACATATGTTATGCTTCTCTTAGAAGGATGAAAAAAAAGAGTGAAGGTTTTATGTGGAATATCTTCCTCTCTTTGCTAAGGTTCCTAGGAACATTATTGCCATTATTAGAGACAGAAGGATAATTGTGGGAAATTCTGGAATTATTTCAGTGGCGTAAATTCCTAGTGATTGGCTGTTCCAAACGTCACCAGAATCGAAGACATCATTTTGATTTACGTCAATCCAGATATCATATTCTCCGAGGAGTAAAGGTTGTGGCCAGACAAGGGTTGCGAGAAAGTATCCTGTACTATTAGTAAGGGCTGATTCGTTTCCGACCGAGTTTACGGGTAACGCTTCCATCCCATCAGGAATTAGGTATATTGTCATATTGGTATCCGCTGGAAAGTCCTGTCCTGATATGTAAACATCATCTGTAACATTAAATGTAGATTTTGAGTTACCTAGAGAATCTGTGGACCAGGCGAATGCTGTTGGTTCTGTCTGAACTGTTGTTACATATGCTGTACGGGAAATTTGTGCTCGGGAGGCTACTGTTACAGCATCCCAGTAATATAGAACCGCACTGTCCATCCCCCAATCTCCGGAAATTGCATAGTCATAGGCGGTACTATCGGAACTTGCCCATGAGGCATACACCAACCTGTCAGGTGGTGTTGGTTGAGGGTCTACATGGGGTAATATTGCAGAACCATATATTGAAAACGCGGGCGTGGAGGGATCGTTAGTGGTTTCCCAGAATTGAAAGGTTGGCGATGTCCAATCGGTTTCGTTTTCAGTCCAAGCCTGAGGAGTGTTTGGGGTTGTCCAGATTCTGATCCAGGAGTCGTCTGCGTTTTCAATCATAATATCCCATTGATGCCTGACAGCTATTGAGTGCTCTATTGTGTCATCGTTTTGGATCGTGACTGTGACTTCAACCATTGTGTCAGCTAAGGATGATCCTCGTATATCTATTGATAGTGTAACGGAGAGATTTTCAAGAGTCAACCAAGAAATCTTTGCTTTGTGTGCACTCTCTTTAACGACTACTGGATCGTAGTTATCTAGGTAATGATCTGTATATCCGGGAGAGGGTATCTTGTAATCTGATGAGGTTACATATTCTCTAAGAGTGTCCTCCACTCTGATGGTAGTGAATGAGGACCAAGCATCTTCATAAGCACCATCGTAGAAAACGTCTTGTCCCGGATTTGGATGACTCCCGTTTGTAGCAATTGTGAAGGTACCAATACCATCAGTTCCATTAATGTCATCTATTGCCACCTTCAATATATCATTAGCAATTATCAAAGTTCCTAGACCCGTAGGGCCATCCTTTGCGTAAGCAATACAACATGCATTGGCTATAATGGTTACCAAAAGTACGAAAAAGCCAAATGTTGAAGTCCTTCGAAGTGTTTTATTCATCATGCTAATCGAACATTATTACACTCCATTTGTTTTTATGATTTACTGGATGTGCCAATGCTGTATCATGATTAATAGAAAAAGCTACGAGTTATGTAAAGCTGGGTTGCAGATCTTAAATTAACGAAAAGGTGGGATAATCTTACTATTCTTCTGAGTTTTCGATGCCTTTCTCTGAAATCCTAAAGCGAATACTGGTTTCAGGTAGACAAGGCGAATCTATTACTCTTGCTAATCTGGTGTTTGACTTTCCTTTCCGAAGATATATTCGATGGGTGCTTGCGTGAGCCATTACATGTCCACCTGCTGGCTTGTTTGGGTCTCCAAAGAACTGGGCAGGGTTGGCTTGAACTTGATTTGTTATCACTACTGCGATGTTGTAAGCCTCTGATAAGCGAACGAGTTTATGAAGATAATAATTTAATTTTTGCTGTCTTTCAGCAAGGTGCTCTCGACCTACATATTCACCTCTAAAATGTGATATCATACTGTCAACAATCACCAATTTAACATCGCTGTTTGAGCAGATTTGAAATAATTCATCAATCAGAAGGCATTGATGATCGCTGTTGTAGGCTCTTGCAACAAAAATGTTTTCTAAAACGGTTTCTGGAGCTAATCCCGAAGCTTCTGCGATCTGATATACTCTATCTGTGATGAATGTTCCTTCTGTGTCAATGAATAACGCCTTACCGGATATCCCGCCTTCATCTTGTGGGAGTTGTGATCTAACTGCTAACGTAAGGCAGATTTGAGTTTTACCGGAACCGAATTCACCGATGAGCTCTGTAAGCGCTTGAGTTTCAACACCACCGCCAAGCATGTTGTCCAGATTCTCTGAGCCTGTGGAGATTCTTAATTGCTCTTTTCGTTTCTCCCATACTTCTTTTGCAGTTACAAAGTTGACATTTACAAGTTTCCTTGCTGCCGAGGTAATGTTGAGAGCCGTATTATACCCTAGACCAGATTTCTCAGATAGCTCTCTAGCTGGAGTCACAGCTATGGCTTCTATCGTGATGAAACCAGAGTTTCGAAGTTTGGATGCAGTCGTCGAACCAACGCCTTCCAATTCTTCCAAGTCGTTCATCATTACGCTAACACTCCCCTGAAACCCTGAAGTTCGGTATGTTCAGGTAGGAAAGATTTGGCATAGAGATCATCCTTTATATGTTTGAAGATGTAGTCTTCATCCCACCCTCTAGACCAGTCATGATATAGAACGGCCTTCTTATTACCACTGTCATAGTAAACCCAAACAACATCAACATTGTCCTTTTCGCGAACTTCAACATCCACATGTAACATCTCAGCTACTCTAAAGGCAGCTCGCCCTACAGTTCTGATCCTGTCCCTACGTCTTGACGGAATAGGAATATGGATTAGAAATCTGCCAAGATGAAGCGCCATCAGTCCTCACTCCATCCAATATCTTGATCAGCTATCTTCTTCCAGCAAGACCTACAGATGGGTAAACGATTACTTTCTTTCATAATGTATAATACAATGTCTGTGCCCTCGCAATCTTTCCAGGGGTTGGCACAGTTCTCTTTACTTGAAAAAAAATAGGTGCTTTGAGTAGAATCCTTCATTTATCTCACGCTTCAGGTTGGAATCAAATCGAATGACGATTACGCTCTATATATAGCACCACGTACCTTGAGGGGGAGGGGAGGGGTGTCACAATTAGAATTAAAAATTAGAGTTAGATGTTCATAATTTTTGGATACGCTTGACCATTTCAATGAAATTCGCGAAATATTTCACGATTTCCTTTTCCATGTTGATCTTGTATGTTTTTGGCTGATACGGATATTCTTTAACCCATCCAAGTTCTACTAGGATTTTAAGATTTGTTCTAACATCTACTGGTTTGAGTTTGGTTTCTTTTTCCAAGGAATACTTTGTGAAAGTTAAACTGGGTTTCTCGATCATCACACGCATCATTCTCAGTTTTCCTTTACTCCCAAGACCTTCCTCAAATTCTATCCAAAGATCGGAACTCTCTTCAGACATCACTTAGATCATGCCTCAACCTTTGAGTTATTCCACTTAGAAAGTTTTCCAAATCCTTGGCAGAGACTCCTGAGACACCAAACTCAGTAAGCGACTTCATATCTACAATTCCTCTGTCAAAAAGGTCTTGCACAGGTTCTTCGATCTCCTTAACAGGTTTAACCTTATATTCTTCACAAATAACCTCATACGCCTCTCGTATTTTGCTTAGACTAATGTATGGGGTATTTTCGGATTTAAGTGAACGAACTAATCCTAGAAGAACTAGTTTTTCAGTTCCTCCTAGACTGATTATGTCTTGTGTTGTAATTGTTGGATGAGTTTGCCCGTATACTTTTCTAGCATGATCAGGCAAAATTCTGTTGAAGCCTTGATTTTCCGCCAGAATTCCTGAGTATAAAAGTAAATCAAGGGCTAATCGTATATCACCGTTTATTGGAGATTGAGCAGTTACATCACAGATGTAATCTATAACTCCATCGTCCAGTACACCTGATTTAAATGCCTTGTCAACTCGCTGGATTATAATATCCTTGATCTGTTTAGCATTGTATTGTGGAAATTCAATTATGTTTCTTCCCAAGGTGGAGATTTCGCTTGGATCCAAGTTTTTATGAAATTGAAGATCTCTCGAAATCAGCAATTCTCCAATGACTGGGGTTGTTTTTCCAGGGGTCAATTCAGGAAGTCTTGTGAGATCATAAGCTAGATGCTCCTTTGAACGTTTGAAAAAATAATCGACTTCATCAACTGTTATTAGGACATATTTTTCTTCGTTCTGGAGATAATCTATTAGTTGCCTCAACATCTCCTCTGGGCTAAGACTTCTTGTAGAGAGTTCGGGCGCGATTTTTCGAAGTAAATTGCCATATAGAACGAAACGGCTTGTTCCTTCAATTTTACAATTTAAATAAGCATGTTGTAGGTTGATCTTTCTATCAAGAGCCTTTTTCTGAAGTTCTTCACCAAATTTTATTGCTGTGCACGTTTTTCCAGTACCTATGTTGCCGATTACCTGGGTGACTCGAAGAAACACCTTGCTGATGTCTTCGAAAATATCATCATAGAGAGAGAGTAAAGTATGAATTTGGCTTGTTCTATGTGGCAGGGTGTCAGGTATGTAACGAGGAGAAAGCTTATCCCTATCGATAAAGATTTTGGACCCTGCCATGAAGTCCCTAGACCTTACATTAATGGGTTAGTTTCTTGAGATATCAACCTGAGGGGTATTGATTCCAATGGGTAATGTCTTTCATATCCCTTTTTGGAACATGAATGACCTCATCTTTATCAAGCCAATATTTCACATTATTTTCTTTTACATCATCAATTACGGGATTTTCAGCAGGGTAACCAAGAGCCACCACCAAGAGCACCTCTAAATTATCAGGTATAACCAAGATCTTTCCAAGTTCTATTCTGTTAATAGCTCCAAGAATACATGAGCCCAACCCTTCTTCAAATGCAACCATCGAGATACTCATTGAAGCTATTCCAGCATCGTGTCCTGGATCAGCTCTAACATTTTTATCCAGGAGTATAACAATGTATGCTCTAGGCATCTCCTCTACTGTCGGAAAATAATCTGGTAGATATCCAGCCCATCTTAACGTTTTAAATATCCTAGGTAGTAAGTCTTTATCGTTGATGATAACATATTTTAATGGTTGAAGGTTAAGACCAGAGGGCGAAAGCCTTGCTGCATCTACACATCGAAGTAGCAGGTCTTTGGGAACATCTTTCTGGATATACTTTCTGATTGTCCTACGTTTTATTATTTTATTATAGATCAAAATCTCATATCCTTCTTAGCTGATTCATCAAATCAGGTCTATAGAATGCACAAATACCTTTATTACAGTATTTATAATCGACGAGAACATGTGTCTCTCATAAGTTATGAACGACGAAGCAGAATAATTCCTGCGAGGACATCAAAAATGGCAACAATTGCAATTATGATTGAGATAATCACTAGATTGGCTTCTAGAACCTGGTCAATGTTTATTTTTCCTGTGATATCTAAAATCTTCAGGATAAGAAGTGTTAGCCCAACTGAGGTTAAAAAACCTCCTAAGGCAATTGTAAGACGTTGTTTCATTGTAAAGTAAGGCATGACCTTTTTCTCACCTCATGCTCCATATAAGGATAATAGGCCTGTACATGCGTTTTTACCAGTATGCGAACCACAATGCATAGCGATATATGACTTTATTTATGATAAAAAAGTAGGGAGTTAATTGTTCAACCATTTAATGTGCCGAAATCGTGAGCCACCAAAGCTATGTCAAATAGATTTACACTTCCGTCTCCATTGATGTCTGTCCGTCCATCGTTCCAGCGAGGATGGCCTGGATATGAGCCGTAGTCCCTGGCTGCTGCTCCAACATCATACATGTCTACTTTGCCATCTGGAACTCCTTCAGGTCCTGATAGATCTGTGCTTACCTCTGAGGGAACATAGATTCGTATTCCCTTGGTTTTGACATTATTAGCTATGTTAGTTTCGCCTGTAACTACTTCTGCCTCCGCTGTTACAGTGTATGAACCAACTGGTACTCCAGTTGTGTTCCAATTGAAATTAAGGACTGTGTCATCTCCTGCAGCTAGGGAAGTCACGGTTTCGACTCCGATTAGGTTTCCATCATAGGAAACCTGAACATCAAAGGTTTCTGTTAAGGTTCCGTTATTTAGTACTCTAACATCAATCGAAACTGAGTCATTTTGTTGTATACGATCATCAGAAAGGGATAAGTCGACGACAGCAACATCATGGAAAGGTGTAGGGACGTTCGAGAAGAACCCATTTCCAATAATTGCTGGTATATCTAGTAAGTCAGCATTTAGTAGGAAGGAGTCAGTCTCATCTAATGATAAATCGGTACTACCTGTACCAATAACATGGAAGTCTATGGCGCATAGGAACCCTTGATCAACAGTAACTGAGTCTGCACCTAGCAACGTAGCTCCATAATTAACGTAACCTTCGACATTATTGATGTCTGGTGCTACTGGAACAATCATTTTTCCTTCGAATACGTGGCCCGCTGGAGTGTAAGCGTCCATGCACTCGATAATTGATGGATCAAACCATACTTCTATTTGCCAAGTGTATAATTCTATGAGGTCTGAAACGTTGATGGTTAAAGTAAAGTTGCTGCAGGGTCCCATACCTTCATCAATTATGTTTGCTGGGTCTACGAACATTCTGGGGTCTTGAGCCCATGATAAATTAACTTGGAACATTGAAGTTGCTATGGATATGGATAGAAATGCTATGATCAGCGATAAAACTGGTTTTGCCTTTGACATCTTTCTGTCTCCCCTCACCCGCTCTGTGTAGTTAATAATTCAAGTGGAGCCCCTTATTTATTACTTCTGGAATAATGTTCTAACGAATATCAGGTGTGTTTCCACTGATTCAGATTTTAACCCGGCCAACTATAAGTAGTATTATCAGCTGTTGAAAGAGGACATTGTTTACTTCTGTTATTGTATTGGATAATCTTAAATCTGATTTCTAGGTTTCAATAGAGGTCAGGTGAGATTGTTGAAACTTTTTTGGGATAGGCCAGTTATAATCTTTTATAAAGAGAGAATTGATGAACCTGAAAGAAGAGCATTTCTAGTCGTTAAGGCTCGGAGATTAGTAATTTCAAGAGATGAAAAAAAGGAAGGATTTGATGGAATCATAAAAGATTTTTTCCCTTTAATGGGAGATGCGGAATACCTTTCCTTGGAAGAGGGAATATCTGACCGATATGTTTTATGCTGGTTTGATGATGAAGAAGAGAATTTTGACAAATCATGGAGAAGAGTCTTAGGAGTATCATTTCCCTCTGGAATATCTCTTGATATAAATGCAATGAAAAAGAAAACCTACAATGGCGTATTCAAGGCTGAAAAAGGGAAATTAGGATAATTAAAAAAAGCAAAGGCAAAATTGTGAAACAGAATAATTGAAGAAATTTGTATGGAGAAAAAGTGAAAAGATGGAAATGAAAATAATAGCTGTTCATGAAATTCAGCCAAACCCTTTTCAACCAAGGGAAAGTTTTGAGAGAGAATCCCTAAAGGAACTCGCAGAATCGATAAGGGATGTAAATATTATCCAGCCTATCATTGTCAGAAAATACGGATTTTCATATCAAATTATTGCAGGTGAAAGGCGATGGCGTGCTGCTCAGATGATTGGCCTTAAAAAGATTCCTTGTATCATCAAAGATGTTTCAGATGAAATGGTTCTTTTTGAATCACTCATTGAGAACCTTCATCGAAAGAATTTGACGGACATAGAGAGAGAGAATGCAATTCATGAAATCTGGGAGAATAAAGAT
>JASFPN010000045.1:0-8444 GCA_050115965.1 Candidatus Bathyarchaeota archaeon
AATGATTGATTAAGTGGACACATTCCAGACAGAGATGGCGTAGAAAGTTTTATTAACATTATGTAGAAAATTACACGACCATTACCTGACTTACACAGGTGAGCTTATGCCCAGTTTAGGTTTATCTACAAGAAAAGTGGCACTATTCACAGTTTTTGTGGCTTTGTCCGTCATAATCATCAGGTTTGTCCCAGGGATACCAGTAGTGGGAGTCCCTGGCTCGGAGATAAAATTTGATGCTGCAATTGCTCCAATATATGGAATTGTCATTGGGCCATACCTAGGATTCCTAGCTGCGCTACTAGGTGGGCTTCTAACCGCAGGCAGTCCCTTTAGCTTTCTTACATCATTCGCACCTGCCATTTCAGCTATGGTTGCAGGTTTCATGGTTTCAAGGAAAGTCGCTGAAAAAATAAAAATATCAGGATGGATCGCAGCAGCCATTATACTTGGATTATTAATTGGAGGATGGTATCTAACATGGGTTGGCATTCTAGCTCCACTATACCCTATCCTTCACTTTGCTGGATTCTTTGCAATCCTGATCACAAGAAACTGGATAGCAGAAAGTATTAACCAAATCGGAGTAAGAAAAGAAGGATGGCACTTCAGGCCAGCCCACATATTATTCGGAATAGTGTTGATAGTCTGTGCTTTCCTGTTTTCGCAAGATTACGTAAGTGAGAGTGCTACATTTCTGCCATACCTTTCTATTCCATTATACGTAGTTTCCGGAATTTTTATACTGTACGGAATTTTTGGTGGCGGAAAGTTCTCGTTTGTATCTTCGATCTTTACAGCTTCATATTGCGGTGTAATTGCAGATCATATGGTCGGAAACCTGATTTTCATCGGTGTACTAGACATATTGATTCCCCTTGAAGGAATTCAAGATGCCCTCGATTTTATGGGATTGCCAGATGTTCCTTCGTTATTTATGTATATGATTCCGGTGTCCGCAATTGAGAGATTACTGATAACTATAATTGCCACACTATTTGGTGTTGGATTGTTAATGGCCTTATTTAGAGCAGGATTGTTGCCAGGAAAACATGATAAATCCTGATGGGATATTTGCCAATGCATATGAAGGTGCGGGAAGGCGATTTCATCGAAACAAGCCGGGGTCAGATATTTGATGTTAAGGGCTTGGCACATCCACCAAACCTGGTAATTGCTTTCCTAAGATATTACCAACATGAAAAGGGTGAGAGAGAAAGAAATGGTAGACAATATGCTAAGATCTATCATCTTTCCAAGCGTATAGAGTTAATGAATAAAAACTATCCTGGTTACCTAGTTTACGATCCTGTTTTTGACGAGATACTTCCTGAAATCCCAGTTGACAAAATAATTAAGCATTATAAACCAGCTGAGAAACTTGAAGAGCTTTGCAAATTAAATGTTTTAGATTCTCTTGAAAAGAAAGCTGTCGAATTTGCCAGTATATTGAAGAATACTGCAGCTGTTCAATTAAACGCAATTGGTATTTCAGGTTCTATCATGGTTAATCTTCACACGTCATGGTCAGACATTGACATTGTGATTTATGGGAGCGAAAACTGTCGAAGAACCTACCTTGCTCTTGAAGAACTATTATCCGATAAACACTGCTCTGTTAAGCCTTATTCAAGGAAGGAACTTAAGTCCTTGTTCGATTTCCGTTCGAAAGACACAAGAATGCAATACGAAGACTTCGTTCGAACCGAATCAAGAAAGAAGTTGCAAGGACAATATGAAAAAACCGACTACTATATTCGGTTTATTAAGGACTGGTATGAAGTTGAAGAGAAGTATGGCGATGTTCAATACACAAATCTTGGTTATGCAAAAGTCAAAGCTACAGTAGTGGATGATTCTGGAGCCTACTTCACTCCTTGCAATTACAAAATACGCGATGTTGAGGCCCTTCAAGGTAACCATATTGAAGGGTTAGAAGAGATTGCATCTTTTCGGGGTAGATTCTGTGAACAAGCAATGAAAGGAGAAGAAGTAGTTGCTCAGGGCAAGGTTGAGCAAGTTCATAACAAGAAGCAGAATCTTGAATACTATAGGCTTCTCTTGGGAGGAAAGCCTTCTGACTACATGAAACTGGCCTAAGGCTGAACGTGAAAGTTCTGAACTGGTTATGTTTGGTGAGTTATGTTTTCTCCGACGCTATACAGAAATATGCGTGCCGAAGAGGGCCCTAACCTAGAGAATCTCTTTCCCAGCTCTTTTATTACACGAGTATAGTTATTTGATTTATCCAGACTGTTAACATATTTCTGGAGTGTTCCATGTTTTTTTGCAATGATCTGGAACTGTTTTGCATTATTTATTGTGGCAACTATCTTGGCGCGATTTCTGATGATTCCAGGATTCTGCATTAATTTTTCAACTTTCTTGTCATCATATTTGGCGACTGCATCAATGGAAAAATCGTTGAATGCCTTCTTGAAATTTGGCCATTTCTTTTCGATCATTCTCCAGTTTAATCCTCCTTGAAAAATGATTCTTGTCATGTTTTCGAAGTAGCCTTTGTCGTCAGGTTGACTATTTCTGTACATCCATTTAGGAGGAGTCCAGTGTTGACTCACAATCTCACCCAATTATTCATGGTAGCTTCCTTCTTCATTTGTCTTTTCTGTTTTGAGTTTAACCTAGTGTGAGATGGGGGGGATTTCTACGTACGCGCGAGCTTGAAATGGCTTTGCAATCAAACAGATTTTAGAACTTGTTCATAATATCTGGGACAATAGGTTAATGCTATCTGATGGAAGTCTCCTTTAGGGTTCACAACTTTTTCGAGATTGCCTTCAACATAAACTATCTCGTTTAAACATGATTGCATTCTAAATTCTTCTATGTACGATATGACTCTCTTGACTTCACTGGCTCCTTTCTGACCTTCTAGAACATTGAGTGGTTCAATACCATAAATTGATGGAATGAATGGGGAATCTTGGTCTTCTACAATCTTTGCATACATCTTGGTCCATCCTTTGTTCTGGACCTTTGTCTTCCGGTTATATTGACTTCTTACCTCTTCAGAACTTTTTATAGGCTCGAATTCTACTTTGATTACTCTTCCGCTCTTCTTATCATTAAATAAAGCGTAGATCATCTTTCGTTTTTGATGTTGTAAATATTCATCAGGACCATAATTCATGAACTTCCATAACTTTCCTTGAATAGCGTAATTTGTATCAAACTCATTCCTAAAGAATGAATATTCTTCTTTATACAGTTCTTTCAAGGTTTCTAGTAGTTTGTCTAGGTTTTTGCTGCCATATATTGTAAGATCTATGTCTGAAAATTTTGAGTGATGAAAACCATGAAGTATTGAGCCGAACACGCCGAAGTCTTTCATTGAGAGATTGGAGTGTTGGATTACGATTCTTAAGACATGTTGAAGAGCTCTGACGAGGGTGTCTTTTGATTCGGTTCTTTTAAGTTTCTGGAGAATTTTGTTGGGGTTTCTTACTTTGTGAATGTTTTGTACTGTGACTCCAACTACTTTCTTTCCAACCATTTCATGGGATATCATGTGTTGTGGAAAATATTTTTGGACGTATCTCCAACCTTCATCTTCATAAAATTTATAGAATGTTTTGTTCTTCCGATTTCTGAACGCTTTGGGGTTTCTTGATTTGAAGATGTCTGATCGTGCATATTCAGCGTCGCAGAAATAGGCATTTGATGGATGAGAGTACCCGAAAACACGGAATATAAGACCTTCCTCTGTGATTATTGAGTCACGATCTCTAAGCCTTACAATGGCCAAATGTATTCTTCTCCTCCCGTCCCTGTGCCAACAACTACCTGATAATGGATTTGTTCTGTTTCAAGATTTCTAACTTGTTCAAGCATTCCACATACTTTGATTTTACTTTGATTCTTGGCAATATTTCTATAGCATCCTATCATTGAAACCAAATGTGTTGGAATCTTGTTCTCTGGAAGAAGTGGGTTTGATTGAAGTGGATCATACTTTTCTATCTCGTATATCGCTGGACGAAACATGGCTTGACTATCATCTTTAACTCTGCAGTGAAATTTAACGTGATTGAGGGGTTCATACTTGTAGGTACCATATTTTGATGTGGTTTCTACAGGTTTTCTAGTTGCGTTGTACATGATGATCTTACCCTTATAGCGGGCCTTATGGAGCCTTGCGGAGTCTAATTGGTTGTTGATCACGTATGTAAGGACCTTCTCTTTAACGAGTTTAGCTATGGTTTTCTCTAGTTTCCGGAAATTTGTTGCTCCATAAACTACTAGATCAATATCTGATTGTTTAGTGTGCATATTCAAAGCAATGGAGCCATGAATTCCAAAATCATTTACGTGAATTCCTGATTGGTTGGAGAGTAGATGGATGATGTCTATTGCTTTCTTCTGAAGTGTATCCTTGTTTTTGGACTCTAAGAGAGTGGATAGACAGTTTTTTGGGACATATACTCTTTTGATGGATTTGTGGAGGGTGCTTATCACCTCTTTTCCTCTGAACGGGCAGAAATAAGTGTAGTCAGGGAAGTTCTTGTTGAATGTTCTTAGAAATTGTTGGTAGTTCTTTGTTGTGTAGAGTTTTTCAGCTCGGAAAAGCGTTTCTTCCTCGTACTTCCATGTTCTTTTAAGGAAACGTGTTTTGAATAGTGATTTAAATCTAAGAGGTATGTACTTCAGAAAGGAAAATACACGATCCTTTGGGTGTGTGTATCCAAAGACTTTGAATATGAAGCCTTCTTTGGTTACAAATGTGTCTCCATCCATTGGTATCCATTTTTCACTGTTCGACGTTGAAAGCACCATTACGGGATTGGAAGTTCCATCTAAAAAAAATACCTCCGGTCTGAGTAACCTTTAAGGCCAGATGAAATAGACCTTAACACTAGAGAGGCTTAATGTGGTTTGGACTTAAATCCATATGTAGTGTTTCTACCAGCTGATGATAAAACTGAAATTCTGGGTGCTATCTTTGGTTCGAAGGCAGTCGTGGACATACTTAAATTCTCGCTTCACCAGGGGATTTCCAACAAGATTTACCAAAAGAACCTCATAAAAGAGCTGAATTATTCCAATAAAACGGTTATTGGAAACCTAAAGACCTTAACGAGGCTTGGAATCTTACAGGAGCAAATGGAAAAACAGGAGATAAACGGACGAACTGTGTGGTTAAAGGTTTATCAACTCTCAGATATTGGCAAATGGTTTGCTTTATTGCTTGCTGAAGAAAAAGAGTTATCTCATGATGAGAAAGCTGAGATTTTTACGAACATTTTTAGAACGTATGTTAGATGGGCTAAGGAGCTTTCGCAAGATCTTAACGTTGACAAGAAGATGCTGGAAAAGGTTTTCATTGAAGAAATGAGGTAGAAGAAAAATTCGAATGTGTTTAGACGTTTGTTGTTTAAAGAAAGATGGGAGATTTATTGCCAACTTTTCTTTGATCTGTGGGGTTCGGAGATTCAATTGGGGGGAGAAGGGAGAAAGGAGAGAACCCTTTCTTAAAATGATTCTCCAAACCTTTCCACTTTTGGCAGCTTTTTCTTGATATTGTGCCTCCATTAGAGGGCCTTGAAGGCCTCAAACCATTTGTTGTATGAGGTTATCATGTTGAGTGAGACACTCGGTTTCCTTGATTCAAGGATTTCTCTGAAATCCTGCATTTTCATTGGTCTTGGTTGAGCTTGTTTGTCTGATGCTTGACCCGATTCAAAGAATTCACCTATTAACCTGAGATGCGCTGATTGACAAACGTCTTTTATGTCGCTTCCGGAGAAACCTTCAGATAATCTAGCGAGTTCATGAAGATCAATTTTCGAGTTTAATCTCAAGTCTTGTGTATAAAGTTTGAACATCATTAAACGAGCATGATGATCAGGTAATGGTACCAGTATCCTCTTTTGGTATCTTCGAATGAAGGGCCAGTCTAAATCCCAAGGCTTGTTTGTTGCGCCTATGATATAGACGTGAAGATTTTTGCCTTTGTCTATAATTCCATCCATCTCTTTCAAGAATTGATTTCGGACACGAACTTCTCCGCCAACTTCATTGGAATGCTTTCCCATTAGGGAGTCCAACTCGTCGATGAATACTATGGCTGGTTTTCCTTCTATGGCTGATTTCCTGGCTGAACCGATAAGCCTAGCCACGTTTTTCTCAGCTTCACCCAGCCATTTGGACATGATGGATGCAGCGTCAATTGACATGAAAGTTGCGTCTATTTCTGTTGCTACTGCAGCAGCTATAAGCGTTTTTCCACAGCCTGGTGGACCAAATAGGAGAATTCCTCGAGGCCATCCTAAAGGAAATAAGTCAGGTCTTTGAACGGGGTAGACTATGGCTTCCTTTATTGCTTTCTTTGCAGTTTCAAGTCCAACTACTTGGTTCCACTTCACGTTTGGTTTCTCAGTCATTATTAACTCGTCATAACTAGCCTTATCTTTCTCAGAGGACCCCGTGTCTCCTAAGGTTTCTTTTGTTACGGATTGGGGATCCATTGGTTTTGATGTGCCTTGTAAGACCTTTATTCGGTCTTGATATGATATTGCTCTTTTTATGTAGACTTCATTCAATCTGTACTCCGGATAAAGCTGAACCAGTTTTAGAAGGGTTTCTATAGCCTTTTGATACATTGTAACAGCCATTCCTCGAGAACCCTGCTTATCAAGCCGTACAGCTTCCAGAGCATAGTTAGTAGCTGATTTTTCTAATTCTTGAGGGGCTGCATTCATTGTTCTTCACCTATCTCAGTTTCAATCTGAATTTTTCCTTTAGCTCCTAGATTTTGAAGTGCCTTTTCAATATCACTGTATGAAGCATTCAAGGCAAGAGAGCACTGAACTATGTCTACTTCACCTTTGTTTTTTCTAACATATTCCATAAGAACATCCTCCAGCGAGGTTCGTGCGTGTTTTCCTATCCTGAGTGAAATTTCTTGCACTGCCGCTTCTTCAAAAGATAAAGGGCCTTGATTTGATCCACTCTCTGATTCAGTAGTCTTTTGACTCACTGTTTGAGCACATGTCGCTGCTAAGGCCACCATTTGCTTGAGGGGTGCTTCGGGAACTGTTTCTGTTTCAGGTGGCTCAGGTAGATTCTCAGCAATCTTTCTTTTCAGAAAACTTGAAACCTCTTCCAGAACTTCTTCTCCTTCTAAGGAGATCTTGGCTTCTGGGATTTCTGATCCATCAGTTCTGATTTGTGTTGAATAGAGTGTTTCTGTAATTGTTTCGTTGACTTCTCTAAGTTCTGAGGAGACTTCAGGCATTACTTCAAACAGCTGTTTTGAAACTGTTTGAAGCATTCTTAACGCTGGTTTCAGATCAACTATGATGTCACCAAGTTCTCGTAAAGTTTCAAGTCTGAGAATTACTCTCTCAATTGCGAGTTCAACATTGTAAAGAAAATTTATTATTCTCTTGATCTGAACAAGTTCATTCGCACAAATGTTAGCCCTACCTTGATTGTTATTCTCCATCGCAACAATGCATTTTCGAAATAGGGTTCTATCTCTCATTTTAAGCTTGAATGAAGCTTGCACGACATCTCGTTGCTGGATTTTGAGTCGCTGTATTGATCTACTTATTGTGTCTCGAAGTGGTGGAGGGTCTTTCCCCAAGATATTGCGCACAAAAGCTCCCTCGCACCCTTACGCAGCAACTCAGACGCTGGATTCGCCTGCTTCTTTAACGTATACTACTACTGGCGGTTCTGGAAGAGTTGGCGAGTCTGTGGATGGAGCTGGAGTCTCTTCCTGAGTTGTTAGCTCCTCACTGGTTGTCTCTTCAACCTCTTCTTCGAACGTGGGTTCTGTTTCACTGATGGCTTCTATTTTTTGTTCTGTTTCGCCAAAATCTTCTATTTTTTGTTCTGTTTCGCCAAAATCTTCTATTTTTTGTTCTGTTTCGCCAAGAAGAATGTTTGCAAGTCTACTCTTCATTTCTTCCAGATCATTCTTCTCATTGTTTGCTTTTTTAAGGCATTCCTGTATCACTGTAAAGGCTTTGTTGTATGAGTCCTCTTCAACTTTTCCGATTTCATGTTCGATCTCTAAATTGACCAGCGCATAGTTTAGATCTTTGATTTCCTTGGTGCATTTATTCATCTCTGTGTCAATCTGCTCTATTAGAGTCTGAGCTTCATTCTTTAATTGATCTAGAACGCCGTCAAAACTTCCATGGATGTCTTCATAAACTTCTGGAGAGATTTTGCCTTTTTCAACCAAGTTTTTTAGAGCTTGATTCTTTCGCCATATCAGTGGTATTTGATCTCCAAAAGTGGAAGTTTTCATCTTCAGCTCTGATTGAAGAACGATCTCTGAGCCATTGAACTTTAAGCTGTCTGCTGGGTGTTTTGTGACTCTACCGTCTCCTTGTTCAATGTAGGCAGTATCTATTCTGCCATTTGGGTTGACAGCAAAGGATGCAACTCTGCCGACTGCGCGTCCATATTCGTCC
>JASFPN010000046.1:0-7863 GCA_050115965.1 Candidatus Bathyarchaeota archaeon
ACTAAACAAAATAGAAATGGCCTTCAGAGCCTACGACCCATGCTTCGCATGCGCAACCCACACAGCAACAGGCCAAATGCCCCTACAAATCGAAATACGCAACCACAAAAAACAACTAATAAAGAAGTTGGAGAGGTAAGGGATCAAAATGGAAGATATTAAAGTTGGAGTATTCCTTTCTGATTGTGGAAAACAGCTTTCTACAATATTGGATTTTGAAGCATTAACGGATTATGTGAAGAAAGTTTCCGGAGTCGCTTTAATCGGAAGAAGCACCGAGTTCTGGCGTGGAAAAGGCTTACAAGCAATCACGAATGCTGTAAAAACAGGTAAGGTAAACAGGGTTGTTGTTGCGGAAAGTCTACCTAAACTGAGTGAAGTAAACATTGCACAAGCAGTTGAAGAAGCTGGTTTAAACCCATACCTCGTTGAAGTTTTGGATTTAAAAGATCATTGTGCCTGGCCTCATAGAGACACGCCTTCAGAGGCTAATGAAAAAGCCAAAGCCATGTTATTAGGTGCCATAGAACGCGTGAAACTTCTTGAACCCCTTGAAAAATTGGAGTTTCCAGTCTTAAAATCAGCTTTGGTGATTGGAGGCGGAATAGCTGGTATGCAAGCAGCTGTGGACTTGGCTGATCTAGGAATTGAGGTTCACTTGATGGAGAAAGAACCTTTCCTTGGAGGCTTAGCGGCAAAAGCGGGGCGCTTCTTCCCAACCGATGATTGTGCCATCTGTATTCAACCACCATCCTCTGATGTTAAGACCATCACACACACTTCAAGAAAATGCGTCTACCGATCTGGCTTCACAGAAATTCCTAACCTCAATATACTAACAAACTCAAAAGTAGTAGGTGTTGACGGTGTTCCAGGAAACTACGAGGTAACCATAGAGAAGACTCCAAGATACGTTGATGAACAGACATGTGTTGCATGTGATCTTTGCACCACAGTGTGTCCAGTTGAAGTACCTGATGACCGCAACTCCAAACTAGGTTCTCGAAAGGCGATTTACATTAACACGCCCAACGTTCATCCCCCCGTTTACGTTGTTGATGGAGATTCCTGCAAGTTCCAAGATTGTGGTAAATGTACCGAGATTTGCCCCACAAACGCTATCAAATTAAGCGAGAAGAGTGAAGAAAAAACGATTAACGTAGGAGCCATTATAGTGGCAACAGGTTTTGAAGAGTTTGATTCTGGAGCCATAAAAGAGTATCACTATACCGAGTATTCAGACGTCATAACCAATCTTGAACTAGCTAGAATGATCGATGGTTTTGGTCCTACGAATGGCGAAATCGTACGACCTTCAAATCGAAAACGAGCCAAGAAAATCGTGTTTGTACAATGTGTGGGATCAAGGGATAAGCGATGGAACGCCTATTGTTCCAGCATCTGCTGTATGATATCACTTAAACACGCAACTTTGATCAAATCCGCTAATCCTGATGCTGACGTTACACTATGCTACATTGACATCAGAACGACTGGTAGGGAACATGAATCATACTACGAAAAGGCAAGGGAGATGGGAATCAGGTTCGTTAAAGGCAGACCATCTGAAATTACGAGAGATCCAGAAACGAACCAAATTGTGGTTAATGTTGAAGACGCTCTGCTTGGAAGATTTTTGGAATTGGATGCTGACTTGGTTGTTTTGGCTCCAGCAATGAGACCATCGAAAGGAACGAAGGAGCTCGCTGAGATCTTGGATATAGAGTTGGGTGACGATGGATTCTTCAAAGAGTACAACTCGAAGCTGAGACCGACAGAGACGAAGAAGAGAGGAATCTATCTCTGTGGAGGAGTAACCTTTCCCAAAGATGCGCCTACCTCTTCTCTACACGCTCATTCAGCAGCTATAAAAGCTGTAAAGTTCCTAACCAAAGGAAAAGTGATTAAGGATCAGAGGACTGCAGTTGTGGACCAAGATTATTGCGGTGATTGCGAGTTCTGCCCCGTAACTTGTCCCTATGGAGCAATCAGTTTGAAAGAGACCCCTGAAGGTGGCCATGTTGCTGAAGTATCCGACCTTCTATGTGAGGGATGTGGCACGTGTGTAGGAACTTGTCCTCTGAACGCCATCGAACTTAGGCATTCAAGACCGAGCCAAATGAATGCCCAAATGAAGGGTCTGTTATCAACAAATGGGACAAAGAAACCCTTGATACTGGCTTTTTGCTGTTCTGAATGTGGTCACACAGCTGTAGACTCATCAGGTATGGCTAAAATGAAGTATCCAGCAAATGTGAGGATCATGAAGGTTCCTTGTACAGGTATCTTGCAAGTTCACCAATTCTTTGAAGCACTAAAGACTGGGGCTGAAGGCGTGATGGTCGTAGGTTGTAAGAGTGATGGTTGCCATTATGAAGAAGGTGTTCAGAAAGCTGAAAAGAGGGTTGAACTAGCTAAAACATTGTTAAAGGAGTATGGAATAGAACCTGAGAGACTACAAATGTTCAACATGGTGTACATTGAAGGAGATAAATTTGCTGAAGCTGCAAGAACAATGACAAAGACCTTGGAAGCCATGGGCACATTGAGTTTGCCGAATGAGTCCTAAAGAAGGAGGCAAGACAGGAAAAATGAAAAATAAGGAAGCACTCAGCCAACAATTTCCAGGCATGGTAGAGGAACAGCATGGTGGAGAGACGATAATCTCCTGCTATCAATGTGGGACTTGTGCGAGCAGTTGTCCTGTTGCAAGAATAACGGATGAGTTCAACCCTAGAGAGATCATCAAATTATCCCTTCTAGGAAGTAAGGAGGAAGTAATTTCAGGCGATTCAATATGGCTGTGCTGTTCTTGCTATAATTGTCAAGAAAGATGTCCTCAGAAAGTCGAGATAGCTGATGTAATCTACGCCTTAAGAAACATAGCATTCAAGGAAGGACACATTCCAAATATTTACTCCGAATTTATTTCTGCTGTAATGAACGAGGGTAGGATAGCAAAAATATCCAAGTTCACTGAAGGAAAAAGAACCACTGTCGGGCTACCCCCTCTTCAACCTACTGGGTTGGATGCTCTAAGAAAAATATTTGCTGCTACGGGATTTGATAAATTACAACAGAAAAAAGGAGATGAACAATGATGAAGTACGCCCTGTTCTTGGGATGCACAATACCAGCACGTCAACCCAACTATGAATTATCAGCAAGGAAAGCTCTTGCTAAGCTTGGGATTGAACTTGTTGATCTTGCGAATATGACTTGCTGTGCTCCTCCACCAATACAGTCCATCGATCTCGAAACAAGCCTTTCAATTGCAGCATATAATATCTCTTTAGCTGAGGAAGCCAATCTTAACATTGTTACTTTATGTACAGGATGCTTTGAGTCACTGGCTATGGCAAACACAATATTGAAGAACGATCAAAAACTAAGGAAAAAGGTTAATAAAATCCTATCCAAAGCAGGAAAAGAGTATCAAGGCAATATAGAAGTGAAACACTACCTTCAAGTGTTAATGGATGACATAGGCATCACTCGCATAAAGCAAAGCGTGTCTAAACCTCTGGACGCCTTGAAAGTGGCCTCTTTCTCTGGCTGTCACTTGTTAAGACCAAGCGAACTCTTGAAATTTGACGATCCAGAGGATCCTCACATTTTCGATGATCTAATTGAGGCATTAGGAGCTAAGAGTGTCGATTATAAGAACAAGCTTAAATGCTGTGGAGGGCTTCTACGTGGCCACTCTGACGATCTTGCGTTAAACATTGCGAGAGAGAAATTAATTAACACAACAAAAGCTGGCGCAGATTGTGTCTCAACACTTTGTCCGTTCTGTTTCATTGCATTGGATATGGGGCAGTTGCAGATCAAATCAAAATTAAAAGAAGAATACAACATGCCAGTGATGCACTATGCGGAACTCCTAAGTATAGCCTTAGGAATAGACCCAGAAGAACTTTCTCTAAATTCACATAAGATTAAAGTTGATGGTATCCTAACTAAGATCTAAACGCGCGGCTGATGAAATCCTAATCTCAATCATTTTTTCATTATGGAACTACGTAGTGTACTGAAAGGTAAAATCAAGTAGGCCTGTTCTGGAAGGTTTGTTTCATGATACTCGATAGGAATTTCATTTTTTTATAGAATAAAAATGGATTTTGAATTTTCGAACTTAGCGTACACGTGAAATGCTTTTACTCTGTTTTTTCTGGTGCTTTCCATGTTGTCTGGGGTCGACGTGCTGATAGGAATATTGTTGCTGATATTATTACTGTACAAACTATGAGAAGCACGACCATAACAGTGAAGAGAGTCACTATCTGCTCCATGAAAGTTGGTGTTTCTGGAACATAGATGTAGCCAGAACCCATATATCTTCCATAGTCTGTCCAAATTTCGACTGAAACATATGAATTATCGCCTCTACCGTCAGTAGGAACAGTGAAAGTTATTTGAAGAACATGGGTCTTTCCCGCAGCTATTGGTTGATCTATCACCTGCGTTTCATTCCCTATCCAGAGCCCATCAGAATATGCTCTCCAATTGGAATAGATCACTGTAATATTCTTCAAAGTTACTGCTACTGTTCTATCATTATAGAAAGCTATGGACAAAGTTCCTGTTTCTCCTGGGGCGTATCTTGGCTTATCTGTCCAAATTGTAATATTGTCAGGTTGAGCAAATATCGTTGGCAAATAAAGCAATGCAATAATTACGATTGTGTACACAACTATCCTTTTCTTGTTCAAGTTTTTCACCTACTATTCCCCATCATTTGAGGATTTAGTTATTTAAAATTTACCACACTTAACGCCCTCTAACACGCGTAATTTCCAAAAAGACTTCTGCAACATCCTTCGATGAAGCGTTTGATTTTATACCACTCAAGTTGAAATGTGATAGACAAGCTTGAAAGCCTCTACTTTTTAGGGCTTTAAGAACCAGATTCGTAGGTGGTGTCGGTATCTTTAGTATTTTGGATACCTTGTCAATTACGTAATAGGTTGCAGGAGCATCTGATTCTGCTGCAATCAAGGTCAAAATTTTACGAATTTCCCTATGATTCTTGAACATCATTTTTTCCGTCTGTTTTATCATGGATTTGCAGAACTGCTTGTCTGATAATTTTCCAAGCCATAATGGTCCAGCAGCGTGCATCTTAGTTCCACAATTACTACATTCCATAGGAACTTCAAGTGGGAGGAGTCTCTCTTTGAATTCTCTTCGAAGGCATTTGAAACAGTGAAACACATATCCCATCTTCTGAACGTTCTTGTTAGCTTTCTTCGCTCCATAATCCAGTAAAGTATAAACCCTGATGTAGTGGGCTGAACTGTGACTGAAGATTACTTTTATACCCATGTCAAACCTTGCTGCTGTCATTGACAAACTTCCAGCAAGGATTCTAACAGCCAACTCGTGACAATATTCTGTGTGTAAAGGCCTGCTTCCATACCTTCTTAAACAGGCGTTAGTATGAACGCCACACAAGGGAGCCATATCTGTTGCTGTAACCGCTAGAAACCCTCCGCTATGGAGAGATCGAAGTGCTGAGTCAAGATAAGGAACGGGCGAACCAAATGGATCAATATCTATTGCATCAAACCTCTTACCAGGTCTGCCATAACCTGCCAAAAGAAGATTTGCATCCTCTCTGTTCACCAAAATACTTTCACTGCAGCTATTCAGATGAACGTTATATTCCGCCAATTGAAACGCTTTTTCATTGATGTCGTTAACGATAACCACCTTAATTCGATTAACCTCTTTTGCGAATCTTAATCCCCTTATACCGCAACCTGCCAAAGGTTCACAGATTGAGATTTCATGTGGAATATTACCTTGATAACATTGTAATGCTAGAACTGCCAAATCACGATTCAACTTCATGACGGGATTGTAAAAGACAGGAGCCATTGAAGGTGCATAGTCAGAAGGCGTTTTAACGTATGCACTAAGTTTTGGAACCCTCACCCTTACTTTTCCTTCTTGAATAATCTCAGTTGGAAAGGTCTCCTCCCATTTTCTCACTTTAATGCCTCTACTAACATCTCATCATGAAAGATAATCACTCAAAAGACATATTAGGTGATATTAGACTTCTGACGAAACGGAGAGCAAGCATTGCAGTTGTCTAGGAAGCGTTTGCTGTTTGTTACGGGTGACCCAGGGATTGGAAAATCTTCTGTTTTACTCAAGGTTATCCAGAGTTTGAAGGCTGAAGGATATAGTGTGGGAGGAATGCTTAGTCGTGAGGTTCGGTCTGAGGGAAAACGTGTTGGTTTCGAGGTTTTAGATGTGAATAACCACAGAAGAGGTTGGCTTGCTCGTATAGATCAAGATTTTGGTCCACGACTAGGGAGATACTATGTGAACTTGAAGGATCTTGAGAACGTTGGTGCTAAGGCGATAACAAATGCTGTCGAAGAACTTGACGTTGTATTGGTGGATGAGGTTGGTCCTATGGAATTGTATTCTGAAAGTTTTCGAAAATCAATTGATTTGATCCTAAAATGCAGGAAACTTGTTGTTGGCTCAATCCATTGGAAGATGAAGAATGATCTATTGAGAGAAATTCGTTTGAGAAAGGATTGTGAAATCTTCAGAGTGACAGTTGAAAACCGGAGAAGCATCCACAGGAAGATCATACAAAAAGCATTAGAGTATCTAAGCCATCATGAACAGCGTAAAACGCAGCGTAGAATCGAACTATTAGGGCTGAGGTTTCTTGCATGATAATTGCGGGTTTAGATGATGCGGGACGTGGTAGCGTAATAGGGCCCCTTGTAATAGCAGGGGTGTCACTTGATGAAAGTTTGGTTCATAGATTAGTTAAGATAGGTGTTAAGGACTCCAAATGTCTTGTCTCAGCCAAACGTAGAGAAATAGCTGCGAAGATCTTGAAGATAGTTCATAAAAGTCATATAGAGAAACTGTCACCTGCAAAAATCGATAAAGTTGTTTTAAGAAACAGGAAACTTCACAAGCTAAATAGGTTGGAAGCTTGCACCATGGCGAGGATCATTGATAAACTTAGACCTGAAATAGCCTACGTTGACGCTTCAGATGTACTTGAAGAACGTTATGGAAAGCACATTCTAGAAGCGTCATCTTTTAAAACAGAGATAGTTTCAGAACATAAGGCAGACATTAAGTATCCGATTGTTTCAGCTGCCTCCATAATTGCTAAGGTTGAAAGAGATGATGAGATAGAGAAATTGAAAGAAACCTATGGAAATTTCGGATCTGGTTATCCCTCAGATCCCAGAACAATAGATTTTCTCCAAAGTTGTCTAAAGAATTCTAACGATTATCCCGATATCGTTCGAAGATCATGGAAGACAGCAAGAAACATGAAAAACGAGAAGAGTTCATGTCAGACAAGACTTACATGAATGTTTTTATCAGATCTCTTGGATCATTGATATTTGAAACAGCATCACCTTGTATACATAGAATCTCTGAGTTAGGTTTTACTCCTTCTGTTATTAGGACTGATTTTGCTTGTATAACTTGGCCAATGCTAAAAATCTCATTAGCTCTTCTGTCAAGTTCCTTTTCTCTATCATCAGCTACACCGCCAAGGATCCTAGTTCGGTCTTCTTGAACATCAATCACAAAGTCAAAGGGGGCTCTTCTAAAGGTTGCAACATTACAGCGGGATAGTTTTTGTAGTATCCTGCGAAGAAGTCTATTACCTTTTAGAGATCGCTTCGCAGCAGTTATAAATCGTTCAGTCTGCGATATTCTCTGTGAATTTTCAAACACATCTATTGGTTTAGCTACAGGAATTCCTAAAATGCTTATGAGGTTATATGCTGAAGAAACTGAGGCATTAGCCATCCCTTTTTCATAGCCATACAGAGTTCTTCTAGACGTGCCCATCATTTCCGAGAGTTC
>JASFPN010000047.1:0-7661 GCA_050115965.1 Candidatus Bathyarchaeota archaeon
TGATTAGGTAGATTAAAAGTTGAACTTAAGATTTCAGGAACAAACTTCTATACAGGAAACTATTGTTTGTATTCGCGTCTACGGGAATTTCCTTTAGAAAGAGTTTAAACACAACCTCGATAAGTTAGGTTTTATGAAACAACCCAAGTTTCTAAAGTTATTCGTGGCTGAAACCAAAAGGGACAGACCCAACACTAAGGAAGTTGCACAATGGATAATAAGGAAAGATAAAGTTAAGGAGGTGACTGAGGAAATTACTTCTTCTTTACAAGATTTCAATCTAGCGCGCGCGCTAAGATTTGTGTATGTTAACTACACTAATGTAAATATATCCATTATGTTTTACCCGTTCTTCACTTATCCTCGTTTGCGCCCTCATCTTTAAACATGTTTCGCAACTGTCTTTTCAAGGCTGAATGTTCGTGACTAAAACCGAAGTAGTCAGCAAAATGATTAGTTGTCCTAAGAATCGTTGTTCTTCCTTTCCTCTCACTAATCACCAAATCTTTATCTTTTATCTCCCGAATATGGTTGTACGCGTGGCTTCCTCTAATCTCGGTGACCTTTTTCTGGGAGACAGGTTGTTTGTAGGCTATGTAGGCAAGTGTTTTCAATGAACCCTTACCGAGTAGAGATCTTTTAACAAGTTTCTTTACTTGTTGTACAAAATCAGGTTTCAATTGAAGAACATATCTATCATTCTTCAGTTCCAGAATCTCAAGAGCCGTATTTCGAGTTGCATATTCTTTCATTAATTCTCTAGCTAGTCTCTGAGTCTTTCTTCTTGAGCGGGTTCTTAAGACTGAACATAATTCCTTGAGGTCCAGAGGGTAGCCTGCAGCATACAAGGCAGCTTCCAAACTAGCAAGTTCCCATCGAGTTTGTTCTGTCTCATTCCTATTTTTATAAACTTCATTCATCTTCTTGTTTCCTTCATTCCTTATTCCTAATCATTGGTTCTTTCATGTCTTTACTGATGCAAGTAGGAATCATAGAGTCAAACCTATTACAATTCGGCAGAGCTAAGGTTTATGGTAATGTATATCTCTTCTGACTCTGGATCTTGATAGAGGTTTACTCGCAACTCTTGAGCTAAAAACAATAAGAGAATGAACGTATGAACAGCTTCAAAGCGTTTCATCCCTTTTACGAGTGATGAAAACTCGATAATTCCAGCACCTTTTACTTTCGATGTTAGCTCTATGTACAATTCCTCAATATTCCGTTCTATTTCCATCAGATATCGATCTACCTGAGGGAAGATTTCCGATGGATCAGGTAAAACTGGTCTTTGACGGGTCTTCTCAGGTTTTAAAATCCCTTCATCCTTTAAAACATCATCCAATACTTCCAATAGGTGTCTTATCGTTGTTGATGTCAACTCGTAACGCAATGGTAGAAACAAAGGTGGCGGAATAAATTCTGTTGAAGTCTTGGCCGGAAGAGGCGGTTCCTCAAGTTTAAGAAGAAGCTTTGACTTCATTAGATATATTAACGCGGAAGAATCTAAAGCTACGCCTGAGGCTCGGAAATCTATCTGCCCAGTATTTTGCATCTCCTCCATAAAGGAGGTGAGTAAATAAGTGATGTTGACATTCCACGGTGTCAATTTCTCAAGCTTACCAATCTCAAAAAGAACATTCCAAGGTGGTCGCAGATAAAATGGTTTACTAACGGAGTCGGAGGTCATTGGTTCATCATCTCCAGAAATCTCGCTGAAACAACATTCGAGACACCGTTACGTTCGTAGACCCCATATACTTTTTCTGCCCTGTTGACTGTTTCAGGCTTTAACGTAACCACAATGAACTGAGTCTTCTCTGATTCCTCTAAAAGAAGATCAGCCAGTTTTGACACGTGGAAAGCATCAAGATGGGCATCTATCTCATCTAAAATGTAGAAGGATGCTGGAGTAAATTCTTTTAGAGCGAATATGAAAGCTACTGCTGCAACTGATCTTTCACCTCCACTAGCCCCACTTACAACTATCGAGGGTTTGTTTGGAAACTGGACAGTCATATCTATGCCCCCAGAAAAGGGATCCTCCTTATTTTCAAGTGCAAGGGTTGCACTTCCACCTCCCGTAACCTTTGAAAAATATTTTTGTAGGTCTGTATTGATTTTTTCAAAAGCTTCGATAAAGACCTTGAATTTTCGTCGTTCAATTTCATCCATGAACTCAACAATCGCTGTTTTCTCTTTCTCCAATTCATTCAGTCTCAACGAGAGCTCCTTATACCGTGAAATTTGCTCAGCATAATGAGATAAAGCAAGCTGGTTCACTGCACCTATTCTTTCCAATTCAAGTTGCATCATTCTGATTGAAGTGATTGCATTTGCAACTTGTTCATAAGTAACTTCAAGAGGATGACTGTAACCTAACTTAGTAAGTTGCATCTTTTCTTGTTGAAGTTGCATTGACGATGTCTGAAGTTTCAGCTGAAGCTCATTCAGCAAACGATCAGCTGGTTCATATTCAGAATCTAGCTTTTGCAATTCCTGATCGATACTATCTATCTTGACTGTGAATTTCTTGGATTCTTCTCTTGCTGATAGAACAGTTCTGGAAAGCTCAACCCGAGTGCCTTCCAGTTCAGCTACCTCTTCTCTAAGTAATTCTCTTTTTTCAAGTGCCACACTAATTTCGTTTTCTACACTGGTCAATTGTTGCTCGACTTTTTTTAACTGAATCTTGGCGTTTTTATAACCAACTCTTAAGACATTGTCATACTTCGATTGAAGAGTTGAATATTCTGTTTCTATACTTCCTAGTTTCTGCCTTAAGTTAATTATTTCTTCAGCTGATTTTTCTCTTTCAATTTCCATTCCTTGAATATTCGCGGGATCCGTCATATTTCTGAGGACACTTAACTTCTTCTGTAGCTTTCGCCTTTCTTTTCTAATTGTGTTTCTCTCGACCTTGCGGAGCCACATCTGTTTCTTTTCATCTTCAACCTTTTTTTCAAAACGACTGATAAGTTTGTTGATTCGCTTAATGTTTGATACAGTCCTAGAGATACTTCTTTTAACTCTGTTTATCTCCCCTTCAATTGTAATGCTGGCTTCTGATAGAAGGGCAATCTCAACGCGCGTTCTCTCAACTTCCTCTTCAATGGATGTTATGTAATTGCTTCTACTTGACAAGTGTTGTTGAAGAGCTCCAACTGCTTCATCTAAACTTTTAATTGCTGCCTCACTTGGAATGATTTTCGAAAAGTCTATTGGTGCACGGTAGTAACCACTTTCTAGAGCACCGCCAGCTTCATAAACATCGCCGTTCAGCGTTACAGATCGATATCCTTTACTTGACAAGGACAAAGCAATTCTGTCGTTTGAAACAACCATCGTATCTCCAAAGACATAGTTGACTGCGGGGGTGTACTTCTTTATACATTTCACAAAAGAAGATGCTTTTCCATATATGCCTCTTCCATTCGGTGTTTTTAACGGTTCTGGAGTAAGTGTGTTTTCGGTTGGGATAATCTTCACTCTACCAAGCTTCATTTTTCTTAAGGTTTCTGTACATGTAAATGCTGTATCCGAATTTTTGACAACCAGGGCGTCTAACCATCCAGCAGCTGTTGCTTCCAACGCTGGTCTGTATCGTTCTCTTAATTTTATCAAATTTCGTAATCTGCCATGTACTCCTGGAATGACGCCTAACTCGCCCAGTTCTTCAACATTCCTTAATGCTGCTTCTTCAGATGCCAGTGCTTCTGCAAGTTCTCTTTGTGTGGCAAATTCTATGACTGCTTCACGTGCTGTCTCTGCAATTTTTCCTGCTTCGGTTATTTCCTTTTCGACTACTTCTCTTCGACCAATTCTGCGCTCGAGTCTACTTTTTGCCCTCTTAATTTGATCTTTTTGTTCTTCTCTAACCTTTTGAAGCTCACTTAAAGATCCCTCCAACTCCTTCGATGTCACCATTAATCTTTCTTTACGGGTTTTGAGAGTTTGTATTCTTTCCTTATGGATTTTTATGGTTTCTCGGCTCTTCGCATTTTCTGACTTGAAGTCTGTAATCTTCTCGTAGTAATCGTCAAGTTGATTTTCAATCTCGCGGATTTTACCACTATTTTCTTGCATTCTTTCCCAGAGTTCTACTGCTTCTTTCGCCAATCTATCATGTTCAGCTTGTTTTTGTGAAATATTGCTAGACATGATTCTCTGTTTCCGCTTAAGTCTGGAACGCGTACGACGATTTTCATCAATCTCATCTTTCATGGATTTGTACTGTTGGAGATGATTTTCGCCAACTATTCGCAAACCTTCAAGACTTGTTTTTTCCGAGCTTATCTTCGTAGTCAACTCTGTTATTTTTGCCTTGAGATCACCAATTCTGATTTGAACTTTAAGAACTTGAGAGCCACCTTCTTCAACCATCTCTGAGCTTAGTTTTCGCCATTCGTTTTCTGCGGTTCTTCGCTCAGTTCTAAGCTGCAAGCGGATCTGCTTTAATTTATCGACTTTAGTCCTAATCTTATCAACTTGACGAGAATGGTCTTCTATCTTTTCCTGGGTTTTTGATAGGTTATGTGCAACTCTTACTGCTTCGAACTTTTTTATTTCATCTTCTAGGAATGCATATCTTAATAGCTCGTTGCGTTCTCTCTCAAGGGCATCGACTCTCTTTTGTACTTCATCTATTCTTCCCATAGCTGTACGAATGGAAACATCCGCCTTACGCAACTTTTCCTCGGCTTCTGCCTTCTCAGCATCATATTGAGCGATTCCAACTAGTTGTTCAATGATTTTCCTACGATCGATTGGAGAGATATCTGTTAAACGGTTTATTGTGCCTTGTAGTATAATGTTTTGACTGGTGGAACTAATACCTGCCATTGATAGAGTTTCCAAGAGATATGTTCTGGACATTCTGCGTCCATTAAGACGATAGATGCTTTGACCTTTCTTTCCCACTTCACGTGATATTGTTATTGTGGATGTGTCTATTGGTATACGTCCATCAGTGTTGTCAAATTGAATCTTTACTTTGGCCTTTTTGGATCCTTTTAGTCTGGCTGTTTCTGAGCCATGAAAAATCAAGGTTGCTGAGCTTTCTGCTCGAAGTCTTTTTGTGCTTAACTCGCCTAAAGCGAAAAGTACTGCATCAACAATGTTTGATTTTCCGCTTCCGTTTGGACCGGTTATTGCTGTGAAACCTTTATCGAGAGTTATTTTTACATTTCTGTGACCGAAGGATTTGAAACCTGCCAGTTCGATTTTCTTGACGTAGGGCATTCGATTTTGTCCTCACCCTAATAAACGTGTAGGCGCTTACGCTCCATGGTGAATACTTCTATAGAATTTTTCTATAATAAACTTATGTTCAAATCGAAACTACTGGAATATTTGTACTTATTATGATCCAGTAAAAGATTCTAGTTATGATAAACAAAGAAGATTTCAACCAAGTTGGAGGGGAAAAAATAATAATGATGGTGCACGGAACTTTGTCGTTAGGAGTAAATGAGGATTGAACATAATCGTTTGTGTAAAACATGTTCCAGAAACAGCAGAGGCTGAAATAAAAATTTCTGAAACTGGAAAAACTGTTGAGGAATCCGGGCTTGTCTTTGACATCAACGAGTGGGACGACTATGCACTAGAAGAAGCTGTTCGCATTAAGGAGAAATATGGTGGTGTTGTTACGGCCATAACCGTTGGGTCAGAAGATGCTGATAGCACATTGAGGAAGTGTCTGGCTAGGGGGGCTGATAAAGCAATAAGACTTACAGATCCACATTTTAAAGACTCCGACGGCTACGCTATTGCAAAGATCTTACACAGCAGTGTTAAGGATACGCCTTTCGACTTGATATTTACCGGGGCTTTAGCAGGTGATGATGGTTATTCCATTGTTGGTCCTGCCTTAGCGGAAATGCTTGGTATCTCACATGCAACTATGGTAAAGAAGATTGAACTAGAAAATGGGAGTGCTAAAGTTAACCGTGAATTGGAAGGCGGATTGGAAGAACTGATCGAACTGAGATTACCTGCTGTTCTTGCAATCCAGACTGGAATAAATGAACCTAGATACGTTTCAATTTTAGGCATTAGAAAAGCCATGAAGAAGGAGATTACGATCTTGAGCTTGACAGATATTGATCTAAATGAAAATGATGTGGGTGGTGCAGGATCTTGGATTAAAATAGAAAAGATGTATGTGCCACCAGTAGAGAAACATGCTGAAATGGTTAAAGGCAATCCAGATGAGGTCGCAACAGCAATCAGTGAGATTCTTAAATCAAGGGGATTGATATAAACCATGGAAATATTCGTTTTGGTAGAACATAGACAAGGACAAATCAGAGATATCACCTTTGAGATGCTGACAAAAAGCAGGGAACTCGCTGAGCAGATGCAGGCTGATCTAACAGCAGTTCTTTTAGGTAAAAGTGTCAGGAAACAAGCTGAAACTCTCTCTGAATATGCTAGTAAAGTACTATTCGTTGAAGATGAAAAACTTGAAAATTTCAACTCCGAATTCTATAGTAACATCCTTTCCGATCTGATCAAAGAGAATAATCCAATATTGACTATGATAGGGCATACATCATTTGGAGTTGAACTTGCTCCACGACTTGCAGTAGCTTTGGAGATTCCTTTAGCAACCGACTGTATAGACTTGACTTTCAAAGGAAAAACATTCAACATAACAAGACAAATGTATGGAGGCAAGGTGAATGTTGAAGCAACAATGCGTGAATCAACACGATATATGGTTACAGTCCGGCAAGCAACATTTAAGGCTGAGAAATCTTCAGCAAAAGGTAAAATCTTTGAAAAACAGGTGCCAGTTACTGACGATGGAACCAACAAGCGTGTCATAAAGTATTTATTACCACCACCAGGCGGAGTAGACATAACAACAGCAGATGTATTGATCGGTGTCGGACGTGGAATAAAGGATGAGGGTAACCTCCCAATAATTGAGAAATTAGCAGAGATCACAGGAGGTGCCCTAGCCTGTTCACGGCCTATTGTGGATAAAGGATGGCTGTCAAACGACCGTCAGGTTGGCACTTCTGGTAAAACTGTGAAGCCCAAACTATACATTGCCCTTGGAATAAGCGGAGCTTTTCAACATGTTCTAGGAATGAAAGACTCAGATTTGATCATAGCAGTGAACAAAGACCCCAATGCACCGATCTTTAATTTCTCTGATTATGGCGTTGTCGATGACCTACTGAAAGTAGTTCCCTCGCTCACAAACAAGATACAAGAGTTGAAAGGCTGACAATTCACTTCAGGTTAATGGAGTATCCATGATGCACTTCAGACTAGATGAGGAACAGAAAGAAATCAAGAAAGCGGTCAGAGCTTTTTGTAAAAAAGAATTTACCCCGGAAATAGCCTTAGAATTTGATGAGAAGGAAAAATTTCCTTTAGAATTATATAAAAAAGCAGCAAAACTAGGATTTACGGGTCTACGAATTCCTGAAAGATACGATGGACAAGGATATGGGCTTTTAACTCACTGCTTGAGTATTGAGGAGATGTGCAGAGTGGACCCTGGGCTAGGAGTCGCAGTGTCTTTTGGAAACCTTATGGTTCCAGAAGTACTTTTGAAGTACGGATCTGAAAAGCAGAAGGAGAAATACATACCTCCTTTGGCAAGAGGTGATGCGACGTGTGCAGCAGCTTTCTCTGAGCCTGAG
>JASFPN010000048.1:0-7359 GCA_050115965.1 Candidatus Bathyarchaeota archaeon
CGAAAACAGTATTCTGCATTTCATGGGAAGGGCCTTACACTTTGTTTTATAGCTCTTTGAGGAAAGGTTAACCCTTTTGGAGTAACATGATAAGAAGTTAGTGCTTAAAATAGTATGCATTCTACCATGTCATAAGATTTGACAAGGATTTATTCGGGATGCACACCCGGTGCTTACGCGTAGGATGTTCTACCAAGCTTTAATCCATTCATAGGAGCATTTTGAACATTTAAAATGTTCAACCGTTCTTTCTCTTCCCACGCCTGCGTGTTCTCCAGACACTGAAGTGAACCAACGGAAAGCCACATTGTTTCCACATTTTGGACATGATCGAGATGTCTTCGAATACTCCGACACTGAATCAGTAATCACTGGAATAGTATCGGAATATCTTGATTTTGTTAGTTTTCTCAGCTTCTTATCTTTAGCATGAATCACGTTTCCACATTTTCTACAGAACAAGTTTCCTTTGATGTTCTTCATGTAGGAGCCACATCTGTCACAAAACTTCATGCTCAACATTCGTCCATTTGAGAATACTAGTTTGTACAATAAATCCAATTTATGGTTAGTTGTTGTGAAGCAGATAATATCTGTTCTGAAGAGATGGTTATAAATAAAATTAGGAAAACAACTGAGTTTGAAAAATGAATTCTATCAATTCGCTAATTATAAAGAATTGTTTTAGGATCGGTTTGTTTGGAGTCTAAAATAATATGTGGAAGGTTCTGCATCACTGGGGATAATTGGGTGTGTCTCTAGAAGAATAGGTGCTTCTTCTTCTCTTCTTTTTGTTGTTCCTTTGTTTTTGCAGGTTTTTCTTCCTCGAAAGGAGCTACTGTTACCATGACATCTTGATCTTCAGGCTTGGTTTCTTCAGTTTTTTCAGGTTTAGGTTCAGGTTCTTTTGAGGGGGTTGGTGATGTTAATTTTTTGTTTAGTTCTTCTTTTCTAGACTTCAATTCGTCGAGAGCGTCACTTTTGGTTTTTATGTCTCCTTCGATTTGGCTGATTTCTACCTTTATTTCAAGGGTCTCAATATCTTCTCTCAGAGTTTTTTCTTGATCTGCAATTGACTTCAGTTTGCCTTCCAGCTCTGTTTTCTTCCTTTTTAGATCCTCAAGTTCTGGGGATATAGCCATACTTTTTCACCTGCGCTTCTTTAGCAGAAACAGGGATAATTAAGTTATGAAGGTGAAATCTGGATTCTGCATAAGGGAAGCGAGGGTACGTTTGGGAACTTCATAATTAAACACTAGCGCGCGCTAAGCCGGTCATGGTGGGCCGGGCCGGATTTGAACCGGCGACCTCAGCCTCGTAAGGGCTGTTTTAGGCTTGCACTTTCACTGCAAGAGTCCTAACCAGACTAGACGACCGGCCCTACCATGATTGTATGGATGGCTGTTCTATTAAATTTTGACTGAGTTTGTGTGCATCCTTCTATTCAGTTAATGTAACGTATCGAATGAGTTCACTTGTACAAACCTGTAAATCTATAATTAATGGCTGATTGTTCTTGAGTGACCCGTTCGCGAGCGCGAATTATGAGGATGTTGACAATTGAGTTATTTTTATAACTAGCTATAATGTGTCAAGGACAATTCCTGCAGCTGCAGTTCCTTTTTTTCCTTTGATGATAAATCTTCCTAGTTCTGGAAATTCTGAGTAATTTTCGATGCACAGAGGTTCAAGTGGCAAGAATTCAACTTTGCCTACGCTTTCATTCTTTAATTTCTTGGGGTATTTTGAACAAACTGTGAGGTTGATTGGGTCTATCTCACTTAGTATCGTTTTTATCTGGCATTTTTTTTCAGCTGTTCCATAACGGATAGTTACTTCATCTCCATTTTCGAACGGGACATTAGACAACAAGATCACTTCAGCGGTGAATTCTTTAACTATCTTAGGTTGGTTTTCTGGATGACTTAACACTTCTCCCCTCGGTATAGAATCGATCCCAGCTATGATAAGGCCAACCGAGTCTCTTGGCTCAGCCTCTTTCAATATTGCATCTGACATGATAATCTTCTTCAACAGCCCTTTTTTCCCTGAAGGATTGAAGATTATTGATTCTTCTGGTTTCAGGGTTCCTGTTTCAATTCTGCACACAATGATCTTTTGGTTATTCTCAAGAGTATAAACATCGTGAACGACCCCTCGTAAGGGCTTGTTTACTGGAGGGCTGGTTGGAGTTATGGTTTGATCTAGTGTTTCAATCAAGGTTGTTCCATTATACCACTTCATCTTTTCTGTTCTGTTGTAGACGTTATCTCCTTTCATAGCAGATATTGGTACCATTGAAATATCATGATTATAGTGTAAGCTTGTAAGAATGGGTTTAAGTTCATTGCAAGTCTTCAGATAAGGATCAATTTTGTATTTGACGAGATCCATTTTGTTAACTGCAATCACAAGTTGTTGAATACCCAACATTTTAGCTAAAAACATATGTTGGCGGGTTTGGTCTTGTATTCTTTCTTTTACAGAGACTACAAGTATAGCTGCGTCAGCTTGGGAGGTTCCGGTAAGCATCTTCCTTATAAATTCTTTGTGTCCCGGGCAATCTATGATCGTGTAAAGGTTTTTTTGGGATTTTAGAGGTGTATGCATAATATCTATTGTTAATCCTCCTCTTCTTTCCTCTTCTAGACTATCCAAGAGGAAGGCGAACTGAAATTCTTCCCCGATCTGTTCTAGTTCTCTATAGATCTCCTTTAGTTTCTGTTCATGTATAGCTTTGGAGTCGTAGAGTAATCTACCGATCAAGGTGGATTTTCCATGGTCTTTATGCCCGATTACTACCAAGTTTATCTTTGAGTTGTTAATTCTCTTCGATTCTCCTAATGTGGTCATAGAAGTCAGTTATCTTTGGCAGTTTGATTCCTAACTTGTGATTTAGGGAGTAGAAGCCTTTTCGACTGTGGTCACCATATCTTCCCACTGTTTTCATTCCATGATCTGAGATTATCAATACCTGATCATTCAATTCTTTAGTTTTTTCAGCAATATTGTCAAGCTCTTTGTATACTTCTGACATTTTTTCTGTGATCCCGAAACTTAGGTGACCAATTGCATCTGCAAGATCAAAATAAGCCATGACGAGATCGAAATTTCCAATGGTGTTGAAAAATTCTTTTTTGTTCTCTTCATGATTATGCCATACGCAAGCGTCATATTCCTTTATAGAATTTTTTTTGTCAAAGTATCCTTTGAGGAGTTTTCTGACTTTCGTATGGTTCTGTTGTTTAAATGAAAATGCTGGAACATCGATTGCAGCATATGTTTTGAAGAAGGCGGTGAAGGTCTGTTCAGGTTTTAATTTGTATTGCCATTGGGTTTGTATAGGAATATCTTTCTCCATGTTTCTGCCAGCTAGAAAGGAGGCCCATAGAACTATGGTTCTTAGCTTTTCAAAGTCTTTAAGATCAGTTTGACCGCTTTCTTTCTGAATGAGGTTTTTACAATTGAATCTTTGCACTTGATCAAGATCTAAGGCGTCGAAGGCAAGTATTATCATGGTTTTACCTACATGTAGCCCAAACTACGAAGTTTCTGCATTATGTAAGCTTTTTCTTTGTCTTGGGCCCTACCAGCTCTCTCTGGGATTTTTGATTTTTTTATTTCGTGAATTATTTCGTCTATTGTGCTTGCTGTAGATGGTACAGGGACTGTGCAGGGTATACAGCCAAGGCTTCTGTATCTTTTACCTTTCTGGGCGAAGTATAAGGGATTAACTGGCAATTTCTCCTGTTTTACATATTGCCAGACATCGAGTTCTGTCCAGTGCAAGATAGGGTGAACTCGCATGTGAGTGAAGTCATCGGATGGTTGGACGTAGAGATCCCATAGTTCTGCTGGTTGATCTACGTAGTTCCACCTGAAATCCTTGTCTCGCGGTGAGTAGTACCTTTCTTTAGCTCTGATTCCATGTTCATCTCTTCGGATAGCTAATATTAATGCATCAAATTCTTGTTCTTTTATCAAATCTTTCAGGGTTTCCGTCTTTAACTCCGTACAACACTCTAGCTGTCCTTTTTCTGGTGACATTCCTCTCTTCAGAGCGCTCTCATTTTTTACTATTGTTAAGTTGAGGCTCCATTCCTCGGTCATTTTGCGTCTGAATTCATACATCTCTGGAAATTTATAGCTAGTATCTATGTGAATTACGGGAAAAGGAATTTTTCCGAAAAAAGCTTTCTTGCACAACCAGACAGCTGCTGTGGAATCTTTTCCCATACTCCATAGAATAGCTGGCTTCTTGAATTGAGCTTTTGACTCTCTTATTATAGATATGCTCCTAGTCTCTAGATCTTGTAGATGACGGTTCATTGGGTTTTCTTCTCTTTCTAGTTGATGTAACCTAGTGCGCGTAATCTAGCCTTGACTCTCTCTTCATCTTCTTTTGTGAAGGCTTCTTCTGGCGCTACCTCTTTTTCTGTTACTATCTCTCTTAGAACATAGGTGACGTAACTGGAGACGGATGTAAACCCGGTTTCCTTAATTCTTTCTTCAATTTTGTTAAAAAGTGGTGTAGGTATCGAGACTGTTGTGAATTTCTTTCTGTTAGGTTTTTTCTTCATTTTCGACACTTAATGATCCTTAATTAACATAAGTACTAATTATATTTAATTACAGCGTAGTCGACTTCTATCTTTTAGATAGGCGCAAGGATGGTGATAGTTTTAGTTTTGGTGTCGCTTATGGCGAACATTCAATTTCTGGTTCTGGGAATAAATATAAAATTGCCTTTTAAATATTGAAAGCGCAGATTAACTAGAAGAATCCTTCATTCTGTAAAAATGATGGTTAGTGTAAAGATTGAAGAGGATTATGGTTACAGGCGCGGGGGGACCTGCTGGCATAAACTTTGTCATGTCCCTTAGAATCGCGCCTGAAGATATGTTTCTTGTTGGGACCGAAGCCAACCAATATTTCCTGCATTTGGCTGCAACTGACGTTAAACATTTGGTACCTAAGGCATGGGAATCAAATTATGTTGAAAAATTAAATGAAATTATTCGAAGAGAAGATGTTGAGTTCATCCATGGTCAACCTGACGTTGAAGTGGGAGTCATCTCAGAAAACAGAGAAAAATTGAAAGCAGAGGTATTCCTCCCTTCCAAGAAAGCAGTGATGATTTGCCAAGATAAGTTTGAGTCAGCTAGGATGTGGCGTAAAAATGGGATTCCAGTAGCTCAGGTTAAAAAGCTGCAGAATGAAGCAGATGCAGAAGACGCTTTTCAAGAATGGGGAAAACCAATCTGGATCAGAACAAGACATGGTGCAGGAGGGAGGGGAAGCACACCGGCTCACAACCCAGAAACAGCTTCATCTTGGGTTAGATTTTGGAAATCACGAAATGTGGATTGGAAGTTCATTGTTCAGGAGCACCTGCCAGGGAAGAATTTTGGATTCCACAGTTTATGGAAGGAGGGTGAACTAGTTACTTCTATGGCAAGAGAAAGGATTGAATATATCTATCCACATCTTGCTCCTTCTGGCATCACAGGAACCCCTTCGATTCAAAGAACGATCCATGAACAGGATATAAACGAGATAGGAACCCAGGCGGTTCTCTCTGTTGATCCAAAATTCAACGGAATAGCATGTGTTGACCTGAAAGAAAATAGAGAGGGGATACCCTGCGTAACCGAGATCAACGTGGGTAGAATGTTCACAACATCATTCTTCTTTTCCTATGCCAGCAAGAAGCTGCGAAAAGACTATTTCGCCAACATCCCATACCTTTATACAAGATTGGCGTACAAAGAGAAGATTCCGGACATACCAGAGTATGATGTTCTGCCGGAGGAGATCTATTGGATTCGTCACATCGATGCTCCCGCAAGACTCGTGAGAGAGGGAAAGATCATCGGGAAAATGTATCAGTGATTAAAGCAGTTATATTTGATTTGGATGGAACGTTGGTACATCTACCGATCGATTATGAAAGGCTGTTCCAACAGTTCCGAGAGATAATGGAAACAAGCGATATACACCCAGTGGCTAAGAAGATCTTGGAGTTGGATAAAGAAAGAAAAAAAGAGATCTTCGAAGTTTGGAATAAAGCTGAGGCTGCAGCTTTGGCTAACATAACCCAAGAGAAAGAAGGAATCAATATTTACAATTGGATACCGGTAAAACAAAAAGCCCTAGTGACCATGCAAGGTAAAGTTCTAGTAGAGAAGGTGCTTGAACGTTTCAACCTATCCTTCAAATTCATGGTTACAAGAGAGAACTCCCTGAATAGACCTGAACAGTTAAGAATTGTAGCAGACAAACTCAAAGTACCCTTCAAGAACGTTTTATTTGTTGGAAACAGAGAGGACGATCTTCAGGCAGCCAACGAAGTTGGATGTCATTTTCTAAGAGTACGAAATAAAGATTCATCATGAAAATCATCAATATTCTAATGTGAAAAATTAGTGCATGTAGAAGTTGCTCTTGTAGATGTTCTTAACATTAATGACACAATGTAAGAAAAGAGTGAACAAAACAACTATACCACACACGT
Source organism: Candidatus Bathyarchaeota archaeon (assembly GCA_050115965.1). Classification (GTDB taxonomy): domain Archaea; phylum Thermoproteota; class Bathyarchaeia; order Bathyarchaeales; family Bathycorpusculaceae; genus CAYGAG01. The sequence continues at coordinate 6,515 of JASFPN010000048.1, forward strand.
GCAATGATTTCAAAGGATTTTTAGTTAGCGTGCTAGTTGCTATTTCATCTGTTTCACTTGTTTCATGCATGTTTCTCTTGTTTTCAGCTGTTTCACGCTGTTTCATATGTTTCATCTTGTTTCACCTATTCTAACCATGATATTCACATACGGATACAAGGTGGATACAGGGCCAAAAAACAAACCATGTTCTTATTGCTTTTTCAGTTTTCCACTTATTTTATGTGCGAATGTTATGTAAGTATGACGAAACGTTAAATAGAATTAAAAGGAATTTAACAAAAGTTAATGGGCAATAGGGGAAAGTCTTGATCTTAATAACAGGAAGTTCTGGTTTTATCGGCACGAATGTAACGAGATATTTTATTCAAAAAGGGGAAGATGTTGTAGGTGTGGACGTCTCGGAACCTCAGAAAAGTTTTGAGAGGGAACAATTCACTCTGCATAGATGTGATTTAACTGATAGAACCAGCGTGTCAAAGGCATTTAAAAAATTTAAACCCGAGAAGGTGGTTCACTTGGCGTTTGTTACGCGGCCTAAGGAGCCTTACCGAGAGTTCTTGGATGATGCTAGGATCACTTTGAATATGTTACAGTCAGCATTAGAACATGATGTTCAAAGATTCGTCTTAATGAGCAGTTCAACTGTTTATGGATTGCATAAGGAGGACAGATTTGTTGAGGAGGAGGAAATATTGGATCCTAGGGGAGTATACGGTAAGGCGAAGCTAACAGCGGAGATGATGGCAAAGGAATACCTTAAATCACAAAATCTTCCAGTGGTAATTCTTAGAGGGTTTGAAATTTATGGTCCCTATCTGACACCCCCCACAATTGTGAAGATA
>JASFPN010000049.1:0-7344 GCA_050115965.1 Candidatus Bathyarchaeota archaeon
GGAATTGGCTACGAAATTAGGGATCCGTGAAGGAAAAGTGCAAGATGATATTGAGGCCTGGGAATTTCGGTTTAAAGAAGAAGTCCCCATGGGAACCTCAACAGATGTTATAAGGAGAACGAGAGGACTTGAACAAAAGGAGAGAAAACAAATAATAGAAAAAGTGGATGCTGGAGAAATCAAGGCAAGCGAGGTTGACACTGTCGTGAAAGTCTTTAGAAGAGCCCCAAGTTCTTTAAAAAGACAGATTCTAAAACCGAAATCTCGCATAACTCCCAAGATAGCTGAAGCAATAATGACGAGGCTATCTTCTGAAGAAGAACAGAGGGAGGTTATTAACGAAGTAGAACGATTAAAACTCACTGATGAACAAGTTGAAGAAAGGATCAGGGAGATCAGTAAAACTGGAGAAATGAGAACTCAGGTTTCAGGATTCAAGGAAGGGAAGGTTCAAAACGATACTATTTATGTTGTTAGCGAATATGACTGTCCCCATTGTAAAAGACATTATCAAATAAAATGCGATGGAAAACAGGATTGGTTAGAGTAAATACCACTTTTAGTCATGATTCTTGGTAGATTAAATGGCTCCCAATAATAGCGCAATTACGACAGTGATTATTCCTGCAGCCAATGTTTGGACTCCATAGAGAATTACGTTCTCTCTAGCGATTTTACCAAGATACATGCCCAGTGAAAATAAAGTGATCAATGTTAAAATAAAGGATAGTATGTAGGCGTTCCATATCTCGATAAGATTGCCTAAAGCAAGTATAAAGGGTAAGAGGGAAAAAATCGCGGTCAATATTGGTGATCCACCATCCACGATAGCTGCATAGAAGGATACAAAAGAAGAGGCTTCATTCAGCACTGAATCGTGGAGATTTGTTATCATGGCATCTTCAAGGGATTTAAGGTCTCTTTGTCTCTCTGCTCTTTCGGTCATGTATGCTCCGAATAAACCCGAAATCCCCATTGCTAAACACGCGCCTAGACCAGCAGTCACGATAATCTCTGGACGTTCAACACCTACAACCCAACTGCCAACGATAATTCCAAGCATGGTCATGGATCCATCAAAACCATTTTTCACAAAGTATCTTCTTGCTATGGGGCCCATTTTGGTAATTCTTAGGTACATCCGAATACGTTTGAGTAGTTCTCTTAAGCGGCTAATCACCATGTTACCTCGTTGAGAAATAGTGTTGTAACTTCAATGATAAAAAATTATGTGGAGCTCAAAGAAATAAGTATTGGCTAGATTTCATTAAAACGCTCGTGCTACACAAATCAAAACTCTGTTTTACAATCGCGCGCGCCATACGTTTAGAAGTATGTTGCGTCCGTGTATTAAATCAATCCAAGACTTCTAAACCATACATATGGTAATAGCTAGATTTGCCAGTTGTCTTATAGAGGTAAATATTAAATATCCATATGGAAAATATAGGGGAACCGTGAATTCAAAAGGTGAATTCTATGGGAAAAGAAAAATGCGTAAAATCTTGGGAAATGAAGAGTCCTAATGCAAAACACACTTTGGTCGTTGAACTTTGGGAAAGACCTGACGGATCACGATATCGGAAAACACATAAAAAATAGATACCATGCGAAATAACTTGAAGCACTCATGGTCTTCAACTCCCCTACTCTTTTTCTTGTTTGATTATATTATGCATTCGGTTTCTTTCAGTTACAAATATTGGCATACTTTTAGGTGCTATCATTAAAATATGAATGTAGGAAAATGACTGTTGCAAGAAACGGAAGTGTTTTCTGGAAAAAAGAGGTGGGTACGTTGGACTGGAAATTTTGGTTACTTGTTTTGAAAGATGCCGAACAAGTTTCCTTCTGGATCTAAGGCGAAAGCCCACCAACCTACTCCAGGTACTTCTTGTTTTGGTACTGTTATCTTTCCACCCAGTTCTTCTATCTTCTTACTATATGCGTCCACGGACTCCACTGCGATATAATAAACTAATTTATGATCTGGATTTTGTTTCTTCATCATTCCACCATTGACTCCTGGTCGTATTAACATACCTTTATCATCAATTGGAACAGTTTCAATATTCCAATAATCGGTGAATCCTGGCATAGCTTCAATCCTCCATCCGAAAAGTTTCGAGTAGAATCTCCGCAGTTTTTCTATGTCCTCTGCAGGTATTTCAAAGTGCACAATTGTATGATCTACCATTAAAAACACCATAGTAGTTTTATGCTTTCTTTATGTGTTTTTCCTTTGGGGCTCCACAGTTTGAACATGTTGCTTGTCGGCATCTACCTATATATTCAGTTTTACACTTAGCGCGCGCGATACAAATCCATGTTGGCATATTTCTCTCTCTTCCAACTTGTTTTAGACCGGTTTTTTATTTTTATCCGCATATTTAAAATTTTCAAATCAATTCAAAAACTTATACATTTAGGAATTGTGCTATCTAGTCTGATAACCAGCTAAACTTATTTGAACAATCAGCGCGCGCGCGATCTAGCTACTTAACTTGACCATAAATTGAAATTATACTTGATTATCTAAGAAAAGTGGATTTCCATTTTTTATTGGACTAATAGTTTACACAAACGTTATATATTTTGGAATGCGAATAGCGGAACGGAAGGAAAATTGATGAACAAGAAAGCATTAACCACAACAACAACCGCACTAATAATTATTGTAGTTATACTTGCAGCAGCGCTTATAGGGACAGTAGTATATTTCATTATTCAACCTCCGACAGAACCACCACCACCCCCTCCAGCTGAGTTTACCTTTAGTAATCTAACAGTGGAACCAGATACAGTCAGCGAAGGAGCATCAGTCACTATTACAATAAACGTCACAAATACCGGTACAACCGAAGTCACTGGTCCAGTGAGCCTATTATTGAATGGAGTAGTTGAAGATATAAAGGACGTAACTCTTGCAGGCGATGAATCAAAGGTCATTACCTACACAGCTTCAAAGACGGCAGGTGACTATACAGTTACTTTTCCTGGAACATCTCTTACCGATTCCTTTACCGTAAGTGCCGGTGCACCATCCTTTGTTGCAGATAACAAGATGATATTTGAAACTGGCGCCACCTATCAGTGGTTAGATCCTCATGTTTCGTATTACCAGTTTGACTACTGGACACTTTGGCATTCTGTTGAGATGCTACTTTGGTATGAATTAGATAACGCTACTAAGGTAATTCCTTGGTTAGCAGAAAGCTTTACCGTGAGCAGTGACCAAATGCATTACAACTTCACTTTAAGGCAAGGCATCACATTCCAAGATGGAACAGAATTCAATGCCACTGCAGTTTGGTTCAGCCTAACTAGGCTAATGATGATAGATGGTACAAGTGCCACAGGAGTCCATGGAAGCCAGGCAGCATGGATGGCGCAACAACTGATTGATCCCGATGGTAATCTATTTACTGCTATGGGAGCCTCTCCAACCTATGATGCCAGCTGGGTTCAGGCTGTTTTAGATCTCAACTTCGTAGAAGTCCTAGATGATTACACGGTTAGAATAAACTTAGCGACACCCACTACTCAGTTCTTACCAATACTTGCAGGTCCTTGGGCAGGCATAATCTCACCAACATCCACAATTCCAATGGACTACGATCATGGGGGCTGGGGAACATGGGATGGAAACTATACAACTTACTTCTTGCACATGGCTGGTGAAGGCGATACTGGTCTAAACCTACCAGAGAATGGCTGGACGATTGGAACTGGTGCTTACTGGATAGAAAGTGTCGATCCCACTACGTTCAAGATTACTCTAAAGGCATATGCAGACTACTGGGGAGGACCTAACAATTTGAATCTTCCTCCAGATGGCAAGACAAGAATAGAAACCATAGAATTCCTCTATCAACCAAGCTTTGCAACAAGACTTCTTAACCTTCAAGCAGGAACAGTAACAGGCATACAAGTTCCCACCGATAACATGTTCCAAGTAATTGATAGAGACAGTTGGATCAACGATGGAGAGCTTGTGTCAATAGTGCCTGGAGCAACTACTCATGGAATCTTTCCCCAGTTCACAACCTGGTGGCTTGACTTTAACACCAATGTTACAAACGTTGATGGAACATTAAGGAGCTGGCAACCATTCGCTGATTGGAGACTAAGAATGGCTGCATCAAGCTGCGTTAACATGACATTCATGAACATAAATGTTAACAACGGATTTGGCACCGTAGCAAGTAACATTGTTCCACCTGGCACATTTCCCACAGGCGCTTATAATCCAGATGTTAAACCCACGTTCTCCTTTAACTTAACCTATGTCAGAGAATTGCTTCTGGATGCAAACGCAACTCCATTGACTTCGTTCACTTATTACAACGGTACACCTGTTCCTGGCGGAGTTGTTGATAACTCGTTTGGACCTGATTTTGCTCATCCAAAAGTTGTCGAACTTTATGTGCAGTCAGGTGCAACAACTTTCCAAGCGGTTCTGACATCTATGAGCGACGCCTTAAACTCAATTTGTGACGATGAAGATCTGGGCTTACGGTTCAACGTTGTCATTGTACCAGGTGGCCAGCAATACACTTTGGCTTCAAGCCATCTGATCGATTCGTATGTCGGTGGCTGGATTTGCGACTATAACCACGTTTTGAACTGGCTACAGCCAATGTATCTATCAACTGGCACATACTTCTCATGGAATCTATGGAATATCACAGCACTAGACACTCTCTATGCTGAAGCACTCCTGGCAGATCAAGAAGGAAATATTACAAAACTACTGGAGCTGAACGACCAGATGAACACTATAGCAAACGATGTAATACCTTACATGCTTTGGTGGCATCCAACCCTACAACTGACTCGCTCAGAATGGCTCCAAGGCTGGTATGTAAACACAAACTATGGCGTTGACCTCTGGTCAAACATGTATTATGAGGAACCATAGAAAACACAAAATCCTCTTTTTTTTCTTTATCTGAGAAAGCAATGCTCATAGATTAGAGTTTTCAGTGGAATCATGACGATATGACGTATGGCATACTGCACGAATGTAAAACGTAAATACGACGTATTGAAGATTCATTAACCTTTTATATTGCCACAGGAAAGTCATTTATGAAGACTGCGCATGAAGTTATACGAGTACATAATCAGACGACTGATACTGATGATTTTTGTACTTCTAGGAGTAAGCATTCTGATTTTCTATTTTGCCAGAGGTTTTCCACAAGCCATCGCTCCATGGGCCCCCTACATTCACCCCAAAATGACTCAGGAACAAATTCAAAACGTGATCATAACTCATGGATTCGACCAACCATTATACATACAATACTTCTACTGGCTGCGAGATGTCCTACAAGGAGATTGGGGACTTACGGGTGTCTGGGCAAACGGGCTACCGGCAAACGAGGTCTTCCTCCGTCATTTCCCCTTGACAGTACAATTATCCATTGCAGCTATAATCTTAACTGTTGCAATTGGAATCCCGTTAGGGGTCATCTCAGCCCTTAAGAACAACAAACTTCCTGACCATGTTTCACGCATAATTGCGTTAACAGGCTTCTCAACGCCATCCTATTGGTTTGGCTTCATGCTTCAATTAGTGTTCTTCTTCTATTTCAGGATCTGGGGACTTCCATATCTGCCAAGCAGTGGAGCAACAAGTATGGCTGGAGCCGTAACTCGACTTACTGGTATGCCAGTTCTTGATGGATTACTAGCTGGCAATCTCCAATACGCAATTGACGCATTAGCCCACCTCATCTTACCCGCCTTTACACTAGCCTTCATAAGTCTAGGCTTCCTAGCTAGAATCGTCAGAGCCAGCATGCTTGAAGTCATGCGACAAGACTACATCACCCTAGCTCGCTCTAAAGGATTGAAAGACAGGGTCGTTATATATAGACACGCATTGAAAAATGCACTGATTCCAGCAGTGACCCTCTCAGGAATGTTCTTTGCTTTTCTTCTTGGAGGAGCAATGATAACAGAATTCGTTTTTGCTTGGCCAGGAGTTGGTGGCCTCTCTCTAAACGCGATTAATCAAGGAGACAGCAACTTCATACTAGTCTACACTCTTACGATAGCGGCAATAATTGTTTTAGCTAATCTAATCGTGGATGTAGCCTATGTTTTCCTTGATCCAAGAATAAAGTATTAAGAGAGATTAAACATGACAGAGAAAAAATCCAAGGAAAGGATAGGTGAGTGGGCTGCTAGATGGGCAGACATAAAATACACTTTCTATCTCATGAGGAAGAACCGACTAGTAATGATAGGTTCCATAATAGCGCTGTTCTTTGTTTTTTTATCACTTTTCTCAAAATATATTGTAGATCCTAAGCTTGCTGGCCCACTTGGATATCCTGATCAACAATACCCTTACCCAGACAAGCTGAAGTGGGATAGTAAAAGCATCATCAATTGGGGTCCAGGAATAGCGCTCTATTATGGTCCAGAAGTGATCCTTTTGGGCACCGATAACTGGGGCAGGGACCTACTGAAGATGATCATACTAGCGATACCTGTGGATATGGGAAATGCGATAGTAATTACATTGGGAGCCGCAGCATTTGGCACTCTCGTTGGTGCCTTTGCAGGTTATATTGGTGGCATCGCTGATGAAGCAATCCTTAGAATAACTGACATCTTCCTTGCTTTTCCAGCTCTTCTTTTGGCACTCGTCTTTGCATCCATTATGGGGAGAACAATGGGGACATTGAGACTAGCGTTACTTCTTGTCTGGTGGCCACCTTACGTTAGGTTAATGAGAGGACAGATATTAAGCGAGAAACAGAAGGGATATGTTGAGGCGTTAAAAGCCCTAGGAGTAGGTCATTTCAGAACACTCTTCGTTCACATAATACCGAATTCCATTTACCCGATTCTTGTTCAAGCAACTCTTGACTTTGGAGGAGTTATCTTGACCTTTTCAGCTCTCATGTTTCTTGGATTTTCTCCCACTCCCTCCCTACCAGAGCTAGGTAACCTTGCTGCTGCAGGATACCAGCATATATTCGAAGCTCCATGGCTAATAGTCTTCCCAGGGCTGACTATGCTCATCATCGCCTTGGCGTTTAATTTAGTGGGAGACGGTCTAAGAGACGTCCTTGATCCAAAACTAAGGAGATAGTGTCAGAGGTGAGAGAGTGAGTAAAAACGACCCAATTCTAGAATTAAAAGATCTGAAGGTGAACTTCCAAACATATAGAGGTGAGGTTAAAGCGTTGAATGGTGTGGATCTTGATCTTTATACTTGTGAAATTTTGGGCCTGGTTGGAGAGTCTGGTTGCGGTAAATCAGTGACAGCTCTCACTATTCTCGACCTTCTACCTGAAAACGCACAAATTATTGGAGGAGAAATCC
>JASFPN010000050.1:0-7147 GCA_050115965.1 Candidatus Bathyarchaeota archaeon
TGTTTGCTACATCATCGATGTAACGAAGGCTTGACTTGTTAAAATATGCTGAAAACTTGTAGGGGCCATCGGCCTCTTCATACATCAGGTCTGCCCAAATATCCGAGTACAGTCCAGGTTGATGCTCTCTCAGAAACCTCAGGTTTTCAACACAATCATAAGCGGTAACTGGCTTTCCATCGTGCCATGTTACGTCCTGTCTAAGCCAGAAAGTAACCCGGCAACCGTTAATTATACTATACTCAGGTCTACCAGGTAAGAAAGAAATTTCCCAGTTGGTCGCGATAAAAGGCATGTTAATTAGGTTTTCTGGTTCAACCCTTGTAAGACCGCTTATGGCTCTATCCATAATCTGCCAACTATAAGGATGATCGTCGGTCCAGGGATTCAAGGTGTGAAGATCATCACCCAAGGCAACTTTTACAGTACCTCCAGGCCAAGTGGTATCAGGTTCTCCTTTCCAGTGAATCGTCATGAAACTCCAGTCATAAAATGGTCCAAAGTTTGGCGTTGAAACAACGTTCATCAGTTCTCCTCTTGTGTCATTTGCTGTTGTACAGAAGTCCTTTCCTGAAGTTACTGGGATCCAAGGTAAGAGCTCGTAGACAAACTTCTCTTGAACCTTCGAAGCTGCATCAATTACTTCTTGTGTATCTAGGTTTGTTAGAATCGTTTCTGTCCATCTGTCAAAGTCTGGATCATGTATACCAGCGAAGTTCCACCCCTCATATACATCATTATTTGAGTGCAGAAGATCATACAGCCAATCGACGTTACTCCCTAAATTTGTAAGACCCACAACGACAAAGTCAAAATCACGAATACGCATCAGCTGATTAATCCAATCCATGCCACTAACAGGTCTGCTTTCTATGGTGGGACCGTTTGCGGAAAGGTGTGTCAAAACGAATTCGTTGAAGGCTTCAACAAGAACCTTCCTAGCATAATGTCCTGGTGGAGGGCCACTATGAATCATCGTCATGTTTCTGACTCTTACTCCGTTATAGTGAAGCCAATTTTCTGTTGAGTTAATATAGTAACCAGCAGTTTGTAGAATTGACCAGGCTTTAGTCCAGTTGGTATCAGGCATCAGTATACTCTCATTATGCCAAGGCTTTTGCGCTTCTGGGACTGGATTGTCTATCGCGTATTCCCATAAAGCGCTATGATAATTGTTTATGTGATCTTGTTTTCTGTCCATACCATAAATATGGGATAAAGCAATTCTGAAGTTGCTATCATTTAATGGGTGGTTTGGTTCTCCACTCGTCTCTTTATAATCCCTGCAGTTTATCATGATGAATGAGAATTCTGGTTGAGGAGACATCTGGGAAATTTTATGTGCAGCTCCATATGGGTTAGCACTAGCGTTAGAGACTCTATTATAGAGATCCGTTCTATATGGGCCATCTATCCAATCAGTTGCTCCTGCAAGAAACTCGTCAACAACAAATTCCGGAGGTGCACCTGGATACGCCTTGAAAAGTATCTCATCCACCTTGGGCAATCCACTATAGTGAACTGGACTTGAAGGACTACCTTTCCCCCTATCCAGCACAGCTAGGCTGGATAAGATAAGAACAGAAACGGAAATAAGTCCTATAATTTTTCGACTCACTTCATCCTCACCATACCTTACCGTAATACTCTTTTTCCACACAGGTAAATTACACTGTGAAAACCTTCATCCTTTATTCTCCCTCAGATAAAGGCAGGGCTTGCACTATAGATTAAACTGTTAAGGCAAGGTTAAAAAAGTTAGCGTAAAAGAAACCTCTACCACAATAGAGATATCTCCCGCAAAACTCCCTTTTTTTCTGCATGTGCATGCTCGTAAAAGCAACATATATCAAGGCTTTTATTTCGGCGCGCGCGCCTTATTGTGAGTCTTTGCCAGAATCCAGCAACCCTCTGAGGTACGCGCCTATGAACATGGCAGCAAGTCCCACTAAAACTGGGAAATTACCGGTGCCCAGGCTAGCCACCGCAGAACCGGGACATTGCCCTGAAATCCCCCATCCTACCCCAAAAATGGCTGCGCCAATAACCGTGCTCCACGACAGAATTCTCCGTCTCGGTGTAAATTCGCCACCCAGAACCGGGGTCTTTAGAATTTTTGCCACCACGTTAATTGCCAAAGCGGTAACCAAGGCTGCACCTCCCAACACAAAAATCAGCCCCAAATCGCTCAACTGAAGAAAGCTCAATACAATCTCCTGTTTAGTCATCCCACTATAGGACAAGCCAAAACCAAACAGGATACCTCCAATCAGCACGACCATGTTCCGTCGATTCATGGCAGAACCCCCAACAACTGAACCAGATGAGCCATGACAATAGCCACGCCCATAAAAACGATCACCGCAACAATCGAGGTTCGAGAAAGCGACGCTACCCCACTTATGCCATGTCCCGAAGTGCACCCACCCGAAAGCCGAGTTCCAAACCCTACTAGTAATCCTCCTAAGGACAATCTCCATAGCTGCACTGAGGTGGACCAAAACCCAGTTGGCGAAAGAGTGAGTGTGTGAAGAAGAGCTCCAATCACCAGCCCTAGGGCTAGGGTCACCCTCCAGCTTCTCTCCTTGACATTTTTTTCTTGTTGGAAACCTATTCGTTTCGAGAACCACGACAACGTTGTTGTCAAGAGACTGCTCTGGGTTGCATGCAGTCCGGTTACCAGATAGATCAGTCCTACTCCAAGACCAACTAGTACTCCACCCACTAGATACGGCTCTATCCCAAGAGGGAACATGAATATTGCAGAGGCGCGTTGCCGATTTAAGTTTTCTCATCTGTGCGCGTCACGGGATAGCCAGACTTGATCCACGCCTCAATGCCCCCCAAACAATTGTAGACCTGATCAAACCTTGCTTTCAGTAGTACGCTTACACCAAAACTTGACCGATTTCCTGTCTTACAGACCACAACAATTGGCAAATCACGAGGAAGTTGGTTTACCTGTTCTGGAACATGACCTAAATAGATCCGGGTGGATCCCTCAATATGCCCTTCCACCCACTCGTTCGCACGACGGACATCCAAGATCCTAATCTTTTCCTTGGAGTCAATCATCGTTTTCAGATCATGCACAGTTACTAACCCCGCCTTGGCTAGGGGATACCCTTCCTTGTACCACGCTTCTACCCCACCCCTTAAGTATCCTACAATATTATCTAAACCCAAACGCACCAAATTGCGAACAGTAAAGTCAAGTGCCTCCAGATCGTCTACAACCAGTAGAATCGGCTTGCTATACTCTGCAATCCACCCTACATTCGACAATCGTTTGGGGACCAAACTGAAAGCCCCTTTAATGTGAGCGGCTCCAAATGCTGCTGCAGTTCTAGTGTCAACAATGTACGCAGTCTCAGCTGCTTTCTTAAATTCTGAGGGGGTCAAGGCCCGAGGATGAGGTATCGCCCCCAATATTGAAGGACCATAGAGGTTGAACTCTTCCATCTTCTTGAAATAGGGTGATGTTGCATGATGCTCAGCGGTCTTCTGTTTAACAAACTCTTCCTTGCTCAGACGTAACATCGGATTAGTCTTCTTTTCGATCCCAATGGTGCTAATCTCTCTCTCGCTAATTTTACCCCCACACACTGAACCAGCCCCATGAGCGGGACACACTATCACCTCATCTCCTAAAGGGAATAGTCGGTTGGTGATGCTATCATATAACTTCCCTGACATCACCGGAGTCATTTCTTCTCCAAGAAAATCTGTTCTCCCCACATCCCCGACGAACAGGGTGTCCCCAGTAAACACAAGTACTGGTTGGTCGCCTGCCTCTGAATCAGTTAACACGTAGCTAGTGCTTTCTGGAGAATGACCCGGTGTATGTAACGTCTGAATCTTCAGTGACCCGACCTTAATCTCTTGGTTGTCTTGGAGGGTCTCACCGAATCTCCAAGGTAATCCGGGACCATGAAATATGGTTGCATCAGTAAGATTGGCCAGTTCCGAGGACCCAGTAACATAATCCTCATTCCTGTGAGTCTCAAAAATATACTTGATTTTAGCAGCCCATCTGTTTGCGATTTCCAGATATACCTGACAATCTCGCCTAGGATCTATCACTGCTGCCTCATCATTGCTGCCTACTATGTAGGAAAGGTGGGACACGATCTCAGACTTTACTGTTTGAATCAACATGTGACAAAACTCTACTTGTTATTCAACTTAACTTTAGACTTTGAATACCTATCTCCTATAAACCTTTTTTAGGGAACCGGCAGGATCCAAACCACAGCCAAAACTGTCAACAACGCTGGGATGGCAGCCAACACACCTGTTTTAACCAATTTACCTCTGGAAACCCGTCCTGTCGAATAAATCAAGGCCGTAGAGGGTGCCCCCACAGGCGTTATGAAGGCTATCGTGGCAGAGAGCGCCACCGCCATAACAAAAGGCACAGATGATACTCCCAAGAGATCTGCGGTCTCGATCGCTATCGGAATCAAAATAGCCGCTGTTGCGCTGTTCGAAATGAAATTTGTCAACAGCAGCGAAATCAGACTCAAAGCCACCATTATCAATATCAGGGGAGCCGAACCCCGCATCGACGCTATGACTCCACTAATTTCGCTGGCAGCGCCCGACACAATCATAGCCTCGCTTAAGAGAATTCCTCCTCCGACTAGGAATACTAATTCCCATTGAATTGACTGCAAATCTTTCAAGTCAAGCAAGTTAAGCCCAAACATGACCAACACGGCAATGACAGACACAATCGCTGCATTAGAAATTGAAGTCGGCAATCCAAACCAACCTTCAAATCGACTGCCTACAAACCAGAAGAGTATCGTCCCCAAGAAAATCAGAATGACCTCCTTCTGTGCAGGAGTGAGGCTTTCAATCTCCTTCTTCTGTTCAATTATTTTATCCAGATTGAGCACAATTTTCGGAGATGGATACATCTTCTTCAGCAACAAGAAAGCCACGGTTAGTGAAAGCAAAGAGACCGGCAAACCATAGTATGCCCAATCGATGAAACCAAACTGACCGTTTTCTCCTAACAATGCCCCTGCAATCATCGCAGGGGTGCTTCCTGTAAGCATCGCAGTCCCCCCAATCGAGGTGCTAATTGACACCCCCAAAAGCATCTTCCGCTTAAGGTTAACAAGCTCCTTCGGCATCGCTGCGAGTATAGAAAGAATCACAGGCAAAATCACCGCTATGGCCACAGTGTTTGACATCCACATACTCAAGAAGGCAGTGGCAGCCATAACCAGCAAAACCAGCCTATCTATATTTCCTCGAGAATAAGTTAACAGACCAAAACTAATCCATTTATCCAGCCCATGTTTTTTGATGGACTGCCCTAAAACAAGCCCGCCAATCATCAGAAAAATAATCGAGTTAGAAAAAGGCGCAAACGCCTCATCTGGAGAAAACACGCCTAATATAGCGAGTACGGCAGGTATCATCAACCCAGTGATCGGAAGAGGAAACACCTCAAGCATCCAGCAACCAGCAGCAAAAACAAGAGTAGCAAAGGTTAAACGCGCCATCTCCGGCTGACCAAAAGTAGCAAAATAGGTAACAGCTGCAATTGCCAGCACCAAAAACAAGGTTTTCCTTGAAGACAAAAATCTGTGAAGCTTAACAGGCGCTTCATATGTAACCCACCTAATTCGCTTACACCAGAAACATTCTGTCTGCTCTCCAGAATCTCCTTTTTCCCTGTTCTTTTCGTCCTCTCCCATCCCTTAGTATCTCCACGAGAACCAGAACTTTAAGATAGCCAATAGAATTTAACTGTTTAACTGCGCACGCGCATGAAGGAGTTCTCGATTTGTCTAATGATAATTTTGTTCTGGTCAATCAAGGCTTTGAAGCCTGCACCAAGCATTTGGTCTGTTGAGCTACCAGACAAGAGAGTACCAAGTCTCATCCAACCATTTCCTGCTTCATGCATGGCCAGGTTCATCATATCTTTGTAGATCTTCTTTTGAATCTGTTCATCACTCATTTCATCAGAAATCAGGATTTCTTTAGCGCCTTTTTTAATTTTTTTCTTCATTTTCTTTTGACTCAAGAGTCCCGCAGCATAGCGCGCGCTCATAGAGGCTGGCTTCGAGTATGTCTGCAACCACGATGGAAACAAAGTTTTCAAGAAGCGCAAGTGAAAAACCGTCCGGGGTTTATCCAGAACGGGCGGGGTGGGATTTGAACCCCCTTCACAGTGGAGATATCACCTGCAAAATCCCCATTTTTTCTATATTATCGTTTATTATGAGTAGAGGATGCTTTAAGGGCAGCTCCAACCGAATTTTCTAGCGATACTACCTATGTCTCTCATGTCAGTTTTAGTATCATGGTTTATGTCGCAGATTGCGTCCCATCTAGGATGACCTGGATATGTACCGAAAGCTTTTGCAGCCCTCCCGATGTCCCTCATGTCAACCCTAAAGTCTACGTAGTCGCCACTGCAAGTGGTGATGTCCTCATCAATAGTAACAACAAAAGCATGAGTGTAATTGTGGATCAGACTCGAGTCTATGCTATTAAAGATTTCAAATGTGATAAAATGTGGTCCACATGAAACGTTTTCTATTGAGTATTGTTCAAGGTAAGTCCAGTTCCAAGGATCCAAATGAAAACCGTACAGGTCATGAACCAACATATCGTCTTCATATATCTTAACGTCAACCGTTACGTCAGTAAATGAGCTATTCTCGTCTGCTGTCAGGGCAGCTATGTTTTGAATCAGGGGTTGATACGTATAGTTTTCTCCTAGGTCGATGCGCCATTCACCCACTACTGAACCGATTACTGGTGCGTTAACGAAGAACTCGTTATACTTAGCCACTCGTCCTTCAGTTAAGCTCCTATCATAATAATCGTAGATGAATGGTCCGCAACCAACCAGTTGTTTCATGAATGGATATTCTGCTGGTGGGGACCCTAATCCAAGACCTGCATAACCAGTTGTATTGTCAGATGGGGCCCAATCCTGCCAGTAGCCTTCGACAACCTCAATTATGTGTCTAGGCGCTAGGAGGGCAGTGTTTGTTACATCATCGATGTAACGAAGGCTTGACTTGTTAAAATATGCTGAAAACTTGTAGGGGCCATCGGCCTCTTCATACATCAGGTCTGCCCAAATATCCGAGTACAGTCCAGGTTGATGCTCTCTCAG
>JASFPN010000051.1:0-7130 GCA_050115965.1 Candidatus Bathyarchaeota archaeon
AGACGTGCCCATCATTTCCGAGAGTTCTCCAACTGATAAACCAAGATGTTGTCTTCTTTCCTTGATTGCTTCTCCGTCAATATCGACGAAGTATCCTCCTGGACCTGCTAGAATGAGAGGATAGGTTTTGTGGAGAACTATGTCTTCAAAAGTTTTCAATGTAACCGCTATTATGCCATATCGTGAATATACAGTGTCATCTTCAAGTGGTTTTTCACGTGCCTTCTCACTTAGTAATAATGAAGCAGCTGACATGCGTTCAGATAACGCCTTTAACTCTATTGCATCGCATCGAGAGATGTTGCCAATGTCATCCTGAACTTTGACAAAAACCAACTTACCTTCTCTTCTAGCTGCATAATCAAAGCAGCTTGGACGAGAACAACATCTTTGAGAAACCGCGAATCCTGCTTCCTTTAACACAGATTCTACAGTTATCCCGTTCTCCCCGTCAAGACTGATCATCGGAACACCACCGGGGATACCACAACAACGTAGAATATAAACTATACTCATCACCATAGCGATCTAACAAAAAAAACCTAGAATTGAATCAATATCAAAAAGATAACAAGGAAATTGAATCCATCTAAGGTAGAGTATGCCTATCTGTTAGTTGATCTGAAACGCATGATGCTGTTATGCTGGTTAACCATGAAATGATGCTGTTTCAATAGACACTGAAGCCTTATGTTATTGATAATTAATTTGGCGCATCTCCAAATACTTGTGTTGTTACTGGATGTGCCTTGCTATGATCATGGCGTGTGCTTTATCATATGGTTCCAGGCATACAGTGTCCATAATATTAAAACTATGTTTTTTTAAAATAGCGATCTCTTGTTTGTAGATCTCTGAGGGCTTTCTTGTAACGTCGATACTCTGGGCTTTAACTGCAAGCATAATCCATCCTGATCTTCTAAGGAACTTTTTAGAATTGTATACCAATATCTTAGCTTGCTCTGGCTGGGCTATATCACAGTAAATAAGGTCAACCCTTCCATCAATGAACATTTTGTACCTGTCAGGAAAACGGGCATCTTCTAGTATTGGAGATATGTTGGTTCGGGCTATACAGACATTGTTTACTAGTTCTCTGATTGTTCTTGGAGCAAATTCAACACAATAGATGTGTCCTCTCGCTCCTATAATGTCTGATATATGACTTGCTGTTGTTCCAGATGCAGCACCAAGATATAGGATTTTTTGACCATTGTTTATGGGAACCTTCTTTATGTTCTTCAAGATGGCTGCAGCCAGCTTGCTTCTATAAGGATCCCAGATACGATATTCTATGCCATTAGATTTAACAAGTCTTTCTCCATATATGTTCCGGCCAGGTGTTAGGTTCTTGGTGGCTAATCGTTTTTCTCCGTTTTTCAAAATGACTTCGTAGATGCTATTGAACTTGTACTGTTTAACCCTTTGATGCATCTCTTCTTTTCTTTCCTTCCTTTTTTAAAGGAGGTTGACTAAAGTTGTTGATGATGTCTTCAACCCTCTTTTCTAGACTAGCCTTAAGGTCCTCACCAATATATTCTGTACCAAAAGCGTCAGCCCTAGCTGCAATTGCCAGTTTTCCTGCTAAGGCTCTAGAGATCTTTCCTCTTTGCCATGTGTTTGCTTCATGAATGAGGTTGTGTTGAAAGATTATTCCATGTTTGGGTGGTTTTGACCCAGTCTTGAGAGCACGGAAAAGAGCTTTTTCTGCTCCCAGAACCTGTATCGTGCTTGCTGGTTTCTTAGCCAAGTTGGAAAGACCGCCAGCCAATGCGATCAAGCGCGCTCCTAGTAGAGCTCCTCCAATTATCTTGATGTTTGGCGCAACTTGATCCATGGTTATGTTGATGTAGTCTTCTAGGGTTTGACGGAGTTGGAACATGTCCAAGACACTCTTGCATAATTTTTTTAGTTGAGTGAAGTCTTCTTCTTCAAGCTCTGCACCCATCGATTTTTTCGATGCTTGAGCTATCATTTTTACTTTTCCTTCAGAAATGTTTTCCTTCTCCAAGATTTCAGGTTGGAAGTTTTGTCTTTTCCCTAGCTTGTATACCAGACGGGCATAAGTCTCATGTTTATCTAAAAGACGATCAAGCTCTGGAAAGTGAATTCCATACCATTCTCTTAACCTGTTCATGAACAAATTAATCGTCTTGTCAAGATCATCAAGGGATTGTATAGCTTGGATGACAATTAAATCTCTCTTTTCAACAGCAGCCTTTACTTTAAGCTTGGTAGTTTCCGTGGCAATGGTTTGCATCCACCTTCTGAATTCTTCTGAGTTTTTGGAAAACTTGGTTCTCAAAGCCAGTTCTTCAACGTTCTGGCATAGTTCTTCTACCAACTCTGAACTTACAATTTCAACATCAACGTGTAATCCTCTCTGAACAGATTTTGCAAGGGTCGAGTTTATGAAGGCATATTTATCATAACCGCTTTCCCTGAGCTTCTGCAATATTTGGGTAACTGGCTCTTCTAGATTTCCTGTCTGAATCTTATTCAGAATTCTTGCAGCCCTTTCAGGTTTTTTCGGAAACAGAGCAGCCATTACAAATTTATGTTTATCATTGAAAGCCAAAACTCCGATGGAAGATTCTATGATTATTGCCCTCACACATCTTCTCTCCAACAATTTTTGACTTCTGCGTTCAATGTTCTTAATAGACCCACAATGTATTAAGTTATACTAACCTCGTTGTTAAAGCAAATTTTGTGAAAGAGAAATTTGCAATCTACTTGCTTCTGGAAATATCCTCTACTTATCATAAATGAGACTGCTGCACATGTCAGATCCTAGAATAAAAGTTAAATCCTTTATTTCATCGAATTCTTTAGAGGGCATAATAGGGTATTCCACCTCCGTTTTCCCGTAAACTTGGAGCATTTTCTCACCTCTAAGATTCCCTTTCGTGCCCTCTTTCCTTCTAGAGCGTGAGCGCATTGTTAGAGTAGCGTCGTCAGCGCTCCGTAAGTAATGGTCTCTGTGATTTCCTCAACAAATCTTATGTGTTCCGTGTTATCAGAAGCAATGGAACCTCGAAGGATAATGGGGTTAAGATCCAGGTCTTCCGCACCTTTATAGGTGGATAGGACACAGTATTCTGCACAGAAACCTGTTATGATGAGTGTGTCAACATCAAACGCCTTAAGTTTCTCCACGAGTCCAGTTTTTATGAAAGAGTTACTATACGTTTTGATGATACGCTGGTCTTGAGGTTTGAGTTTTAGGCTTTCTAAAACCTCGAAGTCAAGTGTGCCTGGAACTAGATTCTCTTCCTCGTTCTTGTGCTGGATTACGAATATTGGGAGGTTCTTTTTTCTGAAAAGGGTTATTGCAGCGTTAACGTATTCACTAGCGGAATTCAGAGAATCTATACGTACTTGGTTGTTCCTGCAAAATTTTTTCTGCATATCTATAATGAATAATGCGGCTTTCATTATTGAGTTCCAGCTCTCCTGAATTTCATTCTTGTCTTTTGAAGATAGACCGTATATTAAGGGTTGATGTTGTGTGCTTTAACTCTTCATATCTCGATATTGAGTTGATCGCATTACAATTAAAAAGAGTGGAGGTCGTGTATGCGAGTCAGACCTTTGATTCATCAGTAACTCGTTCAATTCGCCATACGGTTCCTTTCTTTGAGATGCAATGAATTCGATAGATGTTTGGGTCATCTGACTCCCAAGAGGGAACACGGACAGCACAAAGAGACACCCACATACGGGCGGGGTCCTGTATGCCAGGGCACAACTCCTTTATGTAACTGCCGGGATGTGAATAAACAAACGAATCTCCGACCTTATGAGTGGAACATTTACCTTGTTTTTCCTCACAAGTGATACGGATTTTTGTTCTCCAGAAATCGTTACTCATCCTCATACCTCTAGTAGTATCTTTTTGGGATTTTAATCTGAAACTTATAACTTTTTTGGAACAGCGCGTGCGTGTTATCTATAGCGGGGTGTATAGTATTTATGTTCTACAAAACTACAATTTCTGACGTTATGTGTAACATGGGAGCGAGTTATTCACCCTTAAAGCATTTATAAGAAATTGTTGTTTACTGAAAAATAACCGGAGTACCACGTATTTGAATAAAAATCGATTATGTGTGAATATAGCAGGTTTAAGACTGGATAACCCCACTATGTTGGCTTCTGGGGTTTTAGGGTTATCAGCGGAATTGATGAGTGTTGCTGTCACCGGAGGGGCTGGTGCTGTAGTTTCCAAGTCTATCGGACCAGAACCACGTAATGGATTTGCGAATCCTACTGTTGTTCAAACTGATTACGGATTAATCAACGCTATTGGTCTACCAAACCCTGGAATAGACCATTTTGCTGAGGAGATCCCCTTAGTTAGCAAGTTAGGCGTACCTGTCATTGTGAGTGTTTATGGTTTCTCTGTTGATGATTATGTTGTGGTAACAAAAAAGGCAGTTGAGGGTGGAGCCGATGCAGTAGAATTGAATGTTTCATGTCCCCATGTGAAATGTACAGGTTCTGAGATAGGTCAGGATCCAATGCTTCTAGAAGAAATCGTGAAAGCAGTAAAGAATGGCATTGATCGTCCAGTGTTCGTTAAATTGTCTCCAAATGTCACAAACATTATTGAGATCGCTGAAGTTGCAGCTGATGCTGGAGCAGATGCACTTACAGCTATCAATACTCTCAGAGCTACTGCCATAGACATAGAGACAACTAGACCGATCCTAAGTAATAGAATCGGAGGCTTATCTGGCCCTGCGATAAAACCTGTTGCTATCAGATGTGTGTATGAAATTTATGAAAAGGTGAGAGTTCCCATTATTGGATGTGGTGGATTAGTTTACTGGAAGGACGCGGTGGAGTTTCTACTTGCTGGAGCTAGGGCTGTCCAAATAGGAACTGCACTAATGATTCAGGATGGAAATGTGTTTAAAACGGTTACAGAAGGCGTTGAGGCCTATTTACGGAGAAAGGGCTTCAAGAATGTGAAAGATATCGTGGGCCTAGCCCACAAAAAGTGAATCATACACGTACCTACATGTAGGGATGATGAAGTGAAAAGACAAGACATCAAACAGAAAATCAGTAGTTTTCTTCTTGATGAAGGCATGTCTGTTGTTGGCGTGGCAGCACCTGAACAAATGCAATCATTACAAGATGATTTTTCTCCTCAAGTATTATTGAGGGGTGTAAAGTCTGTAATTTGCTTTGGAACACAGATTCCCAAAGGTGTTCTCTATGCGGAAAGAAATGACTTAGACTTGTATTGGCGGTATTGCAACATCCAATATAGAATGTTGGATTCCATATCAAACAAGATTAGCACGTTTCTGGAAGAAAAAAGCTCTTTGGCTTGTCCAATCTATAGCTGCTTTCCATGGAAAGTTGTGAACCGTGAGTTTTGGGGACAGGTGCCTCTGGTTTACTGGGCTGAGGAAGCTGGATTGGGTCGACTGGCTAAATGTGGGTTACTAATTACCCCTCAATTTGGGACAAGAATTCTGTTGGGAGGAGTAATAACGACAATGAAATTAGAACCAGACGAAAAACTTGATGAAAATCTTTGTCCGTACGACTGCTTTAACTGTATTGATGCTTGTCCATCCAAGGCAATTAGCAGGTCAGGTAAAATCAATCATAATCTATGCATACGCCATTCAAGCGTAAACCCTTTACTTGCCCTTGTACTTAGCGATGAAAAAATTGGGAAGAATTTTCCTTTCGAGACGTTACTAAACACAATAGCCATAGATGATCATGGCACATATGCCTGTAATGAATGCTTGAAAGAATGTCCATTAAATAAACGATAAATATTGACATTACCATCAAAAATGCGCACACGCTTAGGTTGCACTTTCAGAATTTAGATCCAGCAATATCACAAAATAAGCTTTTAAATCGCTAAAAACACGCAAAAACCTGTTTAAATAAGAATAACCACTCTTTTTCATCATTTCTGTTAAAAAAAACTTAAATCTAAGCTTATTACCTAACTTGTGTGTTTTCTAAGTGTTGTTATGGTGAAATGATTGGGGTATGAACATGAAGACGGGATATGATTTAATCAAAGGAGAGTTTCAGCATATTATTCTTGAAGGCTCTGATTATGAAGTAGGCAAAATGCAAGGAGAACTTTTGAAGAATAATAATGCAATGCGTAAACGTATTGAAACGACAACAATGGCGTTCCTGAAGCAATTAGGTTATCTTTCATTTGGGAAACCTGATCCGAAGAAGATGGGGTTCCAAGACTTTAAGGAAATGCAGGCTTTCTTTGAAGAATGCTGCCCTGGATTAAAGGAAGAGATGCAGGGATTTGCTGATAGCCTTGGATTAGATGTTAAAGAGTTACCTTTCTACTATGCTTCATATCAGATTCCGAAGAATTGTAGTCAAATGGCGGTGGTCTCATCTGTAACAAATGACGGACACGTGTATTTGGGAAGAAGTTATGAATGGACACATACTGAGGAAGACCTCAGGCTATGCACGACAAAGGTAAGAGGAAAGGCTCAGCACTTGGGGTTTTCAATATTTCTGTTTGGCCGTGCTGACGGAATAAATGAACATGGTGTCTGCGTTTCATTTACCGGAAGCGGGATTTTTGAGATTCCAATTAAACAAAGAGGGTTCCAAAGTCATCTGATCATTCGATCAATACTTGAAAACTGTAAATCAGTCGAAGACGCCATAAGTATGATACAAGGATTCCCCTTATCTGGATTCTTTAACCTTTTAATTATGGACAGAGAAAGTAATGCAGTGTTAGCAGAGTTTGCTGATGGCGCTGTAGATATAAAACGAATAAACAATGATTCAAAGGACAAGTGTCTTGTCTCAACTAACCACTATACTCTACCTTTAACAATAAAATCCAATGAAAAAAACTGCGGGATAATCAGTAACTCGCAGAAACGATATCACCTAATAACATCATCCTTGAAGAATGCGGAACCAGAAATCACCAAAGAAACACTTAAGACTATACTATCCAGAAAATTTCCAGAAGGCGTTTGCGATCATTATTATTCTGATTATTTTGGCACTCTCTGGTCCATGATTTTTGATCTAACATGCAGAGAGACAGAGATCTGCTTTGGAGCACCAACACATAATGAATGGTCATCTTTTACATTTAA
>JASFPN010000052.1:0-6922 GCA_050115965.1 Candidatus Bathyarchaeota archaeon
TTCAAGGGATTTGGCCCCATCTTTTTAAGTTCATCCACAAACTCTGTTACAACTGCCGCGAATTTAGCACCTTCAGATGCAGAAACATACTCAAATTTCACTCTATCAGGATCAACTGCCATTTCCTCGAGGAGTTTCTTCAAAAGTTTAATTCTCCTATTCGTTTTGTAATTCCCAGATTGATAATGACAATCGCCAGGATGACATCCAGCTACAAGCACTCCGTCTGCACCTCTTTTCAAAGCCTCAAGGATAAAAACAGGATCAACTCTCCCTGAACACATTACCCGGATTGATTTAATATTTGGAGGATACTTCATCCTACTTGTTCCAGCTAGATCCGCTCCAGCATAAGAGCACCAATTGCATAAAAAACCAATAATATTTGGTTCGAATTCTTTTGTCATTTTATTTTTCACCTCAACTCAAGATTTCTCATATTTTTTAATTTCATTAAGAGTCATTTCTACGGCTTTGGGAACAGCCGTAGCTATTTTTTTACTTAATTTTTCTCCAAATTCACAAGGTATTTCTTTCATCATTACTCCTATGACGATGATTTCTGGCGGGATTCGCTCTTCTCCCATTTTTTTTGCCATCTCGATAGCCTCGATAAGAGATACATCGTGTGGGTTACAAGAGTGCATAGTGGAGAAATCACCGAGAGGTATTCTTTTAACCTCCCCTTTTTCTCCATCTTCTGTTTTTACGGCGTCAATTATTATTGCTTTGTCATATCCTAGGATCAAATCCAGTAGGTTCATTCCCCCAGTTATCGCATCATCGATGGTGATGTTTGGGTCATTGATGTGTTTTTTAAGTTCATTTGCAACATGAACTCCAACTCCATCATCACCAAGTATCGGATTTCCTATTCCTAGGACTATGGTTTTCATCGTTTAGTTCCTCTACAAGTTTTGTCTTAGTCTTTTGTATAGTTTCTTATTGTGGTCATAAATGTTGACTTCAAGTGGCATGCCGCCAGGTAGTGTATGTGTTGCACATGCAAAACAAGGATCATATGCACGAAATGCCATTTCTACCATGTTCAACAGTCCATCGTTGACCTTGCCTTTTTTAATAATGCCTTTAGCCGCATCTCTGATGGACATATTGATAGCACCTGAATTGTTGGTTGTAGCAACAATTAAATTAGCCTTGTCTATGAGTCCGTTTTTATCAAGTTTATAATGATGAATTAATGTTCCACGTGCAGCCTCAGTTACACCCATTCCCTCGCCAGGTTCACCAACCGGGTTTCTAATTTTCTGGCTAGTTATCTCTGGATCTTTGATTAGCTCCTGTGCTCTCTCAGTGGCATATAATAATTCTATAAGCCTCGCCCAGTGGAATGCAAGAGTTGAGTTTACTGCTTTTCCTCCAAGGGTTTCATAAAATCTTTTGTATTCTTTATCTGCAAGTGGTGTAGCCATACCTTCAGCTGCATTAAGTCGGCCTAGTGGTCCTACTCTGTAGATACCGCTGTCTTTACCATCTTTGAAGCCTTTCCATCCCACTGATTTAAGGTATGGGAATTTGATATATGTCCATTCTTCCACATGTTCTACTATATTTTTGTAATAGTCTTTTACATCAAATTTCACATGCTCTTTTCCCTTCTGATCTGTAACACGGATTTTACCATCATAAAAGTTTACCTTATTGTTTTTATCAACTAGTCCCATGTTATAGGTAGCTAACTGGTATGGATCGCTGAGTATGAGGTCAACATAGGTCTTGTTTTTAAGAACAATGTCGTCAAATAATTTAAGTGAAAAATTTGCAAATTCAATGCAGGATTTCACCATTTTGTCGATATCTTTTACTTCGTCTTTATTCAGACCTTTAGATACTCCACCGGGTAGTCCACAGACAGGATGAGTTGCTTTACCACCTAGGATCGCTGTTATTTTTTGACCATATGCCCGGTGTTTTATGACCTCTTTACCGATTTCTACACCAGCTTTTTCAATTACACCAAGTACGTTTCTTTTTGCAGGTGGGGCATCTGGTCCAACTACAAAATCTGGTCCTCCAAGATAATAGAAGTGCAGTGTGTGATCATAGATAAAGTATCCCATATACATTAGTTCACGGAGTTTTTTTGCAGCAGATGGCGGATCAACTTTGAATGCTGCGTCAAGTGCTTTAGCTGCGGCAAAATGGTGTGCAACAGGACACACTCCACAGATACGACTAGTTATTTGTGGCATATCCTCAGCACGTCGTCCTTGACTAAACCGTTCGAAACCTCGTAGCTCAGGTATTTGTAGATAAGCGTTATCTACATCTCCTTTTGCATCAAGAAATATACTTATTTTTCCATGTCCTTCAAGACGTGTTATAGGGTCAATTGTTATCGTTTTCATTATTTCATCACCTTCCTATTTATCAGAGCATTTGGTAACCCGTATTTGTAGAAGGTTCCCACAGGGTCAACAACTTGCTCAATTAATTTTTCAACTTCTTCATCACTCATTTTGTCTTCTCCTTCAATACCAAGTATAGATGCAAGGGCAGACATCATCTTAGCACCCTGATCAAGTGAGTTAGGAGTGGGCCCTCCGCAACCAGTACAAGGCATATTGGCATCGAGACAACGTGCATCGCAACCTCCCCTTGTAGCGGGTCCTAAACAAATTACTCCTTGTTCCAAAAGGCATTTTTCTTCAAATTTATCAAGTTCATAAACTCGTTTTATTTCATTGATCTTTTTCTCAGATTTTTCAAATCTACATTCATCACATACAGATTTTAATGGGCCAATAATTGAACCTTTTGGCGGCAATTTATTTTCAACAATTGCACCAACAGCTGTCATTATCAGATCCGGTGTTGGGGGACAACCAGGCAAATAATAATCAACATCGACAGTCTGATCAAGGGTTCTCACAGTGTCATAAAATTCTGGTAGTGTTAGTTTTCCCTCCTTAACCTTTACAGAAGTTTTTGGTGTTATCTTCTTTGGATTATCTGTAGAAGGATTATTTAAATAGGCAACATTGAAAACTTCTTCTCTATTAGCAATGTTTGCAAGTCCAGGTATACCACCATTAACTGCACAGGCACCAAAGGCTACTAGTACCTTTGATTTCTTTCTGAGTAGCTTTGCAATATGTTCTTGCTCTTCAGTTCTAATTGAGCCGTTGAAGAAACAGACATCTATGTGGTTATCCTTCATTGCTTCGACGTCCTTATATTTGAAATCCATTGCAACTGGCCAAAAAAGGACATCTGCAAGGGCTACAACATCAAGAATTTTTTCATCTATATCTAGAACTGCTATCTCACAACCACCACAACTTGCAGCCCAATAAAATGCAAGTTGAAGTTTCTTTTTTTTACCGGCTTCTTTTTTCTTTCCTTTTTTCTCTTTGCTCATGCAATCACCAACTTTATCAAATTCTAATCATTCTCGCTTATTTTCAAAAACCCCCTTTTTCTTTAACAATAGGATTGGATCTACTGCGTGATCCCCGAACCCACAATATTTTGGATCCAAACCCAATGCAACAGCTATAAGCTGAGAGTAATAGTAAACGGGAACTTGTTTATAATTATTATACAATTTTTCTGCCTCTTTTCCTCTAACATCAAGGTTAAAACGGCAAAGCGGACAAGAAAGCACAATTGCATCTGCCCCTTTGTCTATTGCAAATTTTGTAATTCTATAAGCTCTATCTGAAACCAATTTTTTTTCTTCAATTGTATGATATGAACCGCAACATTCTATTTTGAATGGATTATCAATAACCTCTGAACCAAGTGTTTTAAGTAAATCCCCCATAATCGTTGGTTCCTCTGCGTCATCAATTGCAACTTCTCTAGGTCGAAGTAACATACACCCATAATAAGGCATAATCTTCATTCCTTTCAATGGATTTTTTACCATTTTCTTTAGTGTGTCAAAACCAACTTCATCCCTCAGAAATTCAAGGAAATGGAGAACTTTAACAGTTCCTTTGTAATCATTCTCGCGATCCATGAATAAGTTCAGTGTTTCTAGATCATCAGATTTTTCTTTTACCCTGAGGTTAGTTTGTTTAAGTGTATTGCAGCACATATCACAAAGTGTCACAATCCTTTCTTCCCCCTCATCTTCTGCATGTATCAAGTTTCGTATTGGTGCTAAATGATGCATAAGATCGTCATCTGTAAGAGAAGATGCCACCCCACAACAAGTCCAATCTTCCATTTCTACCATTTCATGGCCAAGCGCTTCCGCTACACAAAATGCTGATTTCTCAAGGTTTTTTGCAGATGTTTTTAGTGTACAACCTGGATAGTATAGCAGCTTCATTTTATCACCCTATATTTTTTCTAAATAAACATACAAATGCTAGTTGGGGAATTGCTTCTTTTTCCTCTTTAGTTAGCATGGTTAATTTTGTTTTATCAATATTTTTTCGTAAAATTATCTGACGCAAGGCCTCCATAATTTTTGTTATGTTAATATCTCGTGGGCATCTTTCAGCACATGTGAAACAAGATGAGCATAGCCATATTGTCTTTGAATTAAGGACTTCTTTTCTATCTAATATTATATATCTAATTACCTCATCAGGTGTAAGATCCATTTCTTCAACATACGGACATCCAGCTGAGCAAGTTCCACATTGTAAACAGCCAAATAGGTTCTCTCCGCTTAGCTCTTCAACTTCTTTTGCCAACTCTCCTTTTTTAAGTTTCAAAGAATGTTCATCAACGATTTTTTCTTTAATCTTGCTCATTTACCAGCCCCCTTATCAAGAAGAGCAGCAATCATCACATTGATCTGCTTACTATCGTATCCTTTCTGTTCAATTGCACTGTTAAGACATGCAGCTGCACATGAACCACAGCCCTTACAGAGAGCTCTATTCACTTGGGCAACCAAACGACTAGGATCTCTGGAATGAGGAACTAAATCAATAGCTGAGTAAGCGCAAGCTAATACACATGTACCACAACCTCTACATTTGTCCTCAATTACCTCAGATACAATACCTTCGCCTTTCATCTTTTCCTGCGCAATTGGGATAGCAGCACGAGATGCAGCACCTTCAGCTTGAGCAATTGAATCAACCAAATTCTTTGGGTAATGCGCCGCACCACACATATAAACTCCAGATGTTGAGAAGTCAAGAGGTTTGATTTTTGCATGGGTTTCAATGAAGAAACCAGCAGCATCCACCGGAACCTTCAACATGTTTTTCAGTTTTTCAGTTTCAGCTCCCCCTTCAGTGTTGACAGTTAATACAAGAAGATCAGCAGGTAAGACCATTTTTTCGTTTAAAATATCATCATAAACCTTAACAGTGACAGGTCCATCTTTTGGATTCTTTTTCTCAAGAATAACTTCTGGTTTTTTATCACCCGGATAACGAATAGTTGTAACATGGTAATTTTTCAAAACATCAGCATAATATTCCTCTTCTTCTTTACCGAAAACTCTCATATCGCGATAGAGAAGATAAATCTTGGATTTTGGGTATTTTTGAGCTATTAGCTTAGCATTTTTAATTGAAACTCCACAACCGACTCTACAACAATATGGACGTTTTTCGTCCATTGCACCTGCACAGTTAATTATAACTACATTCTTTGGCTCTTTAAGATCGTTATTTTTCAGTTTAGTTTCAAGTTCTGTTTGGGATACTATATTCTTGTTTTTCCCATATTGGTACTCGCCATTCAGGTCGACCTCTTTGAATCCTGTAGCTACAATAATTGTTCCAAACTCAATTTCTTTCTTCTTTCCTTTTTGTTTAACTTTACCTTTGTAATTTCCAATATAACCTTCCAACTCATCAAGCTCTGAGTCAGTCATAACAGTAATCAATTTATTTTTTGTAACGTCCTTGATCAGGGGGTCAATTATATCCTCCGATTTTGTATCTGATGGAAACATAGAATGAAGATGTTTAAGTCTGCCACCCAGCTTCGACTCTTTTTCTAAAATTATTGATTTAATGCCCATATCTGCAAGGGCAAGTGCTGCCTTCATTCCTGACACTCCACCACCAATGATCAGAGCTTTTGGATAAATTGAAAACTCTTCCTCAGAAAGAGATTCAAGATGCCTTGCTTTTGCAACTGAGGATCTCACTAGATCTATTGCTTTTTTTGTAGCAGCATCCCAGTTATCAGAATGAACCCAAGAACAATGATTACGAATATTTGCCATTTCAAAAAGATACTTATTCAGACCAGCTTCCATTAAAGTATCTTGAAAGAGACCACCATGAGTACGAGGTGAACAAGCGGCAACAATTATTCTATTGAGCCCTTTCTCCTGTATGGCTTCTTTAATTTTTTTACAACTATCCTCAGAGCAAACAAACATCCAATGTTCTGCAAGTTCTACGTTTGGTAATTTCTTTGTCTCCTCAGTTACTTTTTCAACATCAAGGTAATTAGCAACGTTTTTACCGCAATGACATACAAATACGCCTATTCGGGGTTTCTCGTTAGAAACATCTCGCTCAGGTGGAAATTCTTTACCAATATGTTTTTCTCTATCTTTTATTGGAGCAACAGCTTTTGCGGCAGCTCCACTTGCCATTGATACGCTATCAGGTATATCCTTAGGACCTTGGATACATCCAGCAAGGAAGATACCTTTTCTAGAGGACTGAATTGGATCAGTTAAAAGCGAATCTTGTTTGAAAAAACCGTTTTCATCAACCTCTATACCAAGGGCATTACCAAGTCTTTTATTATCTTTGTTCGGTTTGATCGCAGTTGAAAGGACTAACATGTCAACTGTGTTTTCTTCTATTTTTCCAGTAAGTGTATCCTTATACCTCACAGTGATACTTTTATCCCGGTTTTCATAGACTGATGAAGGCCTCCCTCGAACGTATTTAACACCTAAGTCCTTAGCATGATCATAATATTGCTGGAAGTCTTTTCCATACGCCCTAATATCCATATAATAGAT
>JASFPN010000053.1:0-6734 GCA_050115965.1 Candidatus Bathyarchaeota archaeon
CTACTAACAAACATAAAGCATTCAACACTAGGATTAAAAGACACCGACCTGTTCGCGCAAAACCAGATACTGAAGAATCGAATTCCCCATTTTCTAAGGTTTCTTTGGATTCTCGGTCGCTTTGGGAATCTCAAAATCGAGGTTGAGACACACCTCATCGTTAACGCCAAGACATATATTGACAATCGAGGCAGCGAGAAGACTCTAGCTAAATGGCCCTTTGTGAAAGATGTAATTATCACGATCTTAGCAGAATTTGGAGTGCACTGCAAACGTGTGATGTTGAAAGGAATAAAGGAAAAAGACCTAACTACTCCAGGAGGCATCA
Organism: Candidatus Bathyarchaeota archaeon; assembly: GCA_050115965.1. Lineage (GTDB taxonomy): Archaea > Thermoproteota > Bathyarchaeia > Bathyarchaeales > Bathycorpusculaceae > CAYGAG01. The sequence continues at coordinate 329 of JASFPN010000053.1, forward strand.
TGCGGAGTAAGGGATGGACAATTATGATGACCTTCGATGAAGACGCTGGTGGAATTGCTGCTCTTAAAGCACTGCAGATCTATGCAAAAAAGTTGGACGAGAAGCATGGAAGAAAAGCATTTCAATACTTCCAAAACGTGGACATGCAAGTGTTAGGCTAGCACTCTGGAATTTTTATCAATCAATAAATTACCTTGCATGCAAGCAAAGAGAAAATGGGAGTTTCTGTCTGCTCCTTTTAGATAACAAGGGTTGATTAGACTTCTTATGGTCGCGCGCGCGACCACTCCTTTCCAGAAAACAAGCTTGAATAAGAATTATTTGGATTAGAGGTGTTTTGTGTAAGACTTTGTGAAGTGAGCTTTTGTTTTTTATAATTCCCAAAGTTTGTAGCTGTTCCTTGTTTAGAAAAAGAAAGTGAACGTGATTGACGTCTTCTTCCAAAAGCCATAAAAGCTGCAATTCCAAGCCATAAGAAGCAGCAAAGAAGAAGTGAATGATCTTTGACAATTAAGGCAGTTTTGTTTGATTTAGGAGGCACACTACTGGATTACAATTGGCAGCATCCAGCAGAGATACATCAAAAAGTCCTCTTTTCGTTGGGGATCTCTAGGTCATTTGATGAGGTAAAGACTGCATTCTTAAAGGCAGAGAAAGAGGCGGAGGATCTCAATCTATTTTCATCATTTGGCAAGATGGAACTAAAGAAGTGGGGAAGCCAGTGGGATGCTCTTATCCTAAAACACCTTGGAATAGTAGAGAATATGGAGCTTGGTAGAATCGTTCAGTCCAAGTGGAACGATTTCACAAACTTCACACTTTGTCCAGAAACAAAAAATGTTCTAGTTAGGCTTAAGCAAAGAGGGTTGAAGTTGGGACTCATAAGTAATGGCTATGAAGAGGACATCCACTTCTTTCTTGAAAAGGCAGGTCTAGAGAAGTCAACCTTTAACATCATCGTTGGAGTGGATACGGTAAAGTGTATGAAGCCTCATCCAGACATTTTTAAATATGCTCTTAACAAGTTGAAGGTTAAACCAGAAGAAACAATGTACGTTGGAGATGAACTGGAAGTTGACTACAAGGGAGCTAAAAATGTAGGAATGCGTGCATTGCTAATCGATAGAACAGAGAAGCAGAAGCAAAACAACTTAAGGACAATCAAAAACCTGAAGGAAGTTCTTTCTCAAATTTACTGAGATTTCTTCCACAAGTCATAAAAACTAAGGCATTTATACATGATTTGGAAACTCTGGGTGATAATTGTGAAGAGGTTTCTATTAATATCATTTGTTCTATTCACTTTACTCATTTCTATCTTTATTCATTGGAGGGGAATCTCAGTTGTTAAGTCGTCTCCAGACATTCATCAAGGAGACTTGGTTCTGCAGGGAAACAATGTTACAGTTATTGAAGGTAGTTTTGACATTAATGGAAGCATAATAATAGAGGAGAATGCTACACTAGTTCTACGTAACGCCATACTGAACATCACTCATCCTGGCGGTATCTTTCTCCAGAACCCTGTCAATGGCAATCCAAGGTTACAAGCCACTGACACTGTAATCGTAAGAACTTTTTACAATCGGATCTATGACAATAGCTCGGTAACATTCTCCAACTGCTCATCCGTCGGATTCTATTATTTCAACGACGAAGTCAATTCAACAATCTTGGACTCCACAATCAACTTCCTGCAGATCAGAGGATCTCCTAAAGTCATAATTGCTAACTCTACTATAGAAAGAATGGGTATTGTTTCATTCTCTTCAAATGTGTCTATCTCCAACTTGTCCCCTGGTTTTTTTGATTTCTGGGATTTTCGGATCAACTGTTCAGTACATGTATATCCATCAGGACAGGCTCCGAATGTTTCTTTGACACAGGTAACGATTAATAATTGGGAATTTAGTTTCCAATCATCTACTGGATCATATCAAGAAATCATTAACTCTGAGATTTCGAATCTTCATTCAAACGGAGTTACGCATACATCGGCATGTAATTCTTCATTTGGCAAAATAGAATTATATAGCGTTTCAGAGGTCAAATTAACAAATTCAACATGCACAACTTATCGACCTCGGGCTAATAGCACTATTTATATGAACTGGTATCTCAATGTCCAAGTAATCGATTCGATTGATCAAAACGTTCCATCTGCAAACGTAACAGCAACCTACATAAATGCTACAATCGCTGAGCAGAAACTAACAGCTACAAACGGAAAAACAAGATTAACATTAATGCAGAAGATGCTGAATGTTACAGGAGAGTACATTATTGGAAACTACACTATAGAAGCAACATACGACATCTACTCAACCAGTACATCTGTAAACATGACAGAGAACAAGCAGATCACTCTAAAACTGGAAGACTTTGTCATTCCAGAGTTTCCATCCCTTCACGTCTTAACAATATTCATGATAATAATACTGTTAACAGTTACATTCTATAGAAGAAGAATCAGATTCTACTAGTTTAGTATAAAACACAATAGAATGCAGAATCTCTGTGTACGATTTGAATTAAATGTAAATTAATGCTAGAAGATAATTTCATAAAATATAAGTGGTTAAACTTAGAGATGTTCATGAGGAGAATGGTACACCTTCACTTTGGGAGAAGGAGGGAGATAGGAGGAAGGGAAATCCTACACCAATCTCCTCAATCATTACGTTAGTATAAACATAATATAATCAATTCAAAATATATTTCTCTGTCGATACTTTTTCCTATGGTATATGTCTAGGATTCAACGATAAGCTTCTCCAGCTAAATCATAGAAGTAATCTTGATCCAATCTAACAGCAGATTCTACTAGTTTAATGCCATCAACATATCCAATTATGTTCCCTTCATCATCATCTTCATCTAGACCTTGTGTTATGTTATGGCATAAACGGTGAGCAAAGTAGAATATTTGGTCATAACCCCTCGTTTCGATAAAGAACGGCAGTAGTCTTAGTTCTTCAATGGGGATAGTTGATTGGTTTAAGTAAGGGCGAATAAATTGCTTGAATTTCTGTTTCATCCTAGTATCATATAAACGTGTGTAGTATGACCATGATCCTAGTTCTGACATGAAATAGTCATAACTTGAAGACCAGAAATCTATGATGCCTGTAAGCTTTCCATCCTCAATGAATATGTCTCCTGGTTTCAAATCTCCTTGAATTATGCCTTTTGATAATTTGGTGTGTTCTATTATTCTGTGAACCTTTTTCTTCCATCTTCCAAATCTTTTCTTGATCCATCTATTCTTTTCATGCTCTGGAAGAGTCTTAAGGGCTTCTTCTGATGCTTCGATTGAGTATTTAATAGAGTCAACAAAATACTTCTCAATCTTTACCCTTTGTTTAACCAATTCTATAGGGATGTTCTTGGATATTCGATGAAATATCCCAATTTGTTTCCCATACCAATCAATTTTGCCATACATCTCTTCTTTGTTTTCTCTGAAGATAGGTTTCCCGGGCATAAAGGATTGGACAACTAGAGATTGATTGGGATTAAGGCTTACTACAAAATCGGTTGTGATTGTCCTTATTGGTCTTGCTGCTTTCAATCCATGTGAAGTTAGGATGTCATGAATCATCATAATTGCATGAGCATAATCGGTGCTTTGATGCAGTAATTTTATGACATAGATTCCTGTCTCAGTGGCAACTTTTACATTGTCGCTTTGAAAACCAGATTCTAAAGGGGTTATCAAATGGATTTTTCCAAGATCGTAATTCCTAAGAAGTATCTTTTCTACAAAAGGAATTGACAAAATGATTTCCTTTTGGTTCATATTTTGGTCAAAGCTAAAGTCTACATTTTTAGGTTTTATGACTTATGGAAGAAGATGCCACACGCGATTATTTTCTTTTTCGCGCGCGCGATTTGTGCGTGAAACCAGAGCCTATCAGACTTTACGTTTTCTCTTATCTATTCTAACTATTAGAAGTGTTATGAACATGAATAGAGGCAAGACCAAGATGGATGGAAACTCTGGAATTGCTTGGGTTCCGTAGACTTCAACAATCTGAACACTGTGACTATAGGTGAAATACAGATAGGTATCCTCAGCATGTTCTTGGATTCTGAGGGGAATAGCCATTGTACCGTTGACTATCACTGTCCAGTCGAATATGTCGCTGCACCAAAGTAACTCCCTAGGTATGGCTACTCTGCAGAAGCCAATGGTTCCGTCTAGACCAGTCACGTTGAAAGTCACCAGATGACTAGTCATATGGAAGTTAAAATCTGATGTTGTTGAGTTACTCACTGTGTGAACGTAGTAGGCTTTTTCATCCCAAGTTCCAGCGTCAAAGAAGGTAACAGGACCCATAAGGGGATGGCTATCCGTATTATCCATGGCTATAAGGTAAGGGCTATCCCCTAAACCATCACCACCGCCATCCATGTCGACCCCTGAATAGTCACTCCAGTAGTTTCCTTCAATACCATTATCCCAAGCATTGTTGGAAAACTCATCGAGGATTACTTGATCGTTGTTGTCGATAATATTGTTATGATAAAAACTATTGTTTGAAGACCTATCAAGGTATATACCTCCGAAGTGGCGTGTTATGTTGTTGTAGGAAATAGTGTTGTTTGAAGAATCGGAATAGAAACTTGTGCCGTAACCTCTGTTTTCTAAGTTGTTTCCAGAAATAATATTGTCACTTGAAGAAACATAAAGACTGATGCCATAATAGTTGTCAAACACGTTATTTCCACTTATGATGTTTGAAGAACCATAAAGGTAGATTCCAGCTTGGTTGCTTGTTATGTTGTTTTCAGAAATGGTGTTGTTGTTTGAAGAATTCCAGATACGTATCCCAAATTGGTTGTCTATTATTCTGTTTCCAATTATGCTACAGTTGTTCACATTATCTAAATAAAGTCCTCTCTCTGGAGGACCTCCACTATTTTGTACTGTGAAGTCGATGACATTGACGTCATCTTTCGATATCGTAACAACGGTTCCATTCCCACTACCATCTAGTATAGTTGTGCTTCTGTTCTGCCCAATAAGTGATATTGACTTGTTAACCAATATGTGCTCATAGTAAGTTCCCTTCTCGACAAAGATGGTGTGACCATTAAGGGTCTCTGGAGCATTTATTGCACCCTGAATAGTTGTGTAGTTTAAACCAGTGTTAAGATTGTAAACGGGATAACCATTAGACGCCTTTACTTCGAGATAATTAATGTGCAAAGGTAGATAGCATAACAACAAAAAAACAAAAATTATGACACTAAAAACTCTCTTCATAGATGATCACACCTATCCAGAATTTCTAGGTTATATTCTGTTTTAGTTTTATAACTTGTGGAAGAAATTTCAATATAAAAGAGATTGTTCTATGCCTTTGACAAATTTTATTTAACTTCATCATTGAAATAGCTATCTCTACCTTGATGGCTTTCTAGCTCGAAATAGTAAAGTAAACTAACCTTGATCTTGGATAGAAGTTCATTTCTATAATCTTAAGTTCAATAATGAATAATAACAAAGACAAATGGAAGTGTAACCTTATGCATCTGCCACCAAGAAATATCTTGATGATTTTGTTATTCTTTCTTGCCGCTTGTTGGATTCTCATAGGTTGGCTTACAGGCTTCTATACAGTGGAAAGTGCAACATTACGGGAATGGGGTGAATTAATTGCTTCCATCTTTGTTGTAGTGTTCTTTCCTGCATAATTCATTATCAAAAGGTTTCGACATCCAAAGAAGTAGGAGTTTGTTCCTGAAATCTTAAGTTCAACTTTCAATTTACCTAATCACAGATTCTCATTAAGAAGGATGTAGATTACTTGTCTGGCGATTACTCATATCTGGAATTGCGTTACTATATTGGTCTAGTGTTCTCAATTATTCTTGCGTTCATGGGTATCGTAATGATAGGATTAGGTGGTTTAGGAGTTTTTTTTGGAAGTATCTTGTTGCTTATGTTGGTTGGATTCTGGATTATGGCTTATTATTATCATAAAAGGAAGAGATGCCCAAGCTGTGAAAGATTAATTCTGGATTCAGCATATCTAGTCTGCCCTTTCTGTGGAAAGCGTCTTAAAGATGAGTTTGGGCAACCAATTGAGTAGCTATTTGACGAAGCGCTAGCGGAAGAAGACACCATACACGATGTACTTCAGTTTTTATGATTATGCATGAACCCAGATTCTATCGGACTTTTTGTTTTCTCTTGTTTATTGTGACTGCTAACAGAATTATTGTCATGAATATTGGTAGGATGAGGGTGGATGGAAACTCTGGAATGACAAAGTCTTCCAGTTTTAGAGTGATCTGCTTGTTCTCTGTCATGTTTACAGATGTACTGGTTGAGTAGATGTCGTATGTTGCTTCTATAGTGTAGTTTCCAATAATGTACTCTCCTGTAACATTCAGCATC
>JASFPN010000054.1:0-6428 GCA_050115965.1 Candidatus Bathyarchaeota archaeon
GCCTTCTTTTCTGAATGTTGATAAAGATTTTTTATCCTGATTTTTCCTACACCATGCTCTGCTGTAATAGTTCCTCCCAGCATGATTGTGGCATCATATATTTCCTTCTTCACTTTATCAAGATCATCTTCTTTCACTCCTCCCACTTCTTCTACTAAAATATGTGTGTGCAGATTTCCATCTCCAGCATGTCCAAAAGTAGGAAGATATGTATTGAATTTTTTAGCGATCCTATCTAAATCGTCGACTAAATCAGGTACTTTGGCTATTGGAACAGCTACATCCGTAATATCCATTGTGAAAGGTTTCAGAGTGAAGTATATTTTACTTCGTATATCAAGAATGTCATTCTGCTTGTTTTTTGATTCAACGATTAAAGTTGTTATTGAGTTATTTTCATTTGCTATTTCGTCGATTCTTTCAGCTTGCCGGTAAATTTCTTCTTTGTTTTTACCTGTTACGATTATCAATAGACAGGTTTTTCCTTCTTTAACCGGCCATCGTTTACCTATTAGTTTTGACGTTCTATCCATTAACTCTCTCTCTACGTATTCAATTGCTAGTGGTAGATGCTCCATGCGAATAAGTTTGGGCACTGTTCTCAGAGCATCATGGTGATCTTCATACAAAATTATCAAGGTGGCCGTCTTTTGAAACTTGGGATATAGTCTAAGGATGACTTTTGTAATGATTCCTAGTGTGCCTTGGCTACCTATTATCAGATGCATTAAGTTATATCCTGCCACGTCTTTGAGTAGTTTACCTCCAAGGTTCAGTGTTTCGCTTGTAGGAAGCACAACCTCGACGCCTTTTACATAATTCCTCATGATACCATATCTTACAGCTCTAGCTCCACCTGCATTACACGCTACGAGTCCCCCAATGTGCGCTGCTTCATCTCCAGGATGTGGAGGAAAGGAAAGATCAGTGTCCTCTACGATTCTGATCAGATTATCGAGTGTTACTCCTGATTCGACCACAGCCATCATATTCTCAGTATCGACCTCAATAACTTTGTTCAATCTTTCTAAGGATAGAACGATACCGCCTTGGACAGGAATGCACCCTCCAACAAGTCCTGTTCCGCCACCTCTTGGACAAACATGAATCCTAAATTCATTAGCCATTCTCAAAATTTTGGATATTTCCTGAGTTGTTTCAGGTTTAACCAGAATTACATTACTCGAGGGCTTAGGACAAACTGTGGAGGCCGTCTCATCTACAAGATAATCCAATAGGGATTCTCTTCTAGTGATCACATTATTTTTACCAACGATTCTTCTCAACTCTTTTACCAAGTTAGGTCTCAATTTGATCTCACCTCAAATCTTCATTCAACCATGTAACGATTTAGGTAACCAGCATAATTCCTTATTTATATCATCACATGCAAGAGAAGATTAAACATTTTATAGGGCTAAATAGTAGGTTGCGCCTAGTGCAAGCGTGTACACAAAGGGCTTGTGAGAAATTCAGAAGATGAATGTTTATGTTTGACAAAGAAAAAATTAAGGAAATAATTCCTTATGATGAGCCTTTTCTATTTGTTGATGAAGTTGAGAACATTTATGGAGATGCAATTTATGGCTCTTATCAAACTTCAAAGAGTGATTCATACTTTAAAGGTCATTTTGTTGGTTTCCCCATCATGCCAGGGGTTCTTATAATGGAAGCGTTGGCTCAGCTCTCAACGATCCTTCTGAGACAGAAAATCGGAAGAAATCATAAGGAACATCATTTTTTAGCATATAATGTTAGAAAAGCTCAGTTTTATAAGCCAATTTTTCCAGGAGACAAAATCTTACTGCAGGCACGGGTTAATGGGATTCGAGAAAGAAAAATTGCAATTGTTCAAGCTAAGGCTTCAGTCAATGAAGATTTAAAGTGTGAAACTGTTTTCTCAGTAGCAATCATTAGAAAAGATGAATTCGAAAGAAAATATCCTAGAGAAAAGAGTAAGTAAAGTAACTTATTTCGTGGGTGTATATTACTGCTTGAATTCAGACCTTCTCGGGGATAGTAAGATAGTTCCAATGAGTGAAGGCAGAAATTGTGGAAGGAAGTAAAATAGGATTGAGCCCCAAAGCGGATATCCCGGTACCATTAAGGCTAGGGTTAAGATACACCCTCCAAAAAGGACACAAGCCACTGCTGATGTTATGGCCAACTTGTAACTCAATCTATTGTACGAAATGGCTGTTGAAATTCCTCCAGAGATAAGCGCACATATAGAAAGGGCTAGAAGCATTTGATTGTAAATATAGAAACTCTGAGCAACTATCATGGGATACCATGTAGAAATGTAAAGAAGAGCTCGAATGGATAATATGATAAAGATGAACGAGCTAGCACAAGTAATGATCATGAGCAGACTTGCAGCATACACTTGAACTGTCCTCGCAGAATTAGCAATACCATGTGCACAGTAGGGACAATATATTGAATCATCTGGTATCTGCTCTTCACATTTAGGACATATGATGACCATACAAGCAGGTTATGCGTTAATGAAGAATTAACTATTTTGGAAAGCTTTTTACTTCCAAAGGTTCAAAACAACATGGAGATCCGTGGTTGAAGATATCTATCCCTGTACAATTATACATCTTGCCTTTCTTGATAACTCTTCTTTTCACTGGTACAGCAACAGCTGATAATGGAATCCACATCCATCCATCAGAGGAACAACATGTTATAGAACTAAACTCAAATCAGCCTTATGTTGCAGGTTTCCACGTTAACACAGAAGATCTACGAACACGAGGCACTCTTAATGCAGCTTCAATAACGGTTTGTTTCAAATCCGTTGAGACCAATAGTTTTCCAGAATCTGCATGGCTTGGAGGTGGCATGTTTATTCAAGCTCAAGATAGCAAGTTACTCCATATCGATTACGGGTTCTACATGATGGTAGTTATTGATGCAAATGGAAGATTGTTTGTAGATCTAGGCTTACACCAGACAAGAGAATTCTCAGTTCCTTTTCAAAATCCGCCTTCCGAACTCATTTATGCGTACACCTGGGAGGTTACAGCTTTGGCCTCGTCAATTCCAGCAACTATCTCTGCACACTGGGATGAAGAAGGTACCATTCATTATTACTTATTTGCAGAGCAAACCAATGTGAGCTTGATATCTATCAATGTTCCAAGCCTCCCAAATTGTGAAAGTATTATCAGAAAATTCTATGCTGGAAACACCAACGTCTGTGTCAACTCTGTTCCTATGAAAGGCTATGTAAACTTCTTCCAATTTGGAATTGTGAGCTCTGAAACAATAACAGATTCACCATGGATTGTCAGTCTCAGAAATCCAATGATACTAAAGACAGGCCGAATTGCAGTTGCTCCCACTAAAGACTGGAAAACAGAAGGAGAGAAAGGGTGGGTACCTGTTGATAAAGCCTGGACTGTGCAAGGAGACAACTCGTTTCTTGATGCAGATTGGAAATGGGGAGGTAAACCCTATTATGGAGCAGAAGCAGATGTTTGTTTCGAGCCTTCTGAGGATTTGAGAGAAGTCCTATTCTCATACACAGGTTATACTATGAAGCCTGGAACCATTCTTTGGGGTAATGCAAATTTATTATTCAGCGATAATCTAGTTCGATGGCTCATGTTATTATTGAAGCCAATCTTTGGTCTTTTTTCTATCCTACTTTTTCTTGGAACTATCATACTAAAGCATGGTAAACATTAGGACGGGCATACTAGGGGCAGTTCCAATCGAATTTTCTTGCGATTCAACCAATATCCCTCATGTCAACTTGAAAGTCGTTATTAACATCACAGGCTGGATCCCAACGTAGCGCGCGCGAGCGATTATTGGATGCTATTTTTTGTTTGTTTATTTTAAATGCAAGTACTTGTCTAGGTTATGATTTCTGAAGGTTCCTACAGTGGATAGAGTTTTCGACTTTAGTAGAGATCTTCTAAAGGTCATAGCAATAGTAACAATGACATTTGACCATATTGGAGTTATCCTTTACCCAACAGAATTAGCTTTTCGGATAGTAGGTCGTCTTGCCTTTCCTATTTTTGCCTACCTCTTAGTGCTGGGTGTTGGAAATACATGGAATGTGAAAGCTCATTTTCTCAGACTCTTCATTTTCGGCCTGATCTCTCAGATCCCCTATTTCCTGGCTTTTGCGATTGCCCCTATAGAACAACTCAACATCTACTTTTCGCTGCTTCTAGGGGCGTCGACAATTTACCTCTTAAACAAGAAGAGTCCCTTGATCTTTTTCCCAATTATTTTTAGCGTCCTTCTTAACTCTGAGGGCAGCATTTATGCAATAGCGATTATGGTAAGTATGAAAATCTTGCAGGAAAACGCAAAGCTCGGGGCTGTAACTTTTTTTGTGTTGAATGCCATCTTTTTATACAGTCAGGATGTTTTTCAGAATATTCAGATAGCATCACTGGCTACTCTTCCATTAATCATTCTCCATGCTAAAGGTAAGTTAAAGATGGAGAACGAGATTTCAATGAATTCTACCATTTATTTGATTAGAAAATATGCTTTCTACATTTACTATCCGCTGCATTTGACTTTACTGTATTTGATTAGTTAATCCTTCTAACGCGCACGAGAAAACATTATAGCTTCGATCTCTTGTTTATCAGCGCAGAATACGAGCCCTGAACAAACGTGCCAGCGTACGATAACTCGAAAACGATTTAAGTTCAAAGCCTAGTGGATTAGGTGGTCTATACCAAAAAAAGAAGATTAAGGCAATTTAAAGGAACTTACCAAAGTCTCTCGCTACTATGCCAATATCCCTCATGTCTATCTTTCCATCATTGTTCAAGTCATAGCTTGAGACATAATCGGAGTCTCCAATCTCGGTTGAGTAAATTCTTGCAATTGCACCAACATCCCTCATATCGACCTTTCCATCAGGTACTTCGTTTATGAACCCAGTCACGTCAGCCAAAAGCATTCCTGAAACCTCCACAAAGTTCATACCATGGCTTAAATTGAAGTATATGAGGAAATTCTGTTCGGCTTCAACGATTTCGTATGATGTTGATATGTCATTCACCATAATTGAATAGTTCATTATTAGAAGTCTTTTAGGGATAATCAAGGCGAAGTCATTATCAGATTCGCTATTTGATATATTGAGGTAAATTCTTTTTGTGGGTTCGTTAAAACCTGTATCTAGCAGTGTAACATTGGAAAAGGCTGTAAGTTCGTATATACTCTGCCATGTGATGTTGAATGTTGTATGTTTGGGATGAGTAACGGGCAGTCCTGCACAGTTTGGAATGATGGCGTCGTCAGGCCAACCTATGCTTTCATAGTAACCTTTGTAGTCGTAATCAACAACTTCGATTTCATCTATCCAGCCAACCCATTTGTAACCATACCTGCAAGGAATTATTGCCTTATAGGGATATCCTCCTGCTAACCCCCCTGTCCAATAGCCATCATCATATGGAAGAGTTGTGCCATTCACCTTCAAACCCAGCAAGATGGTTGGATGTAATGCTTCATCAATTGTGATACTGCTTGAAAAGTCGTCTTCTGCATGGAATACAACTTCCTTGGCTCCATGTTGCACGCCAGCAAGTTTCAAGAGATAAAATAAAGGTACCCCTGTCCAGTTATAGGGAGTTCCATTAACGAAATCTGCACATTGTAGGTTGGTCACTTCCCAAGTCATAGGCATGGCTTCGATTTCATTGTATGTTAGGTTTAGCATGTTTGAGACGAGACCTCTTATTATGAGATTATCTGCAGGGTCAGCTGATATTGTAGATGGTTGAAAAATGATCAAAGTAGAAATGATGATGCTTACTAATACAAATGGGGCAAACTTTCCTAAGGTTTTCATCTTAGTTTAACACCCATAAAATATGACATATGTCATATATATAAGCATGACGCGTGCACTATCCGTTAATGGGACGCGCTATACAGACTTCTGAGTTTGGACTATTGAGAAATAGAAGGTATATGTGTTGTCGCGTGCGCGAAATTGAAGAAACAATGTTCCAAAAAGAAAATGAAGAGTTCACCTGCAAAGTCGCTACTACTGTCGATAGAGCAAAAACTCTAATTGAAACTGGATTCACTTATGTCTGCGAACTAAACGAGGCTAAACTTCTCCGAAAAAGAAAGTGAGGCTGATTCAGTTATCCGAGAGAATTCTAAAGTGGGCCGGGAGAGATTTGAACCCCACCCACTGTGGAGATATCACCCGATCATCTGAATTATTCCCGCAAAACTCCCCTTTTTTCTATAAGATGTTTCCTAGAGTTTTAGATTTTCCTAATAGTATACTGGAAAAAGTGTTTTAGGGGCAGCTCCAACCGAATTTTCTAGCGATACTGCCTATGTCTCTCATATCAGTTTAGTGTCATGGTTTATGTCGCAGATTGCGTCCCATCTAGAGTGGCCAGGATATGTACCGAAAGCTTTTG
>JASFPN010000055.1:0-6194 GCA_050115965.1 Candidatus Bathyarchaeota archaeon
TTCCAAAAGCTAAATAAAGAGGAAACGTAACAAGTCAACACCGCCGTGGAATCCCATGGAAATCGAAATAATATCAAAGAAACACAATCCTTTACTAAACCGTAAGGAAGTGCAATTTAGTACAAAACATGACGATGTAGGCAGCACACCTCCCAAACAACAGGTAAGAAGAGCACTCGCTAATATTTTAAAGGAAAAAACAGATTTTATTTTCATTACAAAATTAGAGACCAAGACGGGCACGCACACAGCTATTGGACTAGCAAACATCTACAGTTCTTTAGAAGAAGCTAAACTCATCGAACCCAAATATATAATTGATAGGAACAATCCAAGCAAACCAGTAGAAGAGGAGAAACAGTAACATGTCAGCAGATTCCAACAGAGAAGAGAAGGACACAGAAAACGAGACGCCACAACCAGCAACAGAGACGCCACAACCAGCAACAGAGACGCCACAACCAGCAACAGAGACGCCACAATCAAAGAAAAGAGAGAAAGGAACAGCTTTGCTTTATGAATTGAAGGATAATCAGGTAAAACGATTGAGACCCACTTGTGAAAGATGTGGACCAGGATTTTTTATGGCTCGTCATCAAGACAGATACACCTGTGGGCATTGCGGATTTACGCGTTATAAAACTGCTGAACAGTAAATGCGGATTTACGCGTTATAAAACTGCTGAACAGTAAATGCGGATTTACGCGTTATAAAACTGCTGAACAGTAAAAAATCTTTAAATCACTCATTTCAAAGTTAGATTACATGGTGCAGATGGTCAGAGTTAATGTTTTCATAACTAATGTTTCAGCAGAAAGATTATGGGACTTGCAAAAGCCCATACCTCCAATAAAGATTAACACAAACCTGAATTTAGTTGAAATTACTAAGGAGAAAGAAGGGTTTTTGGAAGTGCCTTTTGTTTTAGCTATTAACTATAATCCATCAATAGCTCAAATAAGCTTGAAGGGAAAGGCTTTGGTCACTGGAACAAGGGAAGAGATAGACCAGATCTATCAAGGGTACAAGAAGAAGAAACCTCCTCCACAAATCATAGTTCAGTCTATATCAAATGTTGCTTTCGTGGAGACTGTTCTCATAACTCGAACGTTAAGGATCCCGCCACCAATTCCATTACCAAGGATCCCGCCTAAGACAAGCTCTGAAGAAAAGCCTTCAAAGCTTGACTATACAACATGAAATATTAGTTTATCGTTACTTTAGAGGAACGTACATAGAAGAACGAGAGGCCCCAATACCAGGTGTCCCGTGCCTTACAGGTTTGTTTGTTACTGCGAATTCACCTAGATAATGTCCAATCATATCAGGCTTAATTTCCAAAGTGATAAACTCTTTACCACTATGAACAAGGATCTTTAAACCGACCATTTCAGGTAGAATGACCATATCTCGTATGTGAGTCTTAACGAGCTTAGGGTCTCCTTTTCTAGACGATTCTTTTGCTGCTCTAATCTTTTCAAGCAATGTTCTTTGTTGTGGTGTTAATCCACGAGATAAACTTCTTCGTTGTCTTGAAGGCAGCAGATTGATAAACTTATCCATAGACATGGCTTCCAGTTCAGTTAACGTATGTCCACGATATGTAAACTCTTTTGGCATCTTTATTCAGAACTATTCATTTAATGAACAGCTATAAACCTTATGGGAACTCGCGTTTCAGTCTACCGGCGCCTCTTCTTTTTCCCTGTATATTTTGCTGCTATCAAACCAACTTTTTGTCCCGGTGGAGCATGGCGTGAAACTGGGCGAGATTTCTTAGAGCCTCTTTTACTACTACCATGAGGGTGAGCTGCTACAATCATTGCTCTCCCTCGTGTTGTTGGATATTTGTGTCCTTTTGCCTTCATCAGGTGAAACTTGGTGCCTGCCTTCAAGAAGGGTTTTTCTGTTCTACCTCCTCCAGCAACTATTCCAATCGTTGCTCTGCATTGATCATTTAGAAACTTTGTCTTTCCTGATGGAAGTCGGATCATTGTGCCTTGAGGCGTATGTCCTACAATTGAGGCGTATGTGCCAGAAGTTCTGGCAAGTCTACCACCGTCGCCCGGATTAAGTTCAAGGTCGCAAACCATGGTTCCTTCTGGAATTTTGCCAACTGGTAGTATGTTTCCAACCTCTACAGAAGCTTTGCCTCCCATCTGTATTGACTGGTTTTTATAAACTCCTTCGGAAACCACAGTGTAACATTTCTTTCCTGTTTTAAATTTCACCAGTGCGAGTGGTGTGCCTCTTCCAGGATCGTGTATAAGATCTACGATAGTTCCTTCAATTAGCGTCTCAGAGTAATCCCTTACTTCCAGTGTTGGATACTTGGCTGGCGCTGTTCTTTTATGAGTTGAAGCCCGAAATGTTGGGCCACCTCGTCCTCGTCTCTGAACACGGATTCGTTTTCCCATTGTTCATTCACCTCAGACAATCACAATATTCCAAGCCTTATTGCCACATCTACTGCTTTGAATTCTGGATCTAGCTTGACGAAAGCTTTCTTCTTGCCATCTGGTGTTATTAGTGTGTTGACTTTCTCAACCGTCACTTCATAGAGTTCTTCAACGGCTTTTATAACATCAATCTTCATTGCTTTTAGATCGACTATGAAAACTAGTTTGTTTTCCTGCTCAATCATAAGGCTTGCGGATTCCGTCATTAAAGGGTAGAGGATAACCTTGTATGGATCCATTAAACTTTTTCTCCTTTAGATAAATCAGATAGTCTGTTAATTGCGTCAATTGTCCAGATTGTTAGCCTTCCTGGATGAGTGCCGGGAGCCAGAAGTTCAGCATTAAGATTGGTAACACTCACTACATCTACGCCAAGTATGTTTCGTGCGGCTTTCAGTATTCCTTTATCCTCTGATACTACTATTAAGGGACCGATGGCATGTTTCATCTTTCGTCCTCTTCGTTTGCCTTTTCCAGCTCTTATTTTTCTGCTTTCTTTGACTCTGTAAATATCAGATAAAACACCGAGATTTATCAAGACCTCCTCAACCTGTTTGGTCTTCTTCAGCTCTTCCAGTTTGTTGGTAACTATTATTGGGAATTGAGGAACATCTTCAATGGAATGGCCTCGAGCAGCTACAACTTTCTTAGAGGCGGTGGCAGCCACAGCAGAAAGAAGGGCAAGCTGTTTCTCCTTTTTAGGAATCTTTTTTACGTTCTTTTTCTCTGAAGTGGGAGGATGAGCCGGTCTTCCGCCAACCGTGCCTGGAGCAAACGCGGCTCTCTGGCCCATTCCTTTGATTCTTGGTACTCTTGATATGCCTAGACCTACACCTCTAGATTCAGCCGTAGTTCTTTTTCCTGACAAGATATTTCTACCTTGAGGCTGAATTCTCCTAGATTGGGAGGCTAAAACTGCGCGTTTTATGACGTCTGGTCTCAAAGGAACGTTAAAAATCGTTGGTAAACTTATTTTGTCTACTGGTTTTCCTGATAAGTCATAAACGTTCCTAGTTTTAGCCATAAGCTTTCATCTTCATTTTCCTTGGGGGGATTCTAGAGACAGGTAAACAGCTTGCGAAGATTCTTCAGGTGCATGTTTTGGAGGACGTGCGGGATAACGGAGTTTGATTGGCCTCTTTTCAGGACCTGGTACACTTCCCTCGATTACCATGTACGATCCTTGAACAATGCCATATCTTACAAAACCACCTTTGGGGGTCACATCTTTTCCATCTGGACCCATTTTCACTATGCGTTTATTGTATTCTGTTCTTTGGTGAAAGCCCATCTGTCCTGCCCTTGGAACCGTGCTTCTTACCCGTCTAGGTGTCCATGGTCCGAGGGTTGCTATTCCTCGTTTTGTCTTTCTTGCTTTTCGTTGGAGAATCCTAACCCCCCAACGTTTAACGGGCCCTTGTAGGCCCTTTCCAATCGTTACTGCGATTGTATCTACATACTGACCCTCTTTGAAAACCTCGGTGGAAGGTATTGGTTTTCCAAGAAGACCCTTCGCATATTCAAATTGCTCCTCTGAGGTGCCTCCTCCAATCTCAATTTCCATTAATTCAGGTACTTTCTTCGATATACTGGTTTGTCTAGGCTGGGTAATGGCAAGAACTCGGATTTTTTCCACTTCGTTAAATTTCTCTCCGATCTTCTTGAGTTTATCGTCAGTATCAAAGGATTCAGGCATAGTTAAAACTCGGTTAATTTGTTCAGGTGGATCCTTCATCCATGCCTCGGTAAGTGTTTGAAGACCTTTTGATGACCGGCCATAGGTTCTTATAGCACAAATAATCATAGGGGGCGTCTCTAGAACAGTTGCGGATCGAATTACTTCCTTTCCATAGGTAGGAGAGCGTTTCCTATCCTCTATTTTAAATATGTGCGTCATACCAGCCTTATAACCAATAAAGCCCAAGAGTTGGGGAGCATCAGCGCTGATTTCGGGCCAATGGCGAGTTCGAGCTAATAGACTTTTAGCATGTTTCCTAGGTGAAAAGGAACGTGAACCACGTCTTGGAGCGTTTTTTTTCCTAGGACTCATTGTTTTCCTTCTTCGCGTCCCTTAGGGAAGAGAGGATTGAGTTATAAATGTTTAGTTGTCATGTTTGATTGACTAATGTGCATCGGATTATCTTCCAGTGCAATTTTCAAAGAAGCTGAATCTTGAACTATACAGAAATTCATTCAATGTGTTTCTACATTTGATTCTAAATAGATGGCTTTCACAGTTACAATCACTGCTGCCAAAGTCGTTTATTGATATCCCAAGTGAAGCGAGTTTTTTCGCGTGTTTACACTCTTCACTTTTATCAGCATTTTTATGGAAGACCCTTAAAATCCTTACACAATCATTGTCTAGCAAATAATCAATATGCCAGAATTTTTGTTTGGTTCTTCTCAAGTGTCTGTTTAATCTTTGCTTCAATCCACCTTGGGCAGAACCAATATAGGCGTAAAGACCCCTTTCAAAAAAAATTTCTCCCAAGGCACCAATACTTACGATTATGTTTTCATTTAACAGGAAGATTAGAACATAAATGCCTTTAAGTAGACTCATGTGGTAGCACAATAATCTCTCTGCATTTGTTTAATCATTAATATTATGGTCGTGCACACGATTTCGAATCCTAGATGGCATAGATGAAAGTTGGGAAAAGTTTAACTGGTTCGTGCCATCGATCTGGGCAATCTCTGAGAAGTAAATTCTTACTGATTAAGCGTTTTCCTTGGGGTAAATACTAAACTAGAGGATGATGTTAAATTGTACGAAGTAGAGACAGACCAGAAAGGATTAACTTGTGATAAGATTATTCCAGATAACAGATAACTAGGAATTGAGAAAAATGGGTAGTTACAAAGTCAAGGATATTGATCTGGCATCAAAAGGATTTCGGCAAATTGAGTGGGCATCGGAACACATGCCGGTTCTAAATAAAATAAATAATAGGTTTGAACAGGAGAAACCTCTGGAAGGATTAACCCTCGCAGCGTGTTTACATATCACAAAGGAAACAGCAGTGCTCATAAACACCCTCTTAAGTGGGGGGGCCAATATAGCCCTTTGTGGTTCAAACCCACTATCTACACAAGATCATGTTGCAGCAGCTCTAGCTGAGAAAGGAACCCACATTTACGCTTGGCGAGAACAAACAAAAGTTCAATATTACTGGTGCATTGAAAGAGTCATAGACCACCAACCAGAAATAACTCTGGATGATGGCGCAGATCTCGTTGGCACTCTTCATAGTAAAAGAATCGAGTTACTCTCTAAAATAAGAGGTGGAACGGAGGAAACAACAACAGGTATCCAACGATTAAAAGCAATGGATAAAAAGGGAGCCCTAAAATATCCAATAATCGCTGTGAATGATGCATTCACCAAGTATCTTTTTGATAATCGTTTCGGAACAGGACAGAGTACAATTGATGGCATCCTTAGAACAACAAACATACTTCTAGCTGGCAAGAACTTTGTAGTAAGTGGTTATGGCTGGTGTGGTAGAGGAATTGCCATGAGGGCTAGAGGAATGGGCGCAAAAGTCATAGTAACCGAGGTGGATCCAATTAGGGCAATGGAAGCAGTTCTGAATGGTTTTTATGTAATGCAAATGTCCAAGGCAGCCAAGATAGGCGATATCTTCATTACAGCGACAGGTAACACCGATGTTATAAGAAAAGAACATCTTCAGAAGATGAAGAGTGGAACAATACTTGCTAATAGTGGA
>JASFPN010000056.1:0-6035 GCA_050115965.1 Candidatus Bathyarchaeota archaeon
CTCAGCAACATTTTTTCCTTCAATATAAAAATTCCATGCAGCTCATTTTAGCACGCATTATACAAAGTTCTTGTTCGTGCTAAAGGTTAACTATCGTTTTCTGGATCTATACAAATATTCTTGGAGTGTGTTTATATTTCGGCAATGTTGGAGAGGAAAGTAGGTGGGAGAGGTAGTTTATAGAATAGCATCCTCATGTTTTCTTGTATGTATGTTGGTTGCATTATTCGTTTTTAAGCCAGCTCAAGCTTCTGAAACGATCTATATCATGCCTGATGGAAGCCTTGAACCCCCAACAGCACCCATAAGGCGTAGTGGTAATGTCTACTCTTTCATTGATGACATCTCTGGTCAAATCTTCGTTAACACAAGCAACATAATCATTGATGGCCAAGGCTATATACTGCAAGAAGGCGGCTTTGCCTTGCTTTATGTAGAAAATGTCATTATCAAAAATACAAAAATAATGAATTGTGGAGTTGCCATATACCTTGAAGGAGCATCCCACAACGAAATATTCAACAACTTAATAGAAAACAATCTTTTTGGCATAAAACTTTGGGGTCCTTTAAGCAGTACGGGAGCAGACGAAAACAGAATATACAACAATCAAATCACAAACAGCAGTCTAACTAACCTCTACGTTTCCTACTATGCCAGTGACAACATCATCTACCACAATAATTTCTTTGATGGGATGCCCAAAGGTCAAAATTTCGCGAACACTCTGGACGATGGATATCCTTCTGGTGGAAATTACTGGAAAAACCATGAAAACGTTGACGTGAAGAAAGGCCCAAACCAAGATCAGCATGGAAGCGACGATATAGTTGATACACCTTACATCATTGATCATGCAAATCGTGACCGTTACCCTCTGGTTACCCCTTTCGGAAGTCCATTACCACCTAACTATGCATTGACAATAGCTGCTGCTTCCCATGGTACGACTAACCCTGACCCAGGGGTCTATACTTATTCGCAAAGACAGAATGTTACGGCAGAAGCCATACCATCCAATGGATACGCACTAGATCACTGGGAACTCGACGAAGTGAACATTGGAAGCAGCAATCCTATCAATGTGATGATGGATGCTGATCACACTTTGCACCCTGTCTTTCTACCAACCCACACTCTAACAATTAACACTACCCTTGGTGGATCAACAGATCCGAATCCAGGAAATCACACTTACACATCAGGAACCATGGTAACTGTAACAGCAACACCCAGCTCTACCTACTACTTTGATTATTGGAAAGTTGATGGCGTCATCAACCAGACAAATCCGATAACCGTAACAGTCGACACAGATCAAACATTACACGCAGTATTCACTCCGATACAATACACATTAACAATTACAACGACCCTAGGAGGAAGCACCAGCCCGATGACAGGCACCTATCAAAAACCTATGGGAGAAACAGTCAATGTCACCGCATCTCCACAGCTAGGTTACTACCTTGATCACTGGGAACTCGACAATACCACTATAAAGCTGTCAAACCCGGTAAAAGTTGTAATGAACATGAACCACACATTAAACGCTGTATTTAAACAACTTAATCCAGGCCACGACATTGCAGTAAAAGGCATAACATCAAAAACAGTCGTAGGACAAGACAGTATAGCAATAATAAAGGTATCAGTTATGAACATCGGTAGTTACCCAGAAACATTCAACACCACAACCTACGCCAATACCACCATAATCGACACAATAAGGAACATCACCCTAGAAAGCGGAAACCATACAATCCTTGAATTCATGTTAAACTCCACTAATCTGTCGAATGGCAACTATACTTTAAGAGCACAAGCACCACAGGTTATGGGCGAAACAGAAACTGCAAACAACAACTGTACAGAGGGATTTATCATCATAACCATAAAAGGAGACATCACTGGTGAAGATGGTTATCCAGATAACAGATGTGACATGAGGGATGTAGGTTTAGTGGCTAGATATTTCGGTCAGAATACACCACCAGCACCAGCTAACTGTGATCTAACTGGACCCACTATGGGAATACCAGATGAAAAAATCGATATGAGAGACGTAGGATTGGCAGCTAGAAATTTTGGGGAGACAGATCTATAGTGCGTGAAATATTTTCTGAAACATCTCTTCCAAAGGCCTAGACATCATTAATATTTGATGTAGTGGCCAACGATACGTCCATTTGCATATTGAACCCACACAGAGCAGTAACCACCTGTACCATCAGCTTGTCCAAAATGAATTTCGGCTCCATCATCATTGTTGTTGTTCCAATCAATGAGTCTATACTCTGTTGTCCCATCCATTATGGCTCCTTGAACATAAGTTCCCTTGTTGATGAGCCAGAAGTCTAACCAGTCGCCAGATGTATTGTCAAGCAGAAAATCAAAATTCTGGGCATCCCACTTCAACACACACCCTCCATCTCTAGTTGAGCAGACCGTGCCATTAGTCATCATTGGAATAAAGATACTTCCAACTTCTGCGTTCAGCTTTGCTTCGAGCTGAGTGACACTAGCGTTGAGGTCCAAGAGTAACTCAGTCTTATTTATTGGTGTTCCACTGGTGCCAAATTTCCGAGCCATTCCCCCAATGTCCCTCATATCAATTGTTCCATCATCATTCACGTCATACCACGAATCATAATCACCAGGGCCTTGAGCAGAAACCATGCCATAATACAATACACTTACAATAAGAACAGAGATTACAACCAAAGAAATGAATGTAACCAAATATCTTCTCTTCAAAACAACATCACCTCCCTCCCAATCGATCTATTATAATAATAAATTTAAAGTTGCATTTATGGTTTCAGAAACCCGTAGCACACTGTCTTAGATCGATCATTTTTACTATTCTCTGTCCATTATCATGGATGTTTGTTTCTTCGTTTACTTTTTATTTGAGCGTACCCTGTGAGGATAACGCTATGACGCCCTTGCCCTTACTTCGACCAGATAAAAAATGTGTAATTTGCGGAAAGCCAACTTGGAAAACCTTGTTTAAGAAGGCGATTGTTCACACGCCTATCTGTTCTAGAGAGTGTTTGGTTAAGTTTTGGAGGAAAAAAGTGCGTCTTCAACAAACTTTTGGCGAAGGAATTGGAGAAAGAGATTACTGGTTTGATTAAACGCACGCGCGCTTTTAAGGAGGCGCCGGGAATGGGATTTTGATACAAATTTACCAATAAATCTTGATAGAAGTTAGGTTGGTGCATAGAAGTTTCTTCCATAAGTCTTATCTTTTCAATGACCTATTGATGATTAGGGATGGGAGGAGACTTCTGAATGCGTAAGCTAGTGATTGTGTTTCTTTTATTGCTTGGTTTTTTTACAGTTTCACTATTTTTCAACACTGATAATTCAACGAGTGGGGGAGAATTTGATTCTTCTCTTGTTTTTAATCAAGATAGCCTAGACGTATACTTTTTTTATGGGAAGGGATGTCCTCACTGTGCAGCTGTTGAGCCTTTTCTTAATGAGATGGAGCAGAAGTATCCGATTCAAATTCACAGGTATGATGTTTACACGAACAGATCTCTTCTTCCGCTTTTCGATTCCTACTCTAGCAATTACGAGATTCCCCTAACTGATAGGGGTATCCCCACTCTTTTTGTTTCTGAAACCTATTTTGTCGGTGACCAGCCTATCATAGAAGGCTTTGAGGAACAGGTCATTAAGGTGTTTTCAAACGGTTCATCTAGCACGCTAGTTTTGGATTTGGAAAATCAGGAGAATATAAACAATGAAATCATTGGTGTTCCTATTGATCTATCCATTGTTACGCTTACTCTTGCTGCTTTTGTTGATGCTATTAGTCCTTGTTCTATTGCTATTCTTGTGTTTTTGATTGGAGCAAGGGTGCTTGTTGCTGACAGAAAGAAGAGAGCGTTAAAGGTTGGTCTTGCTTTCTGTCTTTCAATTTATATTGCCTATTTCCTGTTTGGACTTGGTCTTTTCACTGTTGTGCAGTTCAGCGGTTTCACAAATATTTTTGGCTTTCTGGTTAGTCTTATTGCGTTTTCTGTTGGCATTCTCTATCTGAGAGACGTTTTTTCGAAGAATCAGGATAGGTTCAAGATGGAGGTTCCTAACAAGTTGAAACCATTGCTTATGAAGATGTTGAAAGGAGTTACAAGTCCAGTTGGAGCTTTCCTGATGGGGTTTGTGGTTTGCCTATTCGAGTTACCATGCACTGGTGGTCCTTACCTATTTATTCTTGGACAACTAGCGGACAGTGCCACAAGGATCAGCGCGATTCCGCTTCTGCTTTACTATAATTTCATCTTTGTTCTGCCTTTGCTTGTGATCTCAGTGCTGCTTTACTCCAACCGTTTTTCCATAGGTAAAGTTAGAGGGTGGAATGATGAGCATAAGGGTCTTTTACGTTTGATTGGGGGAGTCACGATGATTTTTTTGGGCTTCGTTGTGATGCCGATACATCTGATTGCCAGGCCTTTGCTAATCCTTCTAAGCGTTCTCAATACGGTTTGTCCTCCCTTGCTTGTGATGATTGGTCTCTTTCTGGCAGTGAGGTTTGTCAAGGACCATAATTTGAGTCACAAGGTAATCAGATATAATGTCCCGGTGATAATGAGCATGCTGCTTACCATCCCAATGTTTACAGTTACCATTAGAACTCTTCCAATGGTTAGTGGTTATACTGAAAATTTGGAATTGACATGTGAGGTTCCTGACCAACTCGAGCCTTTCGTGGAAGCTGATGGAGTAGAGAAGACCGATGGCCCAGAAGTTCATGCTTTTATCATGTCTTATTGTCCATATGGTCTGCAATTCTTGAAGGCTTATGTTCCTGTGATGGAGCTTCTGGGCGAGGAAGTGAATCTTGAGGTTAATTTTGTGCCTTATGTTATGCATGGAGAAAAGGAGGTGGAAGAAAATACGCGAATGCACTGTATTCAGAAAGAAGCAAGAGAAAAGTTTGCTGATTATCTTCGTTGCTTTGTTGAAAATGATGATCCAGAGAAATGTATAGCATACGCACAGATCGACAAACACTTGATCACCAGTTGCATATGGGAGACAGATGAAAAGTTTGAGTTGTCAAAGACCTTTCAAGAAAGTGAAGATAGATTTCCCAAGTATGGCATTGATGCAGAGCTTGCCCAACAATATGGTGTACGTGGTTCCCCAACCTTCGTAATAAATGGCGAAGTTATTTCAGTGGAGAGATCTGCTGAAGCCATCAAGCAAACCGTTTGTTCAGCCTTAGACACTTCTCCAAAAAGTTGTGAAACAGAACTAAATACTTCTACAGAACGTCCAGGCATAGGTCCTATTGGAGATGGAAACAAATCAGATGATTCAGAAGAGGCACCATCAAAAGGATGCGTTGGAGTAACAAACAACGCCTTAAAACAACCTCAGAATCATAACTTTCTCCAGAATGATGCCTTGAAAGATAGTATTGACGCTTCTGTGCATCATGCGCTTGACAGTATTGGTGTCGAAACTATGGGCATGGTGAAGACGGACACCAAAGCAGCCACTCAGGCAGTTTCAGGCGTGCGTGCAACTGAAGAAATTTGTGATGGAAATGATAATGATAGTGATGGAACAATAGATGAAGGCTGTGATGATGATAATGATGATTATTGCGATAGTAATATGACCACAGTAGGGTATCCCGCTGTTTGTCCCAACGGTGGCAATGATTGCGATGACACAGACGGAAATATTAATCCTGGTGCAACCGATACCCCTGGCAATGATTTAGACGAGAACTGCAATGATTTTGTAGCTTGTTATGATGATTCAGATTCTGATGGTTACGGTGCCACTACAAGTGGTGAGAGTTCATTTACCGCAACCAATGGTATATCAGACATAACCGGTGCTTGTGGCTCAAACGATGGTGACGTTTGGGATGATACAAACGATGACTGTTACGATGCAGATGCTAGTATAAATCCCGGTGCTATAGAAATTTGTAATGGTTTAGATGATGATTGTAATGCGGCTACTGCTGATGGTTCGGATGAGCCGTGGCTGAATGATCCGTGTGA
>JASFPN010000057.1:0-6024 GCA_050115965.1 Candidatus Bathyarchaeota archaeon
TGATAAAAGAAGGATGGGAAGCCATTAGGTAGGTAATAGCACACGTACGACAATGATCCACTACGCGTAAGCACGCGCACAAGTCATAAAACATAGTATAAACATTGATTGGATAGTGTTCTTCTATGATTGAAGGAAAGAAGGTGAATTTAAAAATAGTTGAGAAAGAAGATTTGGATCTGGTTGCAGAATGGGTGAATGATCCAAAATTCACTGGAGAGTATGAGCCCATCCAACAAGAATCAAAATCTGATTTAGAGAAACAGTACGATAACCTTCATCCTGAGGAGAGATGGTTTTTCGTAGAGAAAAAAGATGGTACCAAAATTGGCATCATAACTCACTTTATTGTAAAAGGGAAACTTGTTGGAATCGGGTATTATCTGCTTCCAAGTGAACGAGGAAAAGGGTTCGGTTCCGAAGCTGTCAAAATCATGGTAGACTACTTGTTTCTCTCTAAAAACATAGTCCGTGTCCAAGCTGAGATTCATCCAGAAAACAAAGCATCGCAGAGAGTTTTGGAAAAAGCTGGATTCAAAAAGGAAGGAATCATCAGAAAGGCTTTCTTCAGCAGAGGGGTATGGAGAGACACAGCTCTCTTCAGTGTTCTGAGAGAAGAATGGAAAACACCAAAGATACTGAGTAAATAAGTAGCGCACGGCATGCGCGCTATTTCTTGGTATGCGGTCTTTTACGCTTCTTCCTACCGAGGTCCTTGAGCTTTTTCATCCATGAACCCCTGACGTATAATGCTCCGACGCCGGGCTCAACAATTGCACCTATCCCGACCTTATCAGCTTTCTTTTTCTTTAACCCCTTCTTACGAGGCATACGTTTCAACATAATATCAGCGTAACTGTTCATATAAACACATGCGTAAATTCAGTGAGTGTAATTTTATTAATCGATTAGATGTTCTTCTTTGACCCTTGATATCAACGAAAAAAAAACAGCTAATACACCTAATATAATCAGAGTATAGCTAAGCGACCAATCTGCCATCATGCCTACAAAAGGATTTATGGCTACCAAAGCGAGTCTTCTTATCATAGATATCGCAGAAAGAACAGTCGCTCTTTCTGACGATGAAATAAACTTGTTCATATAACTCAAGAAAAGAGGTCTCCTTGACAGTCCAAAACCTCCACCAACTGTGATTACCATTAAAACTATGGGGATCAGAGACGTTAGACCGCCAACTATGAACATAATTCCCGTAATAAGGGCACTGAAAGTTATCAATCGCTTTTTAGAGCCGAGTAGTGTTTCAAGTCTTTCATAGTTGTTCATTATCACTATTTGACTAACTACAAATGACGCGTGGACAAAACCAAAATAAGCAACATCAACACCCGCTAGTTCAAGCATTGGTTGGTAGAACCAGATCATAAAGTAGGCAACAGAAGCGATAAAAATCATATCTAATGCCAGTATTTTTAAAACCCTATTTTTAAGAAAATATTCTATTCCATCCTTCAGAATCTGCGTGTATTTCTTCCGAATTTTCTGAGTTCTTGCTGGTTCCTCAAAAGTAATGCCAATAAGGCTAGCTACAACAAGCGGTAGGGTTATGAATAACATTGGAGCGTTCAAGCCAAACCTTACTGCTATGAAACTGCCAAGTGGGGCTCCAATCATAACTCCTGCCAACCTAAAACTGTCAATTCTTGCAAAGACTGCTTTTGATTTCTCTGGTTCACCCACATCCTTCAAAGTATCATAGATAAAAGCTTCGCGAGCCCCTGAAAGTAATGCAGCCGCAACTGCCCATATGGCTTCTCCAAAAAGGAACACATAGAAGTTGGGGAAACTTGCATACATAATGGCGCCAGCTATATTAATAACGCACGCTAGAACAAGGGTAAATTTTCTACCAAGGTAATCTGCGACTGCTCCTGATGGAATTTCTAATACGAAGGTCCAGAGCATAAACCATGACTGTAAAATCATAATCTGCATCATATTCAGACCACCCCAATCCATGAAGAACGGGATAAGCACACCTCCGATAAAATGTAGATTAGTGAAGAAACTGAAGAAGTTCATTTTCAACAAGTTTGCCCTAATACCCTTGTTGGAATTTGGTTGGCCTTCTTTCGTCCTAATCACTTCAATCCTAATAATGTCCGAAGATGAAGTAAAATGAATTGCCCAAAACGAGCATTAATGCAAAGACCAATGGACGTATTCTTTTTATTTGCGGGTACATAGTAAGGTTAATGGAGAGTTCTCTTGAAGAATATTGAGTTAAGGCTAATTGGAGAACTTATGAAGGAATGCCGAAGGAGCGACAGGGAACTAGCAAAGATTCTGGGTGTTTCTCAACCAACAATCAGCAGAATGATAAAGAAACTGGAAAAAGAAGGATACATTAGTGGCTACTCGGCAATTCCAAACTTCGAAAAACTTGGATTTGAGATCCTCGCGATCACCTTCGCAAAATTAAAAAAACCAATAACCCCTACAAAACTTGAGAAAGGAAGGAAAGAAGCTTACAAATGGATAAATTCTGAAAGCTCTCCAGCAATAATTGGCATGAGTGGCATTGGTTGTGACGCAGACAGAGTTCTAATCACATTTCATGAAGATTACTCAAAATATTTTGATTTCTACAATTTCCTGAAAAGTCAGAGCATGGTGGAAGTAGATGGGGTCAAAAGTTTCCTTATAAACCTGAAAGATAAAAACCAGTTTCTTCCTCCAAGCCTCAAATACCTTGCAGGACACATTCTCGAGCGTACGAAGTAGCCAGGCATCATTGTAGCAAAGCATATTTCCGAAGAATGCTTGTAGAACAGTGGACACCAATGTCTGAGTCTGAGGAGTTTGATGTTGTTGTAGTAGGCGGAGGTCCAGCTGGCCTGATCACCGCCATAATGTGCGCATCAAGACACCTAAACGTGCTGATTCTAGAAAGGCAGAAAGTTGGAGGTCTTCTAGCCACCCTCTATCCTCAAAAAACGATTCCAAACTACCCTGGATTTCCCCAAGGAGTATTGGCAATTGAGCTTGTTCGAACCTGGCTAGGACATCTAAGATTCAGCAGCACCACCGTAAAGACCGAGAACACTTTGAACATCGATAAAGATCTAACAGTCACAACCAACGTAAACAAGTACAAACCAAAGGTAGTAGTTGTAGCAACAGGAGCCAGACCAAGAATGCTAGAAGTGCCAGGAGAATCAAAGTTTGCCCAGAAAGGTGGAGGAGTGCATTATTTTCCCTCTCATCCTGAAGAGTTTTTGGGGAAAAGGGTCTTGGTGGTTGGAGGAGGAGATACAGCAATTGATGCCACAATTGAATTACTGAACCTTGCTGACGAACTAACGTTGGTGCATAGGCGTGAAGGGTTCCGAGCCTTTGACCAGAACGTTGAAAAAGTCAAGGAAAGCGGCATAGTAAACTTCATCATGAACAGTACAGTCAAATCCATAAAAGGACGCACACATGTTGAAAAAGCAATCATCGTGCAGAAAGGAAAACAACTAGAAAAGAAGGTTGACGCCATCATAATTGCTGTAGGACTTATTCCAAACACAGAAGCCCTTACCAAACTTGAGTTGCAAACCAATCGAAACGGGTTCATAATCACAGATAGAGCCCAAAGAACCAATGTGGAGGGAATATTCGCAGTGGGTGACGTAACAGACATAGGTCTTCGATTAATTACGGTTGCTGCTGCTCATGGAGCAATAGCCAGCCACCACATATACTCATATATTAAAAAACCCTACTGGGCCAACTCTTAGACTTGCGTACTTGCATGACATTGTGTTATCGGGTTTTAAATCGGAGTATTGCTGCTATTCCACCGAATGATTTCTTAAGCATCTCGCCTTCCTCTGTATTGTCAGAGATCATTTCAACGCCAGCGTCCGTCTGTTCTGCTAGTTCAGCAAAGTAATCTATTAGGTCTTCAGTCCCGGTTGACGCAAGTGTGGGTGAACGGCACTTTGGACAGGTTTTTTCAGCAAGTTCTTCTTCGTAGCTTGCCAGCTTAGCAGTTCTCATGGTCTCAACGTTCATGTAGTCACAGCTTGCACATTTTACGGTTACTCGGGATATGTCGAGTTCTTCGGAGAGGATTAATGTCTCGACCGAACCTGCTTCTAGAGCCTTTCGAATCTCCTCTGCTCCATAGGTTGCCAATCCTGTATCATGACCGACCTCATAAAGGAACTTTTGAACGATCTCCTTCTCTTCAACGTATCGTATCTTCTTCACAATGTCTGGAGCCTTATCCACGATTTCCTTGACCCCTTGCTCGTTAACGTAAGCAGTGTCAATGACATCTATGACTTTCTCATCCAGCATATAATTCAGGTAATTGCCTTTTCTGAAGTCAAACTTGGTTGGTCCAGGACCACCCATGATCAGCCCTTTCAATCCCTCAATGGATAAGAAGAGTTCGTTCGCATGATCTCCAATCCTCTTGAAGTACTCTAGAAGCCTCATCTCCCTTATTCTTTCAAATCTTCTTGCTGACTGCCCGCCAGCGCGAGTTTTACCTGGTACACCAGAGGTGTCTCTCCTTTGAATCTCCAAGGTTCTTCCATGCAATGTTGCATACGTGGCTTCAGAAGCATCTATTAGAAGAATCCCGTAGGTGTCCTCCTCTCTCAATAGATCGCTCAAATGCTCTGTGTGGAATCTGGAGTCACAACGATAGAGATAGATGCTTATGGGCTCGGGAGGCGTTATGATGTATGTTTCATTTCTCTCGCTCCCTGGACCATTCTGGGGAATGGAGCCTGAGAAGATCACTATCCCGTTCTCAGGGACTCTTTTGAAAAGTTTCAGACGTTGTTGAACCTTTACTATCGCGTCTTGAACGTTTTTTCTAGTTGTGGTTGATTTTATGTTTGAGGCTGTTCCATACTCTTGCCTCAACGTGTTCATAACGTCGCTTACCTGTTTGCCAGGTGGAACATAGAGTGAGACTAGTTCAGTTCCACGGCCTTCCTTTATGCCTAGCTTGGTAAGCATACGTTTTAACCTGAATTTATCCAAGGAAGTTCTTTTCTGAACCAATCACACACACCTAGAATTGCTGGTGGACAAGCTTGACTGCAGGGCACTAGATAATGGTTTAGCAAAAGTCTATGATAGGTTCATGACTTCTCCTAGGTGAGCCTTGAAAGGCCCAAGTTTTCCGCCATAATTTCCTGCTGTAATTCCAACAATCTTTGGAATTCGGATAGCAGCAGCTATTCCTTCGCCCATAGCGTTGCTTACAGCTTCAAGAGTTAAGCCATTGATGACAAGTTCATACACACAGTTCACGTTCTTGTCTAACTGGGAATCTGGAACAAGTTCCTTCAACGTTGGACATAAGGCATGGTGTGTTGAAGCTTTCAGTTTGTACTTCAAGGATCCAGCCTTTGATCCAGAACGACAGATTCCTCCTGGAAAAGGAAGTATGACCCCATTTACCTTGTTTCTGATGGCTTGGGATGCCTCTTCTGCAGCCTTAAGTCCAGACGGCTTATCTTCTGCTAGAATGAGAAAGTTTCCTCCTGCTACAGCTTCAGCTGCACCGAAAGTGTTCTCTACCTTAAACTCGCCTTCCATTACTGGGATCCTCCAGACTTTCCTCTTTCCAACCATGCCCTTCTTTTGGAACCCATCACCAAATAATCTTAGGCTTCTACCAACCTTTAGTTTTCTCTTAGCATCCGGTAAAGCATCAAAGGCGGAAGTCGTTGGACAAGTCATAATACACTGTCCTATACGCGTAATCATCTGTTCCTTCAATTCAAACCTGTTACGATTGTATAACTGAATCAGAACACCCACTCGATTATCAGGAGTTTCATTTGGGGGAACCATACTTTCTATTCCTGCTTCAGCAGGAGACATAATTACGCTTGTCGCAAATCCTGTTGCAGCTCTAGCTGCTGTTGAAGCCCATTTTTCACTATCAGCAGTTATCAATATACGACCAACCCACAAAGGAAACATTTCAGCAAACGTATTTACTACAGTGCAAATGTTCCCACTCTTGGTATGTTTCACCAAGAAATT
>JASFPN010000058.1:0-6007 GCA_050115965.1 Candidatus Bathyarchaeota archaeon
GTGACTTTGATCAAGAAGCTTATGAACAAGGCGATCTTGGATACATTACAGTTGTCATATACAACGATATGGAAGCCAAAATTCACGTAACCGAGTTAATAGCCACAATAGATTATTACTACACTGATGGAAACACATACCTTCAAACATACTTTACTGACGAAGAGCTACCAATCGAAATCCTACCAGGACAGATAGGCACATTCAACATACCATTCAGTTTACCAACCAATATTGCTCCGGGTTACACAGAACTGTATGTAAAAGCTGTAACTGAACTTTGGAACAACCAATCAGAGAATTGGGTTTGGTCAGAACATCCAACCTATCGACCGATACTCTACATTGAGTCTCCTTATAAACAACATTTTGAAAACGAACAAGACGCGCATGAAGAATTACAACATCAATTTCACGAATTGCAGACAATTAACGCTACAACCACAAGTATCATGTATGCTCTTGGCATCATGAGCATTGCTTTTGCCTTAGCAGTGATCTTTTTAATAATCTTGAACAGAAGAACTAGAGCAATAGCACAGGCTACGTTATAACAGAACACGTTATCCTTCTTTTTTTTAAAAAAAAGTAAGATCTTGTCAACATTTTTACAAACTTGGGAATATTAGGAGATTGCGTTTGCTAGATACTCATATGAGAATGGTTTAATTTCACCTTCTCCGGAGACTGTGACAAAGCTTTGAATAGATTCCATGTATTGTCCCCAATCGTTACGAAATAATGATAGTTTCTGAACATAATCCCTATAATCCTTATGCAGAGACATAATTACGCCCGTTAAACCTAATCCTTCACCAGACGTTGCAAATATCGCGTTGGGGAACTTCGAAGCGTATTCCGTAACTTTACCTATCAATTCATCAGACAGAATTTCAGGGCGCATCTTAGTGAATGTAAACGCCATAACTTCAAACCCAAGCTTTCGTAGATCCGGAATTACGGTGTAGCTTCTAATGATGCCTTCACGTTCAATTCGTTGACGTGCGCGAGTTATGGTGGGTTGTGAAGTCTTTAACGCCTTTGCCAGTTCTCTATCGCTTCTTCTAGAGTTCTTTAAGAGTTCAGCAATGAGTTGAAGGTCCCGTTTCTTTAACATAATAATATATGTTGAATTAAAAGAATAATACTCTTTTGTATTGCACACCTATCGAGTAAATTAATGCATGCATTTAGACATAACGTACGCTAGCCATGTATGTTTTCATTTCGATAATGTTAAATAGAGAAGAGCATAAACCCGTAGAAAAAGGAAGGCATGATCAACATGGAAGAATGGATTCAACTGATTCTCAACATCATTGTAGGCACAATCATACTGGCACCAATTCTTTGGCTTGTAGGAAGAGCACTTGTAGGACGAGAGAAAGCGAAGTTTACTGATGCCCTTTGGATTATGTTTCTTGGACAAGTGATAGGTGGACTGCTAGGTTGGGCCTTTGGTTTTGTAGCGTTAGGCCTTATCGGAAGTATCATAGCTTTTATCATTCAGCTCTTGATCTGGTTATTTTTGATACATCATTTCTTCGATACTAGTTGGGGTAAGGCATTTATCATAGCAATTATTGCTGTCATTGTATCTGCAATAGTATTCGGCATAATCTTTTTGGTGCTATTAGGCCTCGGGTTCGTACTAGCGTTCTTCTAATAGTGACTCAAGATATTCAAACACAGGCTACAGAGTGATGAAACATCACCGCACCCCTTTTTTTATTCAAGTTAGCCAAACGAAAGTCTATGTCAGTATTAGTATGCATCACGTTCAATTAACAGTGCACGCTACTGAGAATATCTTTATTAGTGTTCTCAACAAGCGAATTATATCCTCATTAGAGGTTGAAATCCAGAATGGTTATTGGAATAGATCATATAGGAATTGCTGTGGAAAAATTAGATGAGGCTATCCATCTATATCGAGACATATTGAACCTAAAGCTTGAAGGAATAAAGATAGCAGATGAAGACAAAGTCAAGACTGCTTTCTTTTCAACGGGTGGAGAGACCAGAATAGAACTCATGGAACCGACTGAAGCCAACAGCCCCGTTGCCAAATTCATTGAAAAGAAAGGCGAGGGCATTCATCACATCTCATTAAAAGTTAACAACATTGAAAATTTTCTTGAAACACTTAAAGCCAAAGGGTTAAAACTTGTTGATGAAAAACCAAGAATGGGAGCTGAAGGAGTGAAAGTCGCCTTCATCCATCCAAGGAGTACGAGAAGAGTTCTTTTTGAATTATGTGAAAAGCCATGATGGCTGGCAGGTATACCGCAGAAGATGAAGGTAAACCAGCTTCAAGAGGGCTTGAAAACAAAGCTGTTGGGTAGAAACATAATTTTTTTCCACGAGATCGATTCTACAAACAAATGGGCTAAAGATTTTGCAATAGATGGAGCTCAAGAAGGAACTGTTATAATAGCTGAGACTCAGATTAAAGGAAAAGGAAGAATGGATAGAAGATGGTTCTCTCCAAAGGGTGGATTATGGTTTTCTCTTATTCTCAAACCAAAACTTCGTCCATCTGAAACGGTTAAACTAAATTTTGTAGCTGGACTCGCTGTTGTAAAGGTTCTTCAAGAGATGTTCAACTTGAAGGCGGAAACAAAATGGCCCAATGATGTAATGGTGAATGGACTTAAAATCTGCGGTATATTATCAGAAATGAATACAACCAACGAAATTGTCAACTTTGTCATAGTGGGGGTAGGGTTAAACGTGAATTTTGATGTGAAAAAAGTTTTTCCAGAAACAGTAAGTAAGGTCTCAACTTCAGTTGAAAACGAAATTTCCAAAAAAGTTCAGATCGAAAAGGTTTTTCGACATCTACTTGAGACCTTAGAAAAGCTCAATAATCTTTTCATTGAAAAGGGATTTGACTCAACTCTGGAAGAATGGAAGAAACACGCAAGTTTTCTCGGATGTCAAGTGGAGGTCGCAGGTTATGAAGAAAAGTTCAGTGGGTTGGCAATAGATGTTGATCAAGATGGCGCATTGCTTCTCAAAACACAGGGAAACACCGTAAAGCGAGTTAGGGTTGGTGATGTTAAAATTAAAAATAACAGGTAGAACCTCACAAAATCTTGTATTCCAACCTGCCTGAGAACAGTATTTTGAAAGTTTTTCCACATTCTCTAAATACTGGATAGCAGATATACTCAGAAACATATGGAAGTAGGATGACAACGATGAAGAAGCCAACTGTAGAAGCCAAAATAAAAAACCTGAGGCAGTTAAGAGAAGAGGCTGATCTGGGCGGTGGAAAAAAAAGAATTGAAGCCCAGCATAAAAAAGGAAAATTGACAGCCAGAGAGAGGATTGAACTTCTACTGGATGCAGGAAGCTTCATGGAAACTGATAAGTTTATGGTTCATCAATGTACCGAGTTTGGTATGGATGGCCGGAAGATTCCTGGTGATGGAGTTATCACTGGTTATGGCACAATTGATGGACGTCTGGTCTATGTTTTCTCTCAGGATTTCACTGTTTTTGGAGGCTCGCTGGGCGAGATGTTCGCTAAGAAGGTATGTAAATTGATGGATTTGGCCCTGAAAACAGGTGCACCCGTTATTGGCTTAAATGATTCAGGAGGAGCTAGAATTCAGGAGGGAGTAGCTAGCTTGGCTGGTTATGGGGATATATTCTTCCGGAACGTAATCGCTTCCGGTGTGGTTCCACAAATCTCAGCAATTATGGGGCCATGCGCAGGCGGAGCAGTCTATTCACCCGCTCTTACAGATTTTATCGTAATGGTGGACAAGACCAGTCATATGTTCATCACTGGACCTCAAGTGATTAAGACAGTGCTAGGTCAAGAAGCAACCTTTGAAGATCTTGGGGGGGCATTAGTTCACAACCAGACCAGCGGGGTTGCACAGTTCATCGCAGAAGATGAGGATCATTGTATCCAAATCATAAAACAACTATTCAGTTATTTGCCTTCTAACTATTTAGAAGATCCTCCGATCGTAGATACAGGTGATGACCCAAACAGAGCCGACGAGGAGTTAGTAGACATAGTTCCAGATGACCCGGACAAACCTTACGATGTCAAAGAGATCATCCAGCATGTAGTAGATAATGGTGAAGCGCGCGCGCGATTTTTTGAGGTTCAGTCCCTTTGGGCTCCAAACCTAGTTATCGGATTTGCTCGTTTAAATGGAAGAACCATTGGGATTGTGGCAAATCAACCTTCCTTTTACGCAGGAGCCCTAGACATTAACTCTTCAGTGAAAGGGGGAAGGTTTGTCAGGTTTTGCGATGCCTTCAACATTCCAATCATAACGTTTGTTGATGTACCGGGTTTCCTACCTGGAATCGAGCAGGAGCATGGTGGCATTATTCGCCATGGTTCGAAGCTACTATACGCTTATTGTGAGGCAACAGTGCCAAAGATCACATTGATCGTTAGAAAAGCCTATGGTGGAGCTTATGACGTCATGGGAAGTAAACACTCTGGCGGAGACATAAATTATGCATGGCCCACTGCTGAAATCGCGGTGATGGGTCCACATGGAGCTATAAACATTATCTTCAGAAAAGATATTGAGGGAGCCAAAGACCCAGAGAAGAAACGAGCCAAGCTCGTAGATGATTATCGCCAAAAGTTTGCTAGCCCATATGTAGCAGCACAGAAAGGCTACATAGATGAGGTGATCGAGCCTTTAGAAACTCGACCTAAATTGATTAGTGCTCTAGAGATGCTAGTAACAAAGCGGGAAACAAGACCTTCCAAGAAACACGCAAACATACCATTATAAACCAGAGCTGCATTCTAGACTCACACTTCAAAACTGAAAAAGAGTGAGCTGACTTGCCCAGGAAACCTGTTAAAATTACTGACACCACTTTTCGTGATGCTCACCAATCTTTAATGGCCACCAGAATGCGCACAGAATCCATGACACCCATTGCTGAGAAGATGGATCAAGTAGGTTTCTTCTCATTTGAAGTATGGGGAGGTGCCACTTTTGACGTTTGTGTGAGATATTTAAACGAGGATCCTTGGGAGCGAATTCGTAAACTAAAACGACACATAAGAAAGACACCGCTCCAGATGCTGTTACGCGGTCAAAACATTGTTGGATACAGAAATTACCCTGATGATGTTGTCATTAAATTTGTGGAGAAAGCTGCTGAAAACGGGATCGCTATATTCAGAATATTCGACGCGTTAAATGACGTAAGAAACATGGAAGTGGCTGTAAAAACTGTTAAGGAAGTTGATGCCCACGCTCAAGGGTGCATATGCTATACAATAAGTCCAGTCCATACAGTTGAACATTACGTGAAGATATCTACCAAACTTGCATCACTGAACTGTGATTCTATCTGCATCAAAGACATGGCAGGAATACTTTCACCTCAGGTTGCTTACGAACTCATCACTGCATTGAAGAAGACTGTTGGATTGCCTGTTCACTTACACTGCCACAATACCAGTGGTATGGCTATGATGACGTATCTTCGAGCATGCGAGGCTGGAGTGGATATTGTTGATACAGCTTTCTCTCCGTTTGCTCTGGGCACCTCTCAGCCTCCTGTTGAATCTGTTGTAGCAGGCTTGAAGGACACTTTTTATGATCCTGGATTTGACATGGAGATTTTAAATGAGATAGCAGCATATTTCCAGGAGCTCAGAGACAAGTATTTTGACCCTTTGAAACTTATCAATCCTAAGTCAGAACGGGTGGATCCTTCAATAATGATTCATCAAATTCCAGGTGGCATGTTCTCGAATCTTCTTGAACAGTTGAGAGAACAGAATGCTCTCGATAGGTTAAAGGAGGTCTTAGAGGAGGTCCCTAAGGTTCGGAAGGATCTAGGATATCCTCCTCTAGTGACACCTACAAGCCAGCTTATTGGTATACAAGCCGTGTTTAACGTACTCTCAGGTAAACGTTACAGCATGATCCCTAATGAAGTGAAGAATTATGTGAAGGGATTCTACGGTGAGCCTCCTGTTCCCATAGAAAAAGAGATGAAGAGAAAG
>JASFPN010000059.1:0-5900 GCA_050115965.1 Candidatus Bathyarchaeota archaeon
CTATGTTAGAAGGTAAGAAGAATTTAAGGTTGTATTAAAGCCTTCAGAAAGAAGGTTCTATAGCTTTTAGCTATTTTATCCTGTTCTTTTTGCATTTTGTACAGGGTTAATATGTCAGAAAAAAGACATATAAGCTAGGAAAACAAAATCTATCCGGGCTTTTAGTGCCGAAGTGGAAACAGATCGTTTTAACCCGAGCAATAATCACACGCATACACGGCCCTGAAACAGAAACAATCGAATGTTACGGAACCGATTGTCGCAAGTTGCTAGGGCCTGGAGACAAGGCAATCTCACATTACAGAGGAACCAAAACAAGTAAAACACGGCACTACTGCCCTGACTGTTACCTCTCGCTATGGAGATAACCTTCAGGTTTAGCGTAGAATAGGATTAAAGCTAAATACAAGTTCTTAAGCTAGGTGTAAAACACGAAAATAGTAGAGGAGAAGGAAAATGGCTAAGAAAAAGAGAGAAAGACCAATCCGATCATGGGGCTGGATCTAACTCTCTAAACTAAAACCTAGGCTTCTTACGTAACTCGTTTTTCAGCATCCACTCGATTTTATGAATTATGCCTTTCAATGTCCACAAGGTCTCATAGGTTAATGGAAGATAACCTGTCTCCATACGATAATACTTATGATCCTTCTTTACTCGTGAGCGCGCGCGCGCGATACCTGTAACTATCCACGATTGCGTCAATGTTGAAAGTAGCGTTTTGATAAACAACCTTCTGATCAAGGTTTAAAGAGCATGTAGCTACATTCTTACTCTCGATAGGCCAACGAGCTAAATGATGACTTTTCATTTCATAAGTAACCTTTTCTCAAGAAGTTGAAAAAGTGTTCCTATGCTTATGGCCATTATAAATGAGGCCAATACTCTATAGGCAAAGAAGGTTGCACCGAAAAAGTCTATCTCTAGGAAAGCGCGGAGTGGGCCCACTAAAGTCTGACTAGTGATAAAAGCAGCAACTACTCCAAGCTGTAATCCACTAACATGCAGAGCCTTCAAGAGAGGAAGATAGGAGGCTAAAGGTCCTGGTGTAACCAACCCCAACAATGAAGACATAAGAGTATTTCTTCGTGCTCGTTTTAGGAGCAATCCTATCTTATCCTCTGAGACATACATATTAAGAGTCTTAGCGCGCGCGTTGCAATAAAAAAAGCAGGAATAATTGTTCTCATCTCTTTCAGAGAATCATGAAGTATGTACAGAAGTTTGTTTCTCATGATATCATCTTCTCTTCCCCGATGATAATCGCTCAGTTAATAACTCATTAATAATAAAGCTAGCGAAGTATATACCAGAATGCGTGATCTGAAAAATTAATAGGATTAGATTATCGTAGACTTGGTCTTGTATAGTCTTAGTAAAGTCACATTAGTTCCAGTGTATGGAAACTCTTCGAATAAGGGTTGGCTTTGTAAACTTGATCTTGAATCGGTTAAGATTCTCTTTTATCATGATTGGGTTCATAAGCATTTTTTTGATTTCTTCAACATGGACGGCTCCTACAAATGTGAGTATCTTGGGGTATTTATCTTGATCCAAGTTTCGGGATGCTATCCAAGCTAACCTGGACGCCATTAATGCATTTCGTTCATCAATTAAAACCTGCCATATAGATGGGAAAATTTTTCGATCAGCTTCTATTTTTTTCTTTGAGTTGTTTACAACTATATCTTTGAAACCCTTTTCCCAGAGCCATATAGGATCCTCATCTAATTTATGGAATGGGTGAAATCCTAAACGTGAGTATTCGATAGGAGTCATTTTTTGGGTAATTCTAAGCCTCATCTCTTCTGTCGTCATATCAATCAACCATATGTTGGCATCAACGTTTCCCAGAGCCTTTGCTGCTCCGGTAAATTCACATAGGCCTTTGCATGATCTTCTTCTCGCACAATTGATACATATAGCGTTGAGTTGATGAAAGCGTCTCAAGTCGAGTTCGAGGGCAACATCCTCTGGTTTTTGAGAACTTATTGATTCGTATGCATTGTTTATGCTACGTCTTGTGAAGTGAGCAGTTCCAATAATGTTAATGCAATCATTGTAATCGATATTTGGAATCTCGATCACTATTTTCACTGTAAACTAGTTGATCTTTATTCTCTGTGCATCTTTGTTATTGTGTGGATCCTTCCTTTTGGGGATTATTACTTCGAGTACTCTGTTTTTACAGTTTGAGGATGCTTTTTCAAGGTCTATATCAACTGATGGCAGGTTTATCATTTTATAGAAATTCGTTGCTTTGATCTCAACCTTATCAGTGGTTATATTAACTTGCATGTCGTCTTTTGTGCTGTCACATACTTCAAAGTAGATCTTTATCGAGTTCTCATCCTCGAAGATGTCAGTTAAAGGTTCACTAATCTCTTTCATAGGTTCTGCTTTTACATCAAAAGGTCGCCGTGGTCCTGGTCGTGGTCTATTAGGATTCGATGGTTTAAATGGGTTAAAGGGATCAATAGGCTCCCAAGGTTGGTTCTGTCTGAAAAGATCTTGGACTCTATATCCATGAACACCGTCACCATTAATTTGATTGAAACTCCAGTTTCCTTCAAGAGCGCTATTTTTTGTGGCTTTCATTATTTCATTCATCATTCTTTGAATTATTGCAGTTAAGTTACTGTTGAAAAAATCTGACTCTCTAAATTTGTCAGATGACACTACCTCTCACCTCCTTGATAATTCTCTATTTCTTCAAAGGCCTCCAAAAGATGCCTTAAAACAAAGTTCATCATCATGAACCCTCTTTCTCCAATCTCTGAGCAACGATATTTTCCTCTCTCGACTTTTTCTAAGAGGCCTCCTTCCCTGAGTTTTCTTGTGTTTTCCCAAACAATTTTAGGATTTAAGTCTAGATCTCGCATGAAACCAGCAAAGTTCATTATACCATCTTCTTTTTCCATAAGTCGATTCATCATCTTTAGCCGGGTTTCATGAGCTAAAGCATTAAAGATCTTTGAGAATCTTTGAAAATCATCTTCACACGCTCTTAATTCGTTTTCTAGCTGTTTTCTTGGCCAATCCGCAGGAGAAAGTGGAATTTCCAATAATATTTCTCCATCACGAACCAATTGTAACTTTAGTTTCATTCAAGAAGCCCCTTGTTACTATTAAGTAATTACTACATGGTAACATATAAACATTACCCAATGGTAATAACTCTACATAGAAATCGCACCAAGTTAAACACAATAGCCTTTGAAACCAGACAAAGAAACCCTTAACTCGACTGTCACTGTTACTCGTTTATTTGGACGGAGAAAGGAGCAATCAGGAGAAGGAAGGAGTAAATCATTATTTCTAGAGTAAAACCTATTACCTTTCTCCGCCTTTATTCAATATTAAGATCGATACAACTTGCATTTAAGTTTATCTCATATCAAAAGTGTTATCATACACAAATTTAGCATGTAACACATCTAAACTTGAAACAGAGTATGTACAACTCATATTCTTTACTGCTTATCACTTCTTTAGTTCTTCTACCAATTTGGCAACGTTTTCCACAACATAATTGTTTATCATACGTCCTTTGTCAACTGATGCCATCGTTGGGTCACCTATTGTGCCAGTTGGGAAATAGGTCTCTGGATTGGTGACTATTTCGAATCTAGGAAATTTTGGAAAGCTTGTTTTTCCTTCTGTTTTTACTAAGTCAGGTCTCAAAGCCATGATTCTTGATGTCTCGATCGTTCCTGCATGACCATCCTTTTCACTGAAGTGTGTACCTTTCAACTCGTAAGCGAAATCATAATCTGAGCAGACCATAATCCTTAGCCTTATTTCTGGACTGTTGATTTTACAATACCTAAGTACTTCCTGCGCTGCTAGTCTAAGAGCAGCCATATGTGAGTCTCCTGCATGACCACTTAGCACCAGAATCTTTGCGAATCCATTTCTAACAAATTCCATTAATATGTCGTGGATAAGTCTATGTAAAGATTCGAAATTTATCGAGATAGTTCCAGGGAAATTTCTGGTTAGGTTACACACGCCATATCTGATTGGTGGTGCTACAAGACTTCCTGTTTTCATAGCTACAGTGTAGGCTACATGTTCTGGTTGTAAACTATCCGTGCAGAGGGGAAGGTGATCTCCATGTTCTTCCACACTTCCAATTGGCAAAATAACGACCCTATTAGCTTTAGCTGCTTTCTCAATTTCATTCATACTCAGTTCGTCAAATTTCACATTCTCAAACTTTTTACTATTCATACATTCAAGACATATGCGTCATGGAGATTTTAACGTTTATTGAGAATGTCACTTGTG
Organism: Candidatus Bathyarchaeota archaeon; assembly: GCA_050115965.1. Lineage (GTDB taxonomy): Archaea > Thermoproteota > Bathyarchaeia > Bathyarchaeales > Bathycorpusculaceae > CAYGAG01. The sequence continues at coordinate 4,291 of JASFPN010000059.1, forward strand.
CGAAAAAAACAATTATTAAACTTAGCGCGCGCGTTCGCTTGCATTAAAAGACGGAATAGGCTAGAAGAACTAAATAAAGGAAAAAAGGGCGTCCTCTTTTCTCCCTTCACTCCCGTGTAACAATATAGCCTGAATCTGAGATAAAAACTTCTTCGACATATCTGTGAATAATCTTAGCCTTGACATTGCGTGAATCTAGAAGTTTATGCACTTTATTACGAAAAGCTGCACCTTTTTTAAATTACTTTAATGGCTTTCTCTGAATAACCTTTCTGCTTTAATGGTGCCTTATGTTATATTGGGTTCTCATTAGAATCGATTCCTAAATTTGTAGAAAGGTTAGTACACATGAATCAAGAACTAATTAAAAATTCAGTGTAAAATTCATAGAATAAGCATTATACAACAGCTTTAAATTTCAAGTTCGGGATATTTCGATTCTTTGAATATTTTGGCATCTGCAATCTCATTTATGTTTGAATCTTCCATAGGTTATCTTAAGTGTTCAGATATGAAGGAGGAGAAAAGGCTTTCAGATGAAGAGTTCCTAAAAAACATAAGGAAATTTTGGAAAGCTGGCCCCAAAGTGAAATATCAGAACCCAGACAGATGGTTTATCCACCCTTTATCAAGAAATCTGAGTAGCAAAACAACAAGAAACAATGAAAACTCACAATTTTGTTGGGTTGTAAAAAGTAAGAAATGAAGCAAAGGCGAACCTATCCACACCTACACCCAGAACTTACGATTTCCTGCACATACAACATTCTCACCACTCTTCAATAGCGTGTTTTCTAGGTAATTTCAAAAGATTATAAATAGATATAATAATAATGCGATTGCAGACCAAAGCATGAATAAACACACTTTTATTTTGATCATAATTCTGATTTGTATATTCTGTATTTCGAACCTTAGGTCTCAGCCCAAATCTTCAGGCATAATTACTAATCTTGATGATCAACATAACCTGAGAATTTTAAGACATAAAATCTCATCATCTGAACTGGTGAAACTAAAAAGATCAATTGGAGTTAGCCATGAAGATGGTTGCTCTACTCAACAACTTAATGGATATGGTACAGGATTACGCATACCAACTTTAAAAGAATGGGAAAGGATTTCTAAGCAAGCTTATGTTCTTGATGGGTTTTCTTCTATCTCAAAAATTGGACAATTACCATTAAGCACAGACTATACAACTAGTACTTGGTTCCCACCTATTGGTAACCAAGATGGCGAAGGATCATGTACAGCTTGGGCAGTAGGATATTACGTTAAAACATTTCAGGAAGCAAAGGAACATAATTGGAGCCTTTCAAACGCGGTTTGGGAAGGGGGATACAAAGGTCATCCAACTGCAGAATATCAAAATAAAATATTCAGTCCTGATTTCATCTATCATCAGATCAACGACGGAGTAGATGAAGGTTCATCGTTCTACGACGCCATAAGACTTGTAAGCTCAATAGGAGCTTGCTCATGGAAGAATATGCCGTACAACCCAGATGATCATATTAGCTGGCCTTCAGAAGATGCATGGAAAGAAGCAGCTGGCTTCCGAGGAAATGACACAGGGATGATCTACATATGGACAAACACAGATCAAG
>JASFPN010000060.1:0-5724 GCA_050115965.1 Candidatus Bathyarchaeota archaeon
GGACACTCTGGTCATCACACTTACAGCTGCTTGCATAGAGATTGAAAGAATAGAAGCCACAAGAGTTATGGACGCTTCCACTAGGAGACTTCCCTTTCAAAAGAAGATAGGAGCAGGCTTGACTGTTGAAGAATTCAAGGAGAAGATGAAGTCAGGAAAGATTACCGGTCACGTAGGACTTGAACAGTCTATCGCAATGATCGGAGATGCTTTGAAATGGTATATTGAAGATATAATTGTTGATGAAGTCAAACCCGTAATTGCAAAAAAGCCAGTTAGAAGCAGAAATTTCAGTATTGACGTTGGAGGAGTAACTGGGTTAAAGCAAAAGGCTAAGGGAATTGTTGACAATGATGAGATCATTGTGTTGGACTTTCAGGCTTACATTGGAGCAGAAGAAGAATACGACAAAATAATGATAAAAGGAGTGCCAAACATCAACAGCAGGATAAAACCTTGTGTACATGGAGATAAGGGCACCATCGCAATGGTTGTTAACTCTATTCCCAGGATAATCAATGCCCAAGCAGGCCTATTCACCATGAAGGACCTGCCAGTACCATCAGGAACACCAAGAGATATTCGGAAATATCTACTAGAAATGAACTCGGCAGGCAGGTAATTGGAAAATTATAGAATAGCTATTGACATCGGTGGAACATTCACCGATTTAGCTGCCTTTGATAAGCTAAAAGGCAATGTTCTTAACATAAAGGTAGCATCTACTCCTAAGGAACCAGCTAAAGCAGTTGTGACTGCATATCAAAAGTTCATCAAGCAAAGAAGGGAAAATAAGGGCATCTCAATAATTATTCACGCCACAACTATAGCAACTAACGCGTTACTGGGACAGGTCAATCTGGATCTACCAAAGACCGCACTAATAGCTACGAAAGGTTTTCGCGACATAACCGAAATCGGTAGACAACAACGCCCTGAACTTTACAATCTCTTCTTCAATAAACCACGAACATTGATCCCAAGAAGAATGAGATTTGAAGTTGAAGAGCGAATAGATCCAGAAGGCAGGATAGTAACATCATTAAATGAGTCAGAAGCGAAGAAGCTGATTGAGAAATTAAAGAAGGATGTTGAATCCATTGCTGTTGCTTTACTCTTCTCTCACAAAAACCCAAAACATGAACAACAAATCGGCAAGTTACTAAGGAAGCATGCACCAAAGATCCATGTTTCTCTTTCATCGTCAATCACCCCAGAATATAGGGAGTTTGAACGAGCAAGCACAGCAATGGTCAACGCTATCCTCATGCCGATTGTGTCCAATTATCTAAGTGAATTATGTGATGAAGTTGAAAACGTGGCTAGAGCCCCACTGTGTATCATGCAGTCGGATGGAGGGATGAGTTCACGAGGAAACATTTTAAAAAAACCGGTGAAAATAATCGAGTCAGGACCAGCAGCCGGAGTCATAGCTTCAGCCTTTTATGGAAAACATCTTGGAATTGAGAACATCTTAAGTTTTGACATGGGTGGAACCACCGCGAAAGCTGGAGCTATTAAAGGAGCAAAGCCTGAAGTTGTAAGCGAATATGAAGTCGCGGGAAGAACTCATAGTGGAAGAATGGTGAAAGGAAGCGGCTACCCAGTGAGACATCCCTTTATTGATTTAGCTGAATGCAGCGCGGGCGGGGGAACAATAGCGTGGGTCGATGAGGGAAATGTTTTACGTGTAGGGCCATTAAGCGCAGGAGCTGAACCCGGTCCAGCCTGTTACGGCTTAGGGGGAACTCAACCCACAGTAACAGATGCTAACGTATTACTTGGCAGACTCAGCCCTAAACACCTGCTAGGAGGAGAAATCAGGCTTCATCCAGAACTCTCTAAGAAGGTTGTGCTAAAGGGGATCTGTAAAAAAACTTCTTTGGATATGATTGAAGCAGCATGGGGAATCATCCGTATTGCAGATTCTACCATGGCTAAAATTCTAAGGATTGTATCTGTAGAGAGAGGAAATGATCCAAGAGATTTCGTATTGATGTGTTTTGGAGGTGCTGGACCTATGCATGGTTGCTCGTTGGCTATGGAGCTGGGAATCAAAAAAATCGTTGTTCCCCCCAGTCCAGGATTGTTCTCAGCTTATGGGTTATTGGCTGCTGATTTCAGGAACGATCTGGGTAAAGCAATCATGAACGTAGTTGATAGAGTGAATGTAAACAAGGTTGAAGCACTTTTCCACGAATTGGAAGAACAAGGGAAAGAGTTATTGGAAGAACAAGGTGTACCCCCAGAGGATATGTGTTTTCTCCGCATGATGGATATGCGATATTTTAATCAAAGCTATGAACTAACAATTTCAACATCTGGACCATTAAACAAGAAGATTTTACATCAGGCGGTTAATGAATTCCACGGAAAACATAAGGCGGTTTATGGTTACGCTGCAAAAGGCGAGATTGTGGAGCTGGTTAACGTTAGATTGACAGCGCTAGGTCTAGTTATGAAACCCAAATTAAAGAGACAGACTTTACAAGGAAAAAATGCTGATAAGGCGAAGATTAGCCAGAGGAACGTATTCTTTGAAGAGAGTGTAGGTCAAGTTAAGACTCCGGTTTATGAACGGGAGAAACTGAAGGCAGGAAATATTATTGCAGGTCCAGCGGTGCTTGAGCAGTATGATGCCACAACGATCGTTTATCCAGATTGGATTGGCAGCGTGGATGAATATGGGAACATAATCATGTCTCGTGTTACAGGAGGGAAATAAATTGCCAGCAGATCCAATTACTGTAGAAGTCATAAAGGGATCCCTGATATACGCTGCAGAAGAGATGGGATTGGCTCTACGGAATTCAGCATACTCTCCCAATATAAAGGAGCGTATGGATCATTCATGCTCCATATTTGATGGGAGAAAACGGTTAGCTGCTCAAGCAGAACATATCCCGGTTCATTTAGGTTCAATGCAGCTGGCTGTTCAGGAAGGGTTGGGAAAGTTAAGTTCGAAGATTGAAGAAGGAGACATGGTTCTCTTTAACGATCCATACATTAGTGGGACACACTTGCCAGATTTAACGCTCATTAATCCCACGTTCTACGATGGAGAAGTCATCGCCTATTCAGCAAACAAAGCCCATCATTCAGATGTTGGGGGGAAAACTCCTGGAAGTATGGCTGGAGATTCTACCGAAATATATCAGGAAGGCATCATCATACCTCCAGTAAGGTTCATGAAGAAAGGCAGGATTGACAAAGAGATCGCAGAGATACTTGATAGCAACATTCGGACAGGCAAAATATGCATGGGAGATTTGAGGGCACAGATTGCTGCCAATCATCGTGGAAACGAACGCATTTTAGAGATCGTTAACAGATATGGCGTCGAAACTCTACGGGATGCCATGGATAGGATCATGCGTTATTCTGAGAAGCGAATGGCTGTTGAAATAAGTAAGATGCCTAAGGGGGACTACACCGCAACTGATTACCTCGAGAATATTGGCACATGTCAGAGGAGGGTGAAGATACAGGCAACCGTTACCATTGATGAAGATCGACTGAAGATCGATTATTCAGGAACAGACGAACAGGTTAATGGTCCGGTTAACGCTGTTTTAGGAGTCACTTTGTCAGGAGTCTATTTTGTATTAAGATGTTTAACAGAACCTTCCATACCAGTCAATGATGGATTTTACAGATCACTCAATGTTAATGCTCCTGAAGGTACAGTTGTGAACCCGTTACCACCATCGCCAGTAGCTGGAGGCAACGTCGAGACGTCTCAGAGAAATGTTGATGTTTTACTTAAGGTATTCTCGCAGATATTGCCTGGAAGAGTATGTGCCGCATGTCAGGGAACAATGAATAACGTTGCAATGGGTGGATACGATAAGGAAAGGGATGGATCTTGGACCTTCTACGAGACGATTGCTGGGGGATTTGGTGGCAGAAAGGGTTCAGATGGAGTGGATGCTGTTCATTCCCACATGACAAACACTATGAATACTCCTATAGAAGCCATTGAAGCCTTTTATCCAGTGCGTTTCTTAAAGTATGAGTTGCGACAGGATAGTGGCGGACCGGGAAGATGGAGAGGTGGGGTGGGATTGGAACGGAGTTGGATGATGTTAGCGCCATCAGCTACCCTTTCAATATTGGCTGAAAGAACGGAGATACCTCCTTGGGGATTGTACGGAGGGAAGGCTGGAGTGAAGGGGGAATACTTCATCGTTAAGGCTGATGGGAAAAGAGTGAAACTGAGATCTAAATGCAGCATCAGGATTGAAAAAGGCGACGTCCTTATTGCAAGAACCCCGGGTGGAGGAGGTTATGAAGATAGTTTGAAACGTGATCCAGAGGCTGTACGCCAAGATGTTCTGAATGAACTTGTCTCCTTGGAAATGGCCAGAGAGGATTATGGTGTGGCTATAGATCCGAAGACCATGAAGATCGACTGGAAGACAACCGAACAACTTAGATTGCAAACCAAGACCTAACTATTCTAGTCATACAGCAGGTGAAAAATTGACCAAAAGAGTTGGAGTTCATAGGAAAGGATCTCTTTCCCTAGCAGACATAATCAGAAATGTGAAGAAGCATGGGGTTTTCCATAAAGCCGGAGCTATAGTTACATTCATTGGTGTGGTTCGTGGACAAACCATTAATGGTGATCAAGTTAAGAAGCTAGAGTTGGAAGCTTATGAAGAAAAAGCCGATGAAGTATTGTTAAACATATGTGAAGAATTGAAAAACAGGGAAGGCGTCATCGATGTTCAGATTCATCATATGCTTGGTGAGTTTGAAGTGGGTGAAGAGATGGTGTATGTTGTTGTCGCTGGTTCCCATCGTAGGTACATATTTCCAGTTTTAAGGGAAACGGTAGATAGATACAAAAGGGAGGCTCCGATTTTTAAAAAGGAATACATGGTTACCAAAGAAGGAAAAGAAAAATCTTATTGGGTAACTGAACATGATAAGAACAGATCATTTGAATCGACACGTTAATACAAGCTTGGCAAACAGTTTAATTATTGTGATATTAGCTTGTGAAACCGGTAGTTTTTGATATGAATTAGGACTACATAAAATATATTTTGTCCAAGGGTTCCTAATTCAAACGATTGAGAATGTTTTCTCCGAAAAAGGAAAAACCAGACGTAGTAACGAAAAAAACAAGGGAAGAGTTATCAAAATCTAAGGTTCAAGCGATACTAAGAACGGTGTCACCTGAAAAGGCGTTTTATTTCTATGAAGGGTTACGTAAACCAACTGGTCATGTAGCCACAAGTCTAGTTGACTTTCGGAATAAGATAAACTCTGTTGAGTCAGAATCGCTAGCTTTCCACTTGAAGAGGAAAGATTTTTGGAATTGGATTAAAATTGTTATAGGAGACTCTGAGCTGGCCACTCGAATAAGTAACATTAGTGCTCAAGCCTTTGACTTCAGAAACAGACTGTACACAATGGTGAGCGCTCGCATCAAAGAGTTAAGCAAAATTTTGTCTATAACAAAAATGGATTCTGAAGAGATTGCTCCTTATCCACCTAAGATCACACAATTAAAACAAGACACTATCCGATAAATCTCTACTTTCTAACGCACATTGCGAAACCTCCGTTCCAGCTTTTAGATTAGCGCACGTGTATTGATTAGCCTATACTGAGAATGCTTGTTTGACTGCCTAGAAAGGCTGAAATTCATTAGCATAGTACCATTCTATGGATAGAGATGGGAGTAAACCTTACACCAATAATCGCCAAGCACAT
>JASFPN010000061.1:0-5401 GCA_050115965.1 Candidatus Bathyarchaeota archaeon
TGCTTTCTACACCTTTAACCAAAGCACAAAGTGCTTTCGAACCAATTGGCCATGCGTACATATACGATATTGGAAGCGATGGAAATGTTAGGTGTACATGGGAGACCACAATAATTCCTCTGCAACCCAGTATTGTATACTCTTACACTTTCAGAGGAGGAAACATAGGCGATGTAAAAGGTATAGACTCGTTAGGTCAGGAACTGGATGTCAACATAGAGGAACAAGACGGTCAGAGATCTGCTCAATTATTTTTAACTGGATACAAGCTGAACGAAGCCTACACCTTTAACTTTAGTTTTTCTTGGAGTGGCCTTTTAACAAGGAAAGACGATAGACATACACTTTTCACCAGTGTAAATGTTGGCGATCCTCAACAAGCTAAAATAATTGTTATCCTCCCGAAGGATGCCACGTTAGGGACATCAACAATCACACGTGGAAATATCACAGAAGCTTTTGAAAAAGAACTGATTTATGAACGAGATGCTCTTGTATGGCAGGTTGCCGATACAGGAAATGAGACACAAATCCTCTTTACAATGAATTACAAATACTACAGCATTCTTCTTTGGATTCAAGACAACTTGTTGATAATTATCGCTTCCACTGTAATAGTTATCATTGGAGCGCTTCTTTTAGGCTATTGGAAACGATGGCGGCAATTAATTTCGAAAGCGTCAAAGTATCTCTCTAAAAGTTCCTGAGGAGAAAACCGGATGCAAGACAACCGGATGCGAAAGATTCTCAGATGTTATATTCCGTTTCTACTGCTTTTAACTTTCATTTTATGGGAGTCAGGTGCAATCCACTCAAGCCTTGAACTCATTACCCCCCTTTTAATAGTGAGGTTAGTCTCAGCATTCCTTCTATTCGCTTTTTCCTTTATCACGGATATTGGTAGTCTTAGACTCCCATTATCAGTGTTACTTTTTTTCCTGCCGATCTTTGTCCTAACCGCAACTCCCTACGTCTTCGTTGTTCTGGTCTTAGCGTACTTTTTCTCAGATAACATAATTCTGTTCAAGGGAGCCATGATTCTTTCACCGCTCTCCATAACGGAAGGATTGGGTTTGGCATTACCTCTATCTCTGACAATTTTCTTCACATGTATACTTCTTATTTTCGGACTGAGAGTGAAGGAGGTCCCGAAGTATAAAGTAAAACGAACTCGTGCATTTATTACCTACACAATGATCTGCACATCTTTAATCTTGCTTCTTGTCAGTTTTTCACCTATAGATCCTTTCAGCCCTAAGAAAAACAATGTAGTTGCATTCGACGCTTATCATCACAAATTGGCAAGCCCCTTTTTTAAAAATGATACCCTAATACACTCCACTTTAAGGTACCTAGGTTCTATTGGATATGAACCCGTAATTCTCAACAATTCAATAACGGAAAACACTCTGAAAACAACCAGCATAGTCATAATTGAAACTCCTGAAAAAGAGTTTACTTTGGAAGAGATAGGACACATTGTAGAATTTGTCAAGGCTGGTGGAGGATTGTTCGTTATAGGTGATCATACAAATATCTATAATTGTTATGAAACACTTAACCCATTGCTTAATCGATTTGGTATTAGGCTCAATTTTGATTATAGCATGCTTTGGGAACCACATTTCCCCAGCTTGGCAGGTTTAAATAGCTTTGAGGAGACAGCGGGTGCAACCTTAAGTATTAATTCTTGGGGTGGTATCATTTTTTATTCCCTCAAGTACACCACTTGGGCTGATCTTGGAGATTGGGAGTCGCAGCGCGTCTATATTGGTAACCTTATTCCTGAAGGAGGAGAGGACTATGGTGTTCTACCGATCTGTGCGACCGTCAACTACCACAAAGGAAGAGTAGTGGCGATCGCAAATAGTGATTCTATTAGTGGCCCAAACCTTCTCTATAACCGTCATTTCATAGCCAGGATAATCGACTACCTTAATCATGAGAACGGTTTTATACGAGGTCTTCATTTCAGAATCATACTTTTCATACTAAGCCTTCTCAGTGTTCTTGGAGTTCGGCTGCTTTACATCAAGCCCTTCTTAGCTTCATTATTGTTTGTTCTTGTTTTCTTGCAGATATCCACTGCTTTGCCTATAGAATCAATGCCACAAGAGAATCGACTCGCATTGGATGTCAGTCACGCAAACATAGAAGGTTTTGCGTCCCCCCATTCGTATAAAAACATATTCTTCGTAATTTTTGCACAACACTATGGTTTTAACCCAGTCCTAGCTTCAAACATTCCAGAAGATATTGAACAATACGAAGCTTATATCACAATGGCCCCCACAACGCCCTTCAGTGATAAAGAAAGGGACACCTTAACAAGATATGTTGAAAACGGAGGTGTTCTAATAATATTTGATGGTTATCACGCTGAAACCCCAATGAATGCTTCGAATAAAGCAGCAAACAGTCTTCTAGAGACCTTCAATATATCACTACGCAGTGAACTCCTAGGAGAAACTAGTTACTTTGGCAATACAACTTGGAATTATGAGATGGCCTACCGAACAGAATCCAGGATAAACGCTAAACCACTGGATAATGAGTTAATGCATAATGTTAATGGCAATATAATGATGTACGCAGCTGTTGAAATTCATGGTGGAACACCTATATCAACATATGATGACAAGCCTGTCATAGTTACAAAGAAGTCAGGAAGAGGTTACGTGCTTGTTATTGCAGATCATACAATCTTCAGTAACTTTGTGAAATATGAGCCAGTCTTTAGATATCCAGATCCCAACTTGAAGAAATTCATCGAAAATGTCTTAGTTTTTCTTGGAGGCAAGGCACAGAATGGAGTTTGAGGCAAAGATAACGAGTTTTTCGACAGGTCTCGTACTTTTGGCCAGCTACAGTGTTCTGTTCCTTTTCTGGGATCATGCCCAGTTTCTCCTTTTAATTGCGATGTTACTTCTCCTACTGGTCGCGTTTAGGGATTTCACGTTTAAACAATTCTTTGGAATACACCTAGTTTTTGCTACAGTTACGTTAGGAGCCTTCCTTACTTTACCGCTGAATCCACAATACGTTCCACTGGTCGTGGTTCTTATAGCATCCTTAATTGCTTTTCAGGCTAAACTTGTAGCGTTCTTGCCCTCAATTTTGGGTTTTTTAGGGCTTTTTTCCTTTCGATTTATTAACACTGATCTTATAGTCAAAGGATTAGGTTTCTTGTCTGTAAGGTTAGCTTCATTGATCGGTGTGAATTGTAAAATGGATGACATAGGGTACATCCATGTATACTTTTCCAGAACCAGTCTACCGATACTTGTCGATGGAGTTAAGACCCTCCTTCCGCTCTATGTGTCGATCCTGATAGCTCAACTTGCCTTACTGGCCCTTCTAGATACTAACAAGAGACGTTTTCTAAAACATGCCATCTTAGCTGTGTTTCTCGCAATTGCAATGCCGATCATCACATTAACATACTTAATCCAAACACCAAGTACAGGATTCTTCATTCCAGATGGATGGTGGGCACTTATGCTTCCACTCACCTGCACGCTTCTCCTTTCTTTCCTCACTCCTAATGCAAAACTAGTTACCAAGATTTCCACCCCGACACTATTCTCCAGGATAAAAGGAAAACTGCTAACTAAAGTGGATAAATTATTGGAAGATGTAGCAAAATGGGTAAAAGGCGCATTCGTAGCCGCCACAATAATCTTCTTTTTGCTCTCTCTTCTTTACTATATACCTTCTGAGACCCGTCATGACCCAGTTATCATTATAGACGAAATCCATAGTGAGTGGGAACCAACATGGACGGACTATCTGAAAACGTATGAAGAAGATCCTATTAGTGGAACGAACAACTATTTCGGGTTACTTAACATTTTGTCCAGTGTTTATGATTGTACACTATTGGTCGATAAGTTGGAGAAGAAACCTGCTGTTAAATCTGTAAATATCGTTTTGGCAGAAGAGATAACCCTCCAAACACTAGAGAATATTGTTGAAGATAGAAAAGGAGTTCTCATACTGAAATGTGTCACAACCGAATATTCAGAACCTGAGATTGATGCGGTACTAAGATTCGTGGCAAACGGAAATGGATTGATCCTGATAAGCGAACACACGGATGTATACGGGACTGGAGCTAACTTGAACTCTATAGCTGAACGGCTGGGTTATAGGTTTCTACCAAGTGCGATTCGAGATGTTCATTCTGAAACAAGAGGCATGATAACCCCCAAGAGTGAATTTCCGATTTTCATCTCCAGATTTCTAACCGGGAATTACTTATGGGAAACGGGTTGCAGCTTAGAGAAATTAGGTTCCAGCACTGCCACGAAGTTTGAGGTAAAAAGCCACATTAGCTGCTTCGCACAATGGCGAAACGAAACTTCAGCATTCTATCTGAGTAGAGTCATAACAGAAGAAGCTAAAGTGAACAGTAAATTCGAGTGGCATTTAATTCTTCAGGCTTTGAAGTATGGAAGTGGAAAAATCATTCTAATGACCGATAGCACACCCTTCAACAACGGCCTCATAGGCTTAGGGGAACATGCACAATTCTTCTTGGGAATGATAGAGTACACAGCAACCGAGGGCAATTTCTATAAGAGTTTCATCCCGTTCCTGATGCTTGTGACTGCATCTCTAATCATCATCTTGAATAGGATAAAAATATCTGGAACAATTATTCTCTTGATCACTCTTATCTTAATTTCTTCTAGCTTAGGACGTCAGCTTTCACCATACACTGTTCAGTTTCCAGAGTTAAAAACAGAACCAAGAGTAATAGCAATACAAATGCCAGAAGACTACTACGAAGACTATTTTTCAGGCGCACTAAATGTCCATGAAATAATGGACAAATACTTCAGACAGAATCTAACAGCAATATTATTCCCAGGAAAGCCACCAAGTGAATGGCTTAGAATCTCTGTTCGGATCGAGGAGTTCAATGGAACACTTGATTAATCATCTAATCCTTGAAGCTGACCAAGAAGAGAATATGTGAACAATGAAGACTTTCGCGCTACTATTGCTTCTTCTTTCTACGTTTTGTATAGACGATTGTTGTGATGGCAAGCGCTATCGTGGATAACCCTATCCAAGGTGCTAGCTGGCTAAGTCTGTCAATTCTGACTACTTTTGATATGAATGTTACACTTTGGCCTCCAACAGCGCATCTTGCTTCCATACACATAGCACCCGTCGGGCACGTGGGGCCGGTTATACAAACTGTACCAGTAGGACAAGCAACATCAGTCAAACACTCAACAGCAGTCAAACACTGAACATCAGTAGGACACTCAACAAACGTCGGACAAGCAGCACCAGTAGGACAAGCAACATCAGTCAAACACTCAACAGCAGTCAAACACTGAACATCAGTAGGACACTCAACAAACGTCGGACAAGCAGCACCAGTAGGACA
>JASFPN010000062.1:0-5399 GCA_050115965.1 Candidatus Bathyarchaeota archaeon
CACGTATCTAGCTAATGGTCCGTTTTGCCATAGCATATCTAACCAACCATCAGGCCAAGGAAAAGTGCCTGTATGGGGAACTCTTCCAGAAGTTGGCTTGATACCGACGATTCCACAGAAATGAGCTGGTAATCGTATACTGCCACCCATATCATTGCCTAACCCTAAAGGTGATCCTCCGGCAGCGATGATGGCAGCCTCACCACCACTACTACCCCCTGGAGTACATAATAAATTGTGGGGATTACTTGTACGTCCATAAATCAGATTGTCTGTTTCAAAAGCAAGAGCCAGCTCTGGCATGTTGGTTTTACCCAGAATAATTGCTCCAGCGTCTCGCATCCGTGAGACCACGGTTGCATCCCTCTTTGGAATAAAGGAGACTCGTCCTTTAGTACCTCCGGTGCAATACAGTTTTGACACTTCTATGTTATCCTTCACAGTTATGGGAACTCCGTGAAGCGGGCCCTTAATACGCCCTTTTGCAAGGGAAGCATCAGCTTCACTCGCTTGTTCACGAACATCATCAGCTGCCAGCTGAACTATGGCATTCAGTTTGGGATTCATCCTCTCAATGCGTTGCAAAAATGTTTCAACAACATCTTTAGATGATATTTCTTTTGCACGAATTGCACGAGCCAATTCTGTTGCTGAAGCAAAGATCAATTCATTCAGGAATATGCCTCCTTTAATACACAAGATTCTCTAGAAAATGGAAATAGATTATATTTTCTATGAAAGCTGATATGATTAAGTGTATGGTACATGTTTTTCTTCTATCGGGTCATGGCTTTCTTAAACACAGGCACAGCAATTGCTGTCATAATAGTACCAAAGCCTATGAGTACAGCAACTTCAGTTGTTATCATTGACAAACTAGCACCAAGAACCATCACCTTTCTTAAAGCAGTAGCTGCATATGTGAGTGGAAGAAATTTTGACAAACTCTGCATATACCAAGGCATTTGTCGTGTCGGAAAGAATACGCCACTTAGAAGCATCATAGGAAACATCAAGGCCATCATCACCATCATAGCTGTCTCCTGATCCTTTGCAAAAGAGGTGATAACCACTCCAAGACCAACAAAACTGAAAACCCCTAGTAGAAGCAAAGCAAAGATTAATAGAATATTTCCGTGGATGGTAACTCCGAACAAGGCTACAGCTAAAATAAGTATGAGGGTTCCTTGAATCATACCTCTGATTGTCTGAGCAAGTGTTTTTCCAATTATCACTGAGAGTCTATTAACGGGAGCTACCATCATTCCATCCAGTGTTCCAACTTCTCTTTCATGGGAAATTGCTGCAGGTAACCCAGTCATGACACTCATCATCACAGTCATAGCCATTAATCCAGGAGCTATAAAGTCAAAGTAGCTGAATTCGCCTAGAACTGCTCCCTCCATCTGAACCTTGTAAGGCTTCACTATTGCTAGAGAATTGTTTTGATCAACCATTGGGTAATTTTCAACATTTTGTTGAGCTACACCTGTTCCAATTTGTTCAAGTGTCTCCTTTAAGGCGATTTCCAAGAGTATTGACATCTGAGGATTAGTCTGATCTGTTATGATTGTTATAACTCCTTGTTTCCCTACTGCGAGGCTTGATGTGAAGTTATCAGCAATTATTATTCCTCCATCAATATCTCCCGCTTGAATCAGACTTCTTACTTCATCTAGGTTTACTGCTCTAGTGATAGTCATCATGCCTGTAACGTTACTCGCCATCTCTAAGGCTGTCACAAGCATTTCACTAGCACTCGGATACCCAGAGCCTGTTCGATCTTGGTCTACTAATGCAATAGAGACATTACTTATGGATGTGCTTGATGGAAACATGAAACCTGCTAAGGTCATCATCAATAATGGCATTACTACAAGCATCAGAAGCATCATCCTGTTTCTGAACAACTCCATCAGATCCTTCCAAGCAATCATTAAGCTGTGGGAAACCAAATTTCTGACAATCATTCCACTCACCTTACCCGTGATCTTGGCATTAAGTGCCTTCGCTTTCTTGTTGGAATCTTTTGATCTGCTACGTCCCTCACTTCATGACCAGTGATTTGTAAGAACACGTCTTCAAGTGTTGGTTCAAGATTTTTCACTGAACAAATTTTTCCTTTTCCCGCTCTAACTGTGTCAATAATGTTGTCAAACGCTTCCTCTCCAGCTGCGTTAACCCTTACATGAGTAGAGTTTTCTTGAGAGACAAAGCTAATGTTTTCTAAGGATTGGATTGAGGAAATCAAGTTTGTTGTGAGGTTTGCAATCTCAAGCTCTAGAACTATTGTGTCTGAACCTGATACAAGTTTCTTCAAGTTTTTTGATGTGTCAAGGGCAGCAATCTTTCCATGGTCAATGATGCCAATACGGTCGCAGAGCATGTCAGCTTCAACCATCATGTGTGTTGTCAATATGATAGTTGTTTTATTTTTTCTGTTAATTCTCTTTACAAACTCTCTGACTTCAACAGTTGATTGTGGGTCAAGTCCAAGTGTAGGTTCATCCAACAACAGAACAGAGGGCATGTTAAGCATTGCCCTTATAACGTTCATCCTCTGTCTCATTCCAGATGAGAAAGTGCCAACTTGAGAGTTCTTCCAACTGCTGAGCTGAACCAGTCCAAGAAGTTCGTCAATCCGGTTATTGAGTTCTTCTTTCGGAATATCATAGAGTTTTCCAAAGAACCACAGGTTCTCTCTAGCTGTTAACCGATCATACATTATGATTTTCTCAGACACCAACCCAACAAGCTCTCTTACTTTATTATCATCCTTCAAAACGTCATAACCCCCTATCTTTGCTGTACCCTCTGTGGGCTTGGTTAGTGTAGCTAACATTCTTATTGTGGTTGTCTTTCCAGCTCCGTTAGGTCCGAGTAACCCAAATATCTCACCTTTCTTTACATTGAAAGAAATATGATCAACAGCAGTCAACGCGCCAAAATTCTTTGTCAAATTAATGGTTTCAATCATCATATCACTTGTCAAGCTAGGCACCAAATGAACATTTGTAACCTGAACGCAGAAGATCAGATATAATCTTGTTGGCATGTGACTGGTTGTTCTGAAGTGTTAGAATCTAACTTTATCCTTTTTGGTGGTCTTTCTTCGCACTTTTCCTGACCATTCATAACTGCATACGTTACACTTTTTTGAGTCATCTTGCATTCTGAACTTTTTACTTCCACATTGAGGACATCGTTCTTTCCGACCCATCAATCCATCCGCTCAGTTACTTAAGATATACCCATTCATGACGAATGATATATTATAATTTTAACTTAAAAAAGTAATTTAGTTCATCAATAAGATGACGCGCATTCAAGAGTATCGTACAGATTCGTTAAACATAAATCGAGATAATTCTATTATATGATGATTCTTGAATTCGTTAATTGATTTTAATGGAGGTTTGAAATTGCCCTACATAAAACCTGAAAATCGAGAAAAGTATGGTGTGGTACTTGAGGAACTTGTCACTATTATGAAATCAGTGCCTTTAGAACAACTTGATGGAGAACTGAATTTTATAATAACCAGAATTTTAAAGGAAGTTTATCCATTGCGATATTTTCATCTCAACCGGGCTATGGGAGTTCTAGAATCTGTCAAACAAGAATTTTACAGAAGAGTAGTCGCCCCCTATGAGAATGAAAAAATAACAGAATCTGGCGATGTTTAGAATTTTACCTGATGTTCATTCATCGTAGACTTCAATAGTACACGCTAAGAAAAATATGTTAATACTGCATTAAACTAATTAGAGAATTTCTATTAGGTTTATGTCTTCTCTCTCAAAACTAAGAGTTACCTTATCACCCAACTTGAAGTATTTTTCAACTGACGGAGAATACTGGTCAGCGTTAATAACCTGATATTCTGTGTTTACACCATATCGAGAGAGGTCTCCAAGATACTCAATACTTTCAACGACTCCATTAACTATGTTCTTGTGAGGGTGCGAAAAGCCAATCGGATTAACTTCAATTTTTTCTGGTCTTACAGCAACAAGAACTTTTGTTCCCTTCTCAGCATTGTCAAGTGAACTGGCGGTGATTTCTAAACCTGTAGTTGTTTTAATTAAGAAATTACCATCAATAATTCCTGATATTTTTCCATGAAATAGGTTTATTAACCCAATGAAACTAGCGACAAATCTATTCTGAGGGTTACTATAAATTTCAAATGGACTTCCTATCTGCGCTATCTTTCCTATGCTCATGACTGCTAGCCGGTCTGATACAGATAATGCTTCCTTCTGATCGTGTGTTACATATATGGTTGTTATGCCTAGCTCTTTTTGAAGTTTTTTGATTTCCTTTCTCATCTCTACCCTTAACTTTGCATCAAGATTGCTTAGAGGTTCGTCCAGTAGTAGAACATCAGGTTCAATCACAAGAGCACGGGCTAAAGCTACGCGCTGTTGCTGACCCCCACTAAGCTGATCTGGCGTTCGATCTTCAAATTCTCCGAGGTCAACGAGATCAAGGGCAACCTTCACACGTTCTTTTATTTCAGGATTTGAAACTTTTCTAATCTCTAGTCCAAATGAAACGTTCTTGAATATTGACATATGAGGCCAGAGGGCATAGTTTTGAAAAACCATTCCTGTATTTCTCTTCTCCGGAGGAATGTCGTTCATCAACCTATCATTAAAGTAAACTTTACCATTGTCTGGTTTGTTGAATCCAGCTATCATTCTAAGTGTTGTTGTTTTTCCACATCCGGATGGTCCTAATAAGGTGAAAAACTCGCCTTTCTTTATCTGTAGGCTTACGGAATCTACTGCAATTACAGAGCCAAAGGTTTTTTTCAAATTTTCTAACTTAACATCCACCATATCTTCATCTCCTAACCACCAAAAGCTAGTCCCGCTTTTCCCCCTAATAGTCGGTTTGTAAGATACAACCCAATACTTGTTGCCACAATCTGTATGAATCCTAAAAATGCAGCTACCCCAAACGCTGTTGGGCCTCCTTTAGATTGTAATAATATATGAAGAGTCAAAGGTCTAGCATAGAAGCCAAAGGGACCTATTAATGGTTGCAACATCAGAGAAGTTGACACTTCGGTGAAACAATTAATGAAGGTTAATATAGCCCCCGCAACTAGACCAGGCATAATGAGAGGTATTGTTATACTTGTTAGGGTCTTAATTCTTGAAGCTCCAAGGTTTGTTGCTGCCTCCTCCAATGTTTCATGAACCTGCTGAAGAACAGCATGAGATGACCTAACCGAATAGGGAAGCCTTCTCATAGCGTAGGAAATAACCAAGATGTACCATATTGAGGTTAGCCGAAAGTTGCCGATAATAGGTACAGAAAACGTGTAGATATATCCAATACCTATGACTATGCCTGGAATGGCAAAAGGTATCATTGAAATGATATCTAAG
>JASFPN010000063.1:0-5358 GCA_050115965.1 Candidatus Bathyarchaeota archaeon
ATGGAGTGACCAGAGCAGGCATAACTCCTTCAGGTTTAAACATAATTTACCACACGTTAGTTATTGATGTTTTTCATGTCATTTAAGTTTTGAAGTTACCAATTCTCAAATGTGCGTGCACGTTGAGTACTCTACATCTAAATGTGAAATGCTTAAATTATTACGAGCTTCAATACAAGAGACTGGAAGGATTTGATGGACAAACTTCGAAACAAGTTAGGAATTACTGTTAAAAGCATTGAGAAAATCAATGAATTCATTCTCAGAAAAGATAATCCTCTTGTAAACGATTTACTAACAGTTATCGAGAAATATGGTGGAGTAACTGAGATTAACCAGAAGGCTCACGAAGCGAGTAAACTAAATAATCTTATTGCAAGGCTTGAAAAAGAGAACCCTAAATATTTAGAAGACTTAAATTGGCTAATTGATCAAAAGGACAATGGAGCTTTCATCGACATTTCAGATTATCGAAAGAAGGTTTTGGGAAGTAAGGTTGAATCCTTAGAATTTGACGATTCCTTCGCTGTAACATTGGAGGTTAGTGGTTGTAACTTTTTCCCTTGGTTTATTGAAGAAGCGAAGCAATCTATTGCACAACAGGATCTAATGCCTGCTCGATACATTCGAGTCCGCTCTATGAATGAACAAAAGGAAGATGGTGCTATCCTCGCCTTGACAGCAGCAATGGAAATTATTGGAGCTTCTTATGTGCAAACATTAGATACCAAAGGAACTATGCTGGGAATCAATGACCAGCCAATCAACGTTCATCTTGGAGGACCTGACACGATCACTGGATACTTTGGCGGTGTTGGAGTACCTAATCGATACGCCCTCGAATGGGTTGATGAATTCCTTTATTATTATACAAAATATGGTGTCCGTCAAGTTCTTAATGTGAACTCAGGCACTGTCATGTTAGGCTATTTATTATATAAACTTGGTATTGATATCAAGTTCAAAATATCAGTTTTTCTAGGAAACGATAATCCTTATGCTTGTCTATGGACCTTACTTGCTGCTGGTCTTTTCAGTAGAAAAGATGGAACAACCCCATTGGTGGGTTTTAATCTTTCAAACGCTGTTGATAATGAAACCATTGAACTTTCAGCCTTTATACGGCAATCTCTTGATTTGGAGAATGCTGTACGCATTGAACACCATATAGTTGAGACCTATAAGAGCATTGTCAGACAGCCATATGATAGATTAGATGAATTATTAGATATTGCAGGACGTGTAAGAAATATTAGTGCTAAACACGAGGGTGCCTTCCCAGAGACAGAAGCTATTCGAGAACATCCTTCAGACATCTTGGAATACTTCATACCTAAGAAAGAGATCATTAAAACAGGATTGATGCCAAAACTTCTCTTCAACTATCTGGACAAACACAATTCAGTAAATAAAACTGCAAAAGCCCTTACAGAACGTGGTGTACCTGTCATTGCAGCAAACAACCTACACAGAGAGTAATATTTTCACGCTCTCATTTCTAGTTTAATTTCAGTGTGAACGACAAATGCACATGTTTTCTGATAAGAAAAAATTATCTGACTGATCGAATAAAGCGCTGATATATGAATACAAAGTAAACCAAGGCAATTATTGTTAATGCAACTTCGAACAGTAATATTCCAGTGTTTCTTTCCACTGCCATGAAATATCCTTGTTGTAGAATATCAGTGAAGACAAGAATTTGCAGAAATATTGCTCCGCCCAAGCAACTTAATCCCAGACTATGCAATAGGAATCTGATTTGTCTATTTCGTGATGCTGTCTTCATCTGCTATCGATAATATCAAGAGTTAATACATAACATATAGGTTATGTATCAGCACACAAAAAGAAATCTAATGATTTAAGGTATTTTTCACAGATTACACATAATCCTAAACATTTAAACAATATAGTACTGTTCAATTTTCTTCAAGTTTTTGGTTCACGCCCAATGTTAGCACGCATAGTGTGTAAAAATATTAACGCGTTACTTTCTTTATTCAATAATTTCTGCCTTAATTATTTTCACTTCTTGCAATGGTCTGTCGTTTCCATCTGTTGCTACTTTGCCAATTTGTTCCACAGTATTCATTCCCTCAATCACTTTACCAAAGACTGGGTGTTTATCGTCTAGGTAGTTGTTATCTACTAGATTAATGAAGAACTGGCTACTTCCGGTATTTGGACCAGCATTTGCCATGGCTATTGTTCCTCTATCATTTCTATTGTGGTCTGTAAATTCATCTTGAATTGAAGGTATGTTCGGATCTCCTTGACCAGTACCAGTAGGATCTCCTCCTTGGATCATAAATCCATCAATAACTCTGTGAAAAATCGTGTTATCATATATTCCATCTTGAACAAGTTTCTTGAAGTTTCCCGTGGTGATAGGCATGTCATCAAACAATTCGATTTTGATGTTTCCCATGTTTGTTTCTAACAAAACTATGTTTAAGAGCACGTTGTTCTCACCTCCTGGAGGCCAAGCTGCGTAAACTCCAACAATTAGAAATATTAGAAATAGGAAGGCGATGGTTAATATTTTTCTATGGGATCCTCCTTTGCTTTTTCGAGGTTCTCTTGCCTTCCTTAAACGATCAGCTTCCAAAGCTCTCTCATACTTTAAATTGGATCGCCTTCTCTTTTCTTTCCAGCCTTGTTTCTTCTTTTTTGTCATTTCAGACGCCTTAACTGATCTTAAAAACCGTTTTTTAAAAGGGTTACTCGACTTATCCTCTATTTTCTAATTTTGTTATGTGTTGAAATAATGATTGTAATTTTTAACTGGTTATTGGACGAAGAAGGTAACGTAAAAGAAGTGTTGTAATGGATATCACGAGAGTGAATGTGGTTACTATCACAAAAATATAGAATTCGTATGAGATAATTCTTAGTCCCAGGTAGGCCATTATATGTTGTCCTAGGTTCCATCCTACTATCAAACCAAAAAAAGTTGTAAGTATTGCACCGCATCTATGGGGGGTCGGATGGATCTTAGCGTAGAGAACTATACTTATGGAACAAATAACTTTTGCCAAAAGAAATATTGTTGGGCCTGTTGATAGCACAAGGGGATTTATCTCAAAATTCCAAAATGAAATCGTTGAGGCAGCATCAAACATGTTTAATATAGCGGCAGCGGCACATGAAAAACTATGGGCTCCACTCATTTCCCATCCTCCCCAAAACATTGTGATTCCCATAATAATCAGGATCACCCCATCTAAACGCCCAACAACCAAAATCCCAAAACCAGATGCCTCAAAAATCAAACCTACAACAACGAGAAACATGGCTGAACAATTAATGACCAAATTTACGAAATCTACCAGCTATATCACCAATTGTTCCAAATAAATATTCGCTCTTCTACATACGACTGGATTTTGAGTAAAGCCACTATGGTTCCAGTTTGTAGGAAACTATGTTTTATTAAATACCTCATCAACCTTCACAAATTATGAGGAGCTGTAACTATATCTAGTAATTAGATTATGTTTTTAATAAAGCCAACGTAAGCTTAAATCAAACAAGTATCTAGAGCACGTTAATCACCTGTGCTTTAGTTCGAACTATCGAACTGTTCAATATAATTGAGGTAAGGAGTATTGTTCATTAACAATTATGACTTCGGCTTTCGAAATACTAAAATCCAAACGCGAAAGTACTCGATTTAAACGTGCTTCATTTTTCTACTAGTTATTCAATAATTCCATTTGATCTCAATTTCAATCAATACAACTTGCGTTTCGTGGTTAAATGGAATAAAATAAAAAATATATGTCCGCAAGCTTCAGAATTTCCATTTTCTTCCTTTTTTCTTAATTTTTCTCGCTTGCTTCTTTACAGATTTTCGAAATGGTAAGAATTTGGTGTGGAAAGGTGAAGATGCTGAAAACTTTTGTGTATTTTGGGTTTGCAGCTCTCTTAACAAATTTGGCTTTTCCACCAGCCTTTATGTAGCCTTCGATGAAGGATCTCGTAATAAGTTCCATTGGTTTGGTTCCAACAAATGGTTGGATGTAGTGGCCTGTATAGTACAGAAATTCTGCGATGTCCCATGCTTTATCACCTTTTCGTGATGCTTGTTCAAGATCAAGCAGGAATATTTTGTCTTCCTCTTTTTTTATAATGTTCTCAGGTTTTGCGTCACCTAATGAAATATCCAATGAATGGATTCTTGCTAGTTGCTGTCCTATCTTCCTTATTACATCTAGGTTTCTTTCGACTTGTTGTTCGTTCTTATGTTCACTTGTATCTGCAATTTCTTTGATGATTTCATTAATTCTTTCACCTTCCAAGTACTCCATAAATATCAAGCGTTCATGGTGATTTACGTATAGTATTCTAGGAACGTTAAATCCATTTGAACGTAGCAACTGGTTTATTGCACATTCTTTTTCAAGTCGAGATCGACCTAATACTGCAAAGGATCGTGTTCCAAATGTCCATAGATTAATGGGGAACCATTTAAGGCTGGATAAATCCCTAAAACTCTTGACAATTATCCTCTCTTCTTCATGGTTAACTAGTGCTTCGATAAGGTAGACATCGTTCAGTACTCCACCAATTTTCTTTATCTTAATTTCAGCTTTTTCTTTTGAAAAAAATTTCTTAACAAAGGCTTTGATATCCATTCGTCCTGATAAAGAGACAAGTCCATCTGCTGTTGGTATAAATAAATATTCCATTGGATCTATGAGTTCATGAAGGACTCTGGAGTTGCCTTCGTCATTCTTTTGCAGGTGTGGAAATCCTTTGTTGGTTTGTGATATAAATTCTAAACTCTTAGAATAAGTGCCTAACATTGAAGTAAACAATGTTCTTCTTGCAGTTTTGAAGAGATTTATGAAACGAATTCTTTTTGATTTGATTTTTTCTAGGAATTCTTTGGAAATTTGTGTATATTCTTCAGTGAGTTTTATTGTTCCTTTTTTTTCAAGGATTTTTAAGGCCTCTAAGTATCCTCTAAGAGCTAGTTGAGTGTTCTTTTGTTTCATTTCTTTATGCATGAATCTTAATACGCTTTGAATCATAGGTGGAAACAAGCGAGCTCGGATCATCATCGTTTCATACAGGAAATATTCCGGTTTGATGTGAAGGTTATAGGAGAGTTCTGGAAAATTCAGGATGAGATTTTCTAAAAGTTCTAGAATTAAACGTTTCTTAAGGATGATCTCCTGATGATCCAGGTATTTCTTTCCATTTAAAGGAATATATGGAAAAATTATTTTTTCAGCCAATGATTCGCCTAAAAATCCTCGATCCACGTCTCTTTCAAAGATCCATTGATCAATCGAAAAAATATTGAAACTCTTGCCATGGAAGATCTTGTTTTGGCTCAGTAGTTTAGGT
>JASFPN010000064.1:0-4764 GCA_050115965.1 Candidatus Bathyarchaeota archaeon
TGTTTGAGAGTAAACCTCTTCAGCATCAACTCGCACAACGTAGAAGTTATGTCCTCCTCGAATGAGGGACTGGTAATCGTTGATGCCGAAAACATTTAGTCCGCCTTTCAAGCACGCTTTAGCAAATAGGAAACCTGAACGTGTTATCCCAGCTCCTGCTTCTCCACCTATTAAAATTGAAAATCTGTTTTCAATCAAAAAGTGTCACCAATATTCAGACAAGTTTCTCTCCTGTCTCTAAGTTCATGACATGTATGGCGTTGAAAGGACAGGCCTCTACAGCCTTCTGAATGCATGCTAGATCGTCTGGCTCCAAGTCTTCTACAGTGGCCTCCCTTTCAGCCTGACCAAGTCTTTTGGAGAGAAAGGACGATTTTCCATCTTTATCTGAGAGCTGAAAGAATTGAGAACAAAGTTCAACACACGCTCCAAAACCTTGACAAGCGTCTTTGCTTATTTCCACCTTGAATTTGGCCATAAAATTCACTCAAATCAATAATCTTGAACCTATTAGTAAGCAGACTATAAGAATATTAAGCCCATGATATCACTCCGCTAGATCCCTCAAGTCCAGTCTTGTTGAACGATTTAGCCAGGAAATTTCGAAATAGGATAAATATCTGATTTATGTGAGTATAGGATTGATGACTAATGACTGATGAGGTCTACGAAAAACTTGCAGATGCTTTAAATAGACTTCCTAACGGTTTTCCCAGAACTCCTGCAAACACAGAGATTCTCATTTTGAAGAGGATTTTTTCTGAAAGTGAAGCCACAATCGCAAGTCAGCTTTCAGGCGCCATGGAATCTATTGAGACAATAGCCAAGAGGGTTGGCCTACCTTTTGAGCAGTTAACAACAATGTTGTCAAACATGGCTCGTCATGGGCTCCTCTGGTTCAGCAGAGTGAGAGGGGAACCACGGTTTCGGCTGGCTCCATTCATAGTTGGAATCTACGAGGCTCAGATAGAGAGGCTAGATCATGATTTGGCGCATCTTGTGGAGAAGTACATGAGGGATGGAGGGGTAGCTGGGATCATGAAACCCCAACCTGCTCTTCACCGGGTAATTCCGGCTCAAAGAGCTGTGAAAGCTGAATGGATCCTTCCTTATGACGATGTCAAACGGATCCTTCTAGCTGCCAAAAGGTTTGGTCTCCGTGAGTGCATCTGTCGGGTGCAACAAGATCACATCGGTCGTAAATGTAGCTTTCCAACAAAGATGTGTCTCAACTTTTCATCAACTGAAGGCTCTCCTCGGCCAAATGAGATCTCGCAAAAGGAAGCTTTAGAGATTCTTGACAAAGCGGAGGAAATAGGTTTGGTTCACACAGTGAGTAACGTGATGGAAGGGTATGGCTATGTCTGTAACTGTTGTGGTTGTTGCTGTGGCATAATTCGAGGAGTAACAGAGTTTGGAATCGATGACTCAGTGGCTCATGCTAATTATTATGCGTTGATTGATCAGGATTCATGCTTGGGGTGTGGTGCGTGTATAGAAAGATGCCAAGTAAACGCTATCTCTGAGAAGGAGGGATTCTCTGTTGTGAACCGTGAGCGGTGCATCGGTTGTGGTTTATGTGTCACAGGATGCCCTAACGATGCAGCAAAGCTCCTACGAAAACCAGATGAGGAGATAGTTGATCCTCCAGCTGACTTCTCAACATGGGAACAGGAACGCCTACGCAACCGAGGACTATCATGAATCGGAGAGGGAAAAATATGATGAGTAAGGAGAAAAGGCCAAACCATCTCACTGAAAAGATTAGAGTAATTGTGGAGGGAGAAGATGTTCAATGTATAAAACTAAAGAAAATCTGCAAGATCCTTAAGGAAAACATTTCTCGTTACGATTGGGTTGGCTTCTACTTTGTAGATAAGGTGAAGCAGGATGAACTTATGCTTGGTCCATTCGAGGGAGAACCTACTGAACACATCAGAATACAGTTTGGTCAAGGCATTTGTGGCCAAGCAGCACAACTCAAAACCTCCTATGTTGTTCAAGATGTTTCAAAGGAGAAGAACTATCTCACGTGCAGTCCAAACGTAAAGTCTGAAATAGTGATCCCAATCTTTAAGAAAAACAAGATTGTTGGTGAACTTGACATAGATTCTCACTCCCTCTACGCATTCAATGGGGAGGATAAGGCGTTCCTCGAAAAAATTTGTGAGATAGTGTCTAGAATACTATAGACATTCTCCGCGCACTCTATAAACAGAAAAGTTAGCGCCCGATAGGATGACTAATGAAAATACGCTCCTTAAATTGTTAGAAAAGTGATGTAATAATAGATTAGGTATATTCCGATTCCGACAAGAATTAGGCCACTAATCTTCTGAAGTAATGGTGTTATATCCATGATCTTGTTCAACATAAGTTGTTTAGCCTTTGCTACAAGAATAGTCGTTAGAAGTATGGGAAAGCTCATACCAACAGCGTAGAAGAAGAAAGTCACAAACCCGAAGAGTGCTCCCCCTGAAACGATGGCGTAAAGGACAATACTAAAGAATATTGGAGCAGAACATCCGAGCGTGGCCAAGCCATAAACAATCCCGTAAAGAAAAAGTCCAATGAGGCCTTTGTTAATTGGTGCTCTCAACCTCTCAAAGAAGGTTAAAAACCGAATCTCAATAATCATAAAAACTCCCATGACAATTATTGCAACCCCAGCTACAAGTTCAAGAAACGGAATATAGGGGGATATGACGCCTCCGATTGCTGAAACGATTATTCCTATTATTGAGTAAACTGTTAACAACCCTAGTGCGCACGTAACTCCTCCACGAAGCGCTTTCTCGACGGAAAGCTTACTTCCCAAATAATATGAAATATAGCCAGGGAGCATTGGGTAACCACATGGTGATAAAAGAGCGAAAACTCCAGCCATAAGAGGAAGTGTTATTACCGATAGGTCCAGAGACAGGTTTAAACCCTCTACGCATGTACATGGGCTTGAACATAAAGATTAACGGTTGATCCTAGTTTTTCAGATTCTGAGTTTCCTTTAAACCTTTTTTTCCATAAAATTACAGCCAAGGTGAATATCATGATTAAAGGCAGGATCAGTAACGAGAATTCTGGAACAATTCCCTGTATCTCTTCTCGAAGAGCAGCCTCTCCAACTAAACCCACATGTCGATGGGTGATGTAGCCTTCTTGATCAATGATCACCTTCGTTGGAATATGGGTAACGCCATAATTGAGGGAGACACCCATAGTGTCCAAGGCAATAATCCAATTCATATCATAGTCTTCTCTGAACTGTTTCAAGCCCTCTACGGTGTCTGAGAACGAATCAACACTGATAGAGATGATCACCAGGTCTTCGCCAAATTCTTCATGAAGTACTCTTAAAGTAGGTATGCCGGCTCTACAGGAACCACACCATGTTGCAAAAAAGTCAATAAAAACCACCTTTCCCCTGAAATCGTTCAATGAGAAAAGTACACCATCAATATCCCGCAATGTGAAGTTTGGAGCAACCTCCTCAGCAACAACAAAATCAACCAAAGAAAAGGCTAACATTAGACAAATCAGTAGCACAAATTTTTCGCTGATTTTAAATCTTTGATTACTCGGTTCACTCATAAGTCATTTCCACTTTATCAAACTTCAACACAACAATAGATTAAGCATCGTCTGCCTTAAACATATCCCGAAGATTTACGGAACGACGGCAATTCTTGATTCAGCTACTTTCCACAAACCATAAAACTAAAGGAGAACCACATTTTAATAGTGCGCGGTAATCTAGAAATGGTCTTCTAGAAGTCTACGAAGGCCTCTTCTCAGAATCTCTGATAGTGAGGATAATCCAGTTCCCAATCTTTTTGAGAGCTGTAACATTGTTACCTTTCGAGGATACTCGAAGAATCCCATCTTCAGAGCTAGCCACAATACTCTCTCCTGTTTCTCTGTCAAAGTCTTGCTTCTCGGTTTGAATTTTCCTATCTCTAAGATGGTGAATTTTGCATTTTTAGCCTTTAGTGTGGTAATGATTCTTTCATAAGCGGTTGAATCTGGTGCAACGAAGCTATAGACAACAATGAATTCTTTAACATGCCTCATTGATATTAAAAAGGAACCATTAGCCAGGATTGTGCTGCAAATATCGCATCCATCACTGTTAAACCATGCGGATGTGATGTTTCCTGATGTGTCAATGTGAGGTTCTGCAAATAACTCCTCTGGTAAATTTGAGAACTCGTTTGAAGGCATTCGAATTAAGTGTCTTGTGGGTTCATGGGGTACGCCTCTAACGTCAACGAGGGTATACTGCTGCACCCCAGCGTTTTCCAGCATTCTTAGTCCTTTACACTGTTTATTCTCTATTTCCATAACAACATGGTATGGCTCATCTAATGGTTTACTCAATGTCACCACCGAACATATTCGGGATATGCTTAATCTAGGCATTATCCATTGATATAAGTGTGTTGTAGATGAAAAAGAAAATAAAATCCAATAGTGAAAAACAAAGCGAGTGCATGTCAGAGGACAATAAAGCAGACGCGAATAAACCAATTTACATTACTCACATGTAGCGCTAGACAAAAAACAAAAAAGAACAAACAAAGATAGCTCTAAGGAGGTAAAATTTTTAATGGTTGAAAAGAAAAGAAGAAGATTAGCCATAGTTGTCCAAGGTGGCACAATTGATAAACTATATTGTGCCTTCATTTTAGCATCAACAGCTGTCGCTACAGATATGGAAGCCCACCTATACTTCACCTTCTGGGGTTTGCAAAGCCTTGTAAAAGGAGT
>JASFPN010000065.1:0-4353 GCA_050115965.1 Candidatus Bathyarchaeota archaeon
CTCGATTTTCTAAACGGAAGATCATACAAGAATGCACCAAAGAGAATTAAAAAAATTGTTGATTTGTACTATGATCGTGCCAAACGCTATCGACGAAGATGTCCATTAATAATGAAAGACGGGTTCTCAATGGGTTGCCAAGAGAAAAGATGCATGTGGTGGCTTGGAGATGAATGTGCAGTCACCAAGTTATCCAGTAACTTATTAGAACCAATAGAAGCCTAACATATTACCGATAATTCGTTGAACAAGACCTTGTTAATTTCAGTTCTAACCTTTCCCAAGGGGATATTTACCATATTTTTCGAAAGCTTCAAACATGGCTACAACATTTAAAAAAGGCTCAGCTTGACTTATCTCCCCACAACCTATTAACCCCCCATCAAAACTGGCAAAGACCCTAATTATGGTTTTAACATGATTCTTCACTTGTCGTGGAGTGCCAAAAGGCATGATTTGTTGACGATCAAGATCGCTTCTGAAGCAGATTTTTCCACCAAATCTTTCTGCAAGCGTGTTGATCCCCATTATCTGCATTTGAACATTGATTATATCCACCCCTAGCTCTATCAAGTCTGGAATGATGTCTATAATGTAGCCATCGCTGTGGAAATGAACGAGTTTACCGCTTTTGTGCACTGCATCAAACATCTTGCGATACTGGGGTTTGAAGAGCTTACGCCAAAGTTGTGGATTGATCATTAAATCTTCCTGGGTGCCCCAATCATCTCCAAAGAAGATTTCGTCCACTTCAGTTTCTCCCCATCGTTTTATGCGTTTCAAATTGTAGTTGAGAACCCCATCCATGAGTATCGGTAATTCTCTCCTGTTCTTCAGAATATCCATCAGAAAATTCTCAAAGCCCCTTAGCCACCTCAAACGCTCGAAGTAACAAATATAATCCACTGAAACGAATTTTTCGTGGCCTTCCCTCTTTAAATAATTTTCAGTTTCACCAAAGGTTGTGCTCCCGAAGGGCCTATTTTCCTCCAGGGGATCAGGGAAAACATAAGTCTTCAGGTTATCCAAATTTTCAAGTGGAAACCCCTTTACTTGACCCGCAATTCCTCCTAACGGATTTTTCCAAACACACCCCCATTCATCTTTGAAAGTTATGCCCTTTCGGTAAATGGGATCTTCAAGCATAGTTGCATACTGGTTCACAGGAGCATAATCTTGAGGGTATCGAGTTAGGATTTCATTGATTCTCTCACCATATCTCATAAAAGCTCCGGGTAAAAAGGCGTGAAATATCGGCACCTTGTCAGGCCCATCAAAGTTTACAGCTTTTAAAACACGTTCCCAGCTATTCATAGCTATAACCAACGAGATCATAGTTTTTCGTCATAATATCACTTAGGTAACTGCATGTCCGAATGCTGATCAACCAATACCCTCAACCTTTGTTATGGTCACTTAAGTCCTTAATACCGAACTCTGTATTCGTCCAATTACTTGCCAAAACTTATTATTCACATGCAAATAAGAACTTCTAACAATCGCCTTAGGTGAAATAACTTGACAATCACAGAAACATTGGAAAAGCTTTCGAACGCTTGTGGTGTAGCAGGCAGAGAAGAAGAAGTAAGAACTTTGATGAAAAAATTCCTAAAGCCACATATGGACGAGGTTAAAGAAGACAAACTTGGTAACGTGATAGGCATTAAAAAGGGAGGAAAAAAAGCTCCAAAAATAATGCTCGCTGCTCATATGGATGAAATTGGGTTATTGGTGAAAACAATTTCGAAAGATGGTTTCCTAAGATTTGCAAAGATTGGGGGAATTGATGACCGCATACTGCTGGCTCAGAAAGTAAAGGTCTTTACAGAAAAGGGTCCATTACACGGAATAATAGGTTCAAAACCTCCACACATCCAAAAAGACGAAGAGATCAAGAAACCAGTCACAAGCGAGAATCTTTTCATAGACGTTGGAGCAAAGGACCGAAAAGAAACCGAAAAAATGGGAGTCAAAATTGGAGACCCTGTTGCTTTTGACATAAAATTCGCCAAAATAGGAAAAGACATTGTGATCGGTAAAGCCTTTGACGACCGCATAGGATGTGCAGTTATGGTTGAAGCAATGAAGAAGTTAAGGAAAAGTGAATGCACAATATATGCTGTAGGAACAGTTCAAGAAGAAGTCGGCCTAAGAGGAGCAACAACAGCAGCATTCGGGATATACCCTGACATCGGGTTAGCAATCGACGTAACAGTAGCGGGTGATGTTCCAGGAGTAAAGGAGGTCGAAGCACCAATAAAAATGAGAAAGGGCCCATCACTCAGCGTTGCAGACAGAGGATTAATCACTCACCCACGAGTACTACGTCTACTGATAAATGCAGCGAAAGAAAACAAGATCCCATATCAATTGGAGGCAGGTCTACCAGGCTCAACAGACGCAGCACGAATATCCCTAACTAAGGAAGGAGTTCCAAGCGGAGCCATCTCAGTACCAACACGATACATTCACAGCCCTACATCAATGCTAAGTCTAAAAGATGTTGAAGAATCGGTAAAACTGACAATCGCCACAATTCGAAAAGCCCCTGAATTCTTCTAGACAAACAAGTCACAAACACAATTCAAATACAGCAAAACAACCTATTATAACACAGAATATTCAAGCTCAACACTGATTAGCCACTCTGAGCGGGGCAATATGAATAAAAAAAAGGCTTTTGATTTCCTTGAACACACAGCAGATGCCTACGTTGCCGCTTATGGAGAAGATCTAGCTCAAGCCTTTGAAAACGCAGCAGTCGCAATGTTTGAAGTTATGACAGAGGTGGCAAAGATCGAGGAAAAAATCGAGGAGTACGTTGAGGTTCAGGCAGAAGATGAATTTGCTCTTCTCTACAGTTGGCTTGAAGACTTACTGGTCAAATTTGACGTCAATGCCATGTTGTATTCTAGATTCAAAGTCTCAAACATAAGTAGGACTCCAGAAGGATTTCAACTTAAGGCAAAGATTTGGGGAGAGAAGTTCAGCACGAAAAAACATGTTCAAAAAGTGGGTGTAAAAGCAATCACATATCATCGTATGGAGATAATTAAACAACCAAAGAACGTGACAGTAAAATATATTCTTGACATCTAAGCTATGGTGACAGCCCTTCATACCGTTTGGTCATTATTTTACATGTACTTCAATATAATGTCGTCATATTCCCTTTCAATTCTGTATTTATGTTTCAACTCCTCCTCAGCAAGTCTTATGAACAGCTTTCTTATCTGATTGCCCTTGAAAGCTTTGGCTAATCTG
Source organism: Candidatus Bathyarchaeota archaeon (assembly GCA_050115965.1). Taxonomy (GTDB): domain Archaea; phylum Thermoproteota; class Bathyarchaeia; order Bathyarchaeales; family Bathycorpusculaceae; genus CAYGAG01. The sequence goes on from JASFPN010000065.1 coordinate 3,265, forward strand.
ATATACAGGTCATGGGCTTTTTTCTCTCTCTGCCCTGCGTAGATTAGAATCTGTTGGTAGTCTGCTTCAGGTGAGAGAGTGACGTCTTCAAGATAGTCCACAATCCTTAGATCTTTAATCTTATTTACAGGAAGTCCAATATCATCAAGTTTCTCAGGATCTTTTAATGCAGATTGTATCTTATTCTTATGATCCTCTTCTTCCTTGACAAGTTCCTTGAGAAACTCTTTAGAGCTAGGGTTCAGAGCCTTCTCCTGAGCAGAAACATATATTTTGATTGATTCTTCTTCCATTCTCAAAGCGAGTTCGAGAGCGGTTTTTAGTATTGGCTTTGACAAATTCCCACCCTAATGCCAATGTTATGAGTAGCATATAAGATTGGTGAAGAAAGCTTGTGAGGAAAGGCAGTACTACTTCGTGAATCGGAGTTCACGAAAAGATTGAAAATTATGCAAATGCTTAAGCATAACGAAAGAGATTAGGCAGTTCCGCTTGAAATGATGCGTGAGTAATATGCTGATTACAAAAGTGAGTGAACACCTACATCAAATTGATCTTGAACCTGCTGGGATTAAGGGGTTTGTAGCTAGCTATGTTTTGAAAGGGAAGAACGTAGCCATTGTTGAGGCTGGTCCTATGGCCAGCGTGCAAAACCTTAAGCGGGCTCTTGATGAACTAGGCGTCAATCTAGAGGAGATCTTGTTTGTTGCAGCAACTCACATTCATCTTGATCATAGTGGCGCTAGTGGAAGACTGTTGAAATATTTGCCAAATGCTAAACTGATTGTCCATCATAGAGGAGCTCCACATGCTGCAAATCCGGAAAAACTTTGGGCCCAAGCCCAGGAAGCTCTTGGAGAGGTAGCACAAATATATGGAAAACCTGAACCGGTTCCGGAAGACAGGATCATTGCCGCCGAAGATGGCATGTCTTTCAACATTGGAGATGGTGTGAAACTAGAGGTTGTGGAAACTCTAGGACACGCATCCCATCACCTAAGTTACCACGAGAAACTGAGTGGAGGAATATTTACTGGAGATGCTGCAGGGGTGTACTTAAGCGAGTTCAATTTAGTTGTTCCTACAACA
>JASFPN010000066.1:0-4275 GCA_050115965.1 Candidatus Bathyarchaeota archaeon
ATCGAGAAGTTTGATGATGTCAGTTCCGAGGCATTCTCGGCCTATTGATCCTAGTTTTCTCAGTTGATCCTCTGGTCGGAGTATCGTGACTAATCCTGCCTCTGTTGATCCGTACGCTTCATAAAGCTTGACATTGGGAAAACACTTGAGAACCCCCTTCTTTATTTTGTTCCGTACAGGCGCTGAAGAACAGAGGAAGCTTCGCATGGGGCTTAGGTCAAATTTGCCTCTTACATCTTCAGGAATGTTTAGTATTAAATGATAATGGGTGGGTATAAGCGAAGTGAATGTCACTTTCTCCTGACTTATTACATGGAGGAGTTCAACAGGATCAAATCCTTTGTCTGGACCAACATATAATGATGCTCCGACGTACAAGAATAGTAACCCATAGAAGGTTGAGTTCACATGATATAAGGGCATGACTATCATCCCCTTATCATGGTGAGAAAATCCAAATTCAACTGCATTGATTAAGAAAAAGGATATGTATGATTCGTGAGATCGTACAACGCCTTTTGGTTTGCCTGTGGTGCCTGAGGTGTATATTTGGAACCATGGGTCTTTACCATAAACCTTTGGAGTTGGTTGGTTTATGGGAGATTCATTAATAAGTTTTTCATAGTTAATGTAGCCTTTTGGAGTGCTTTGACCAACTATTATAAAATGATTATTACCAATACCTCTAAGGTTCTGTCGAATTGATTCTACGCAATCAATAAATTCCTCATCCAGCAAGATCGCTTTGGCATCTGAGTTATTTACTACAAATTGAACCTCTTCACCGATGAAACGCCAGCTGATTGTAACAACAACCAAGCCAACCTTTGCACAAGCACAACAAAACTCTACATACTCCACACAGTTGTAAAGCATGACAGCAACTCTGTCGCCTTTGCCTAAGCCCATATTCAACAGACTCATTGCAAGCTTGTTTGTTCTTGATTCAAGTTCAGTGTAGGTTCTTCTATTTCCTTGCCAGTCTTGAACCGCCATTTTTTCAGCATGGTTCTTTGCATGAACCGCTAAGATCTCGCCTAGATTTAGCCAAGTCATGTTTATTCTCTCATCCTTGCAGACAAATGGTGGTGCGTTATAATAAGATTTTTTTATTCAATAGTTGCCTTCATAACTGCGGAAACTTTAGGGTAATTTGCATAATTAAATTTGGGTTGGCGAAATGGCTAAAAACTAATAGCGTACCTGACACTTACAAAGTTATTTAGAAAATTAATGTAGTGTCTAAGGAGGATTTGAATTGTCAATCGGGGAACTACCTATACCACCAATTTGGTGGTGGTTGGTCGTTTCAGGGTTAATCCTATCGTTTATCTATTTTTGGATAAGAATGATGAGGGAGATGGAGAAAGGGTTCACTCTCACAGCTCCTGAAATGAAAATGAGAGGTAAAGTGTTACAATTGAAGATTTTGGAAACCATTGCTTGGACGTTGATACCAATCGGTAGCACCGTTTATGTGCATGGAATCATAAACTCTAGGACATTTGAAGTGTTTCTGATAGCAAGCATTTTGATAGTTCTTGGTTATTTTGCTGCTAGATATTTTAGGAAACAGAGACATTTACAGGAGAAGGAAATGGAAAGGAAGTCAAGCCTGCATATCGTTAAGCGGTGAAACATGTTCCTATTTGGGTGATGATTAAAAGCGCTTCTTGTAGAGTAATAATATCAATTCTGTTCCTAGAATTATTAATAGTAGAGAGAATATCGGCGAAAATTCTGGAACCCAGTTATATCCTGTAGATGTTATATCCCCCCATAGAGAAGGGTTGGCGTCTAAGTCGTCTATCTGTCCATGTGGCCAAGTAAATAGATGCGGTTGAGCGCCCACGCGCTTAGTGTTAAGGAAGATTACTCCAATGGTTTTATTCACACCTGCAGTTACATCAATCTTCGAGTAAGTAATGTTGAATTCAGCTTGCCATCGGATAAGGTCCAGTTGGGAGCTAGCAGTCCAACTCGATATGGCGGAAGGTATCCAAGATCCACTAATTACTTCTCTTTCAAATAATGTTCGGTTTCTATAGATGCCCATTGTTAAATCGTCTGGCTGCAATGTTTTACTTTCATCGTGTATAACGTCAAGATATAGAGCAATGAAGTCGTCTTCATGTATTAGAGCATCAGAAACATTAAATCCTACGTAGAAGTTCACACCGTCTTGCTTAACATATACTTTAGTGTCATTGAATGAAACTGAAGTGGCATCACTCCATTCTCCATCAGTGAGAAACCCGTCAATCTGTGGAGTAGAACCGGAAACAGCATTGATCATATGGTTATCCTTAGTTCCATTCACCTTAATTGGAACTAGGAAAAAATGAGAAATAATAGTATTATCCAAAAGGATAGTTTAGCCACGTCTACCACTTCTATTCATGTGAATGTCAGCGCACGCCTATTGGTCTTTAGTATATCGTAATTAAAGCTTTCATTTTATCCGCGGATTCACATAAAATAGTAGAAGTTAGAACTGTGGATAGGAACTGGAGAAACTTTAAGTGAACGAATTAGATAATGGTTGAGGATCATCATGGTTCGTGAGAAATCTTGTGGTGCTGTTGTATTTAGAAAGAACAAACAGCCAGAATATCTTCTTTTACATTATGAAGCAGGTCACTGGGACTTTGTTAAGGGTAATGTGGAAATCGGTGAGAATGAAAAAGACACAGTTGTGAGGGAGCTTAGAGAAGAGACAGGCATCACTAAATCCCGTTTTATTGGAGATTTTAGGGAAAAGATCAGCTATTTTTACAGAAGAAAAGGGAAAACGGTTTACAAGGAAGTCATATTTTACCTTATTCAGACTAACGAAGATAATGTCAAGATATCATACGAACATGTTGGTTACGAGTGGTTAGAGTACAATAAAGCTATGCAGAGATTGACCTTTAACACCGCAAAGAATGTTTTAAGAAAAACACATGAATTCCTAGAAAAATACCAAAATGATTAGTTAACCCTAAAGTGTGTCCTGTTCATCTCGAAGGAAAATTTTTTTCACAGTTAGCAATGATAATGCTGACAGCAATAGAAAAGTGATGGATGAGAGTTCAGGGACAATTAAAATTTTTGATGAAGATTGCTTAGAAGAGAAATAAATTGTGCTTAAGGTTTCATTTTCATTAATTGTTGTAAACGAAATTTGATTATCGTTAATTAGAACTGTAAACGGGGGAGATATTATGTCGTGAGGTATTGCAATTCTACAGAAAAAGCTAGTTTGCAGCGAGTCTACATTGAAAATGTGCATGGTGATTGTTTTATCGGATTCATTGTACTTGAAGATTTCAACTGTAGAATTTGAGATTAGGTCAATATGCAATCCTAAGGAAGTGTTAAAACTGTGAAAGATTCCCATGAGAGGACGAGTGTCTATAATAACATCATCAATGTTATACGGTGCTTCACCTATTCCGTCTTGATCTGTGTCAATTCCAACATAATTATCCCAATAATTCTCCATGACAGTGTTGTTCCAGGCAATTGGTGATGCTGATATCTGTTTTGTGTTGTTTCTGAAGTTGTTGTATAAAAAGATCAGATCTTCAGAGTACTTAACTGACCAGATCCCTACTCGATGATTCATTATGTTGTTTTTAATGATGGTGTTGTTAATACAATACACGTAATGAGCATTTATTCCTGCGGATATCTGTATTCCAGAACTATACGGTTGAAACTCGCCTTTCCCATTGTTTGAGATCATGTTTCCCACGATTTTACTATTGGAGAAGAGCATGTAAATACCTGTGATGTTGTTGGAGCTGATTATGTTATTGCAAATACTCACTCTTTCTACATCATAATGCCCCGAGATTCCATATTCATTGTTTGTTATAATGTTTCCACATACTTCGTGCCCATATGTCCAAGGAGACATTAATACACCGTAATGACCGTTTTGAATCGTGAAGCCAGTTATCTTACTGTTGTTTGATTGTAAGAAAAGCACTATCCCACCATTTGCATCTACTATAGTTTCGCTTTTGTTCTCTCCAACAAGAAAGATTCTCTTATTGATCACAACATTTTCGTGATATATACCGTTCTCAACATAGATCTTATGACCGTCTAGTGTTTCATCAGCATTTATTGCCTCTTGAATCGTACTATAATTAAAGTGTGTGTTGAGGTTGTGTACTTTGTTATTTACTTCAGATACGCATGTTACGTGCATGATTGTAAATAAACCAATAAATAAGAAAGCTAATAACAGCTGCAACATCTGAATCGAAAACAGTATTCTGCATT
>JASFPN010000067.1:0-4166 GCA_050115965.1 Candidatus Bathyarchaeota archaeon
CACAATTTTCCTCCCTAATTATTCCCATACTTTCTTGGTAAGCTTATTAAACGCAAATCACCAGTTGAGTTTAAGGTGATTACATGAAGCTTTTTCATTACGAAGATGTGAAGGCTGATGAGGTTGAAGGCGAAGCTTCCAAAGTAAGTATTAGGTGGCTAATCACAAAGGAGATTGGCGCAAAGAACTTTGCAATGAGGCTGATTGAGATTGGACCCGGTGGACATACCCCCTTTCACAAACATTCATGGGAACACGAGGTCTTCATCTTGGAAGGCGAAGGAGTTATTTTGGAAGACAAAAATGAAAAGTCATTCAAATCAGGTGACGTAATCTTTGTTCCGCAAAACGAGAACCATCAATTCAAAAATGAAAGTGAAAAGAATGTTAAATTCCTCTGCCTTATACCCTGTGACCCGGAGAAATAGTACTCGCTAAAGATATATGCTAGTCTCTGCATCTAGTTCTGGGTTTCAGGAGACAAACTGTTTGAAATATGACGTGATAATTGTAGGCGCTGGCCCTGCAGGAATTTTCTCTGCTCTCGAATTGGCGGAGAAGACTGATCTCAGCATTTTAATGATTGATAAGGGACCTGATATAGACAAGAGGAGATGTCCCGCAAGTCGTGGGTTTGAGTGTCTTAACTGTGATCCTTGCATGCTTTTATCGGGATGGGGCGGATCAGGAGCTTTCAGCGATGGAAAACTGACACTATCTACCGAAATAGGTGGCTGGTTACCCCAATACATCTCCACTGAGAAGCTTGAGAGACTGATAAATTATGTAGACAGTATATACTTGAGGTTTGGTGCAACAAAGCATGTTTATGGAGAAGATATTGAGAAAGTGGAAGAGATCGAACGAAGGTCTTCTTTAGCTGGTTTAAAGCTTGTTCAACAAAGAATTCGCCACATGGGAACTGAGAGATGTGCAGAGACACTCCGAAAAATGCGTCGAGAACTGAACAGCCGAGTACATGTTGAACTACGAAAGGACATTAAAAGTCTTCTGGTGGAGAACAGAGTTGCCAAAGGGGTTGAGACGGTTGATGGAGAACAGTTCTTCGGAAAACATGTTGTAGTTGCACCAGGTAGATCCGGAGCTGAATGGCTTCAAACAGAGGCTCAAACATTAGGCTTAGAGACTCTCAGCAACCCTGTTGATGTAGGAATTAGGGTTGAAGTCTTAGCATCAGTGATGGAAGACTTAACAAAGGTGCTCTATGAACCCAAATTCATTTACTATTCAAAATTTTTCGATGATCAAGTACGTACCTTCTGTGTTGCACCATATGGAGAAGTGATAACAGAATCATATGATGGTGTTCTCACAGTAAACGGTCAAAGCTACGCTGAGCGCAAAACAAAGAACACAAATTTTGCAATATTAGTTAGAACATCCTTCACAGCCCCATTCAAAGAACCCATAGCCTATGGGAAATACTTGGCTCGACTCTCAAACATCCTGAGTGGAGGAGTAATAATTCAAAGACTGGGTGATCTACAGGCTGGGAAACGATCCACCACTGAAAGGATCGAAAGAAGCATAGTTACTCCCACGTTGAAAAACGCGACTCCAGGCGACTTGAGCTTCGTTCTCCCATATCGCTATCTTGCTGACATCAGGGAGATACTGGAGGCTCTTGACAAGATCTCTCCTGGAATTAACTCAAGAGACACGCTTTTGTATGGAATCGAAGTAAAGTTTTATTCATCACGCCTGAAACTGAGTGAAAACCTAGAGACAAAGATTCACAACCTCTTTACCATCGGTGATGGAGCAGGCGTAACTAGGGGCCTGACACAAGCATCAGCTTCAGGTGTCATAGTTGCCAAAGAGATTATTAACAGAGAAAAGTAGAAGCTGCAAATTAAATGTCAATTGTTCAAGAGATCAATTGCTCTCATTGTGGAGCACCCATACCCTTTGAACCAGGCGAAATATTGGCCACATGCAAATATTGCGGATACACAGTTGTTGTGAAGACTGGCAAAGATTTCACGTTTGCCCATTCAATGTTACCGAACAACTATAGCCCAGAAGAAATCGAAGCTCCTATCAGAAACTGGATGCGTTCAGGCTTCCTGAAACCAAGCGATCTGGCAAAGTCGAAGATTGTAGAGAAGGTTTTGATCTATCTTCCTTTCTGGGTTGTTTCCATGGAACTAGAGAGCATTTATGAAGGTTTGTTTGAACGAATAACTCCCGCTATCGTAAAGAAGGGAAGCATCAAAAAAAAATATGATTGGCTAGTAGTTGCGCGGAGAGCGTCGGAATTCCCAACAAGAGAGTATGACGTACCTCTTAAAGGCAAAATTCCATATGACTTCCGTAGGATCGAGGCTTTTGCAAAACTTTTGAACAGCGAGATCGATAAACAAGATGCCATAGATATTGCAAAACAAGAAGTTGAAGCCCATCACCAATTTCTGGTTCAGGAAGATGTTGACCGAATCATAACAATAAAAAATGATTCAGAAATCGATCAAACAGTGTACATTCACTGTCCAATCTGGTTCATAAAATACGAGTATAAAAGTAAACTCTACAATTTGTTCGTTGATGGCTCCTCAGGAACCGTAATAAAAGGTGATATTCCCCCAACAGACTTCGGACTGTTCAGCTAACAAACGCGAAGACAGAAATTAAAAAAAGCTAGTAGAGTATTGGCGGTCTATTCCTAGTTTTTTCTGGAATAGCAAGTTTTTGTTCCAGTTCCCTGAAATGGTTTATCACTGTTCTTCCTTTCTGCGTAATAGCATAGACGATTCTACTTTTACCTACAGGTCTCTCTTCCACTAGATCATTTGTGATAAGGGATTCCAAATACTCTTTCAAAACACTACAGTTTATGTTGGCTTTGTACATGATATGGGTTAGCTTTAATGGTCCACGACGAGCTAAAACTTGCAGAATATTTATGTACATTTCTAGTTTTGACCTACGCATCCTCAAGGCCTCTGCTGTAAATTATCCCTTTTAATATAAACTCTTTGTGCATACAAAATCTCTACACGCTGTAAATAGGCAGAAACTGAATTTTGCGTAAATTCTCGGGGAGAATTGCCCCCTCTGTTTGGGGGAACGAAGCCTTAAATGCAGCATATGTGGAATTATAACTCGAAAAGTCGAAGAAGTGAAGATTTTTGGGTGAAAAGAAAGATTTTTACGGGAAAGCAAAAGAGCAGATGCGCTTATCCGAGAGAATCCTTGCAGTAATCCCAGGGTTTGGAGGCTACAAGGAGAAAGAGCTACGGAGAGAATCTGATAAACTCATTAGAAAACATCTGCATGGAAGATTGTCGCAGGCAAGAGACAGTCTCAAAACGGTCTCTCAAAGGTTGTCTGATCGTCGATGGTTTGATGAGTTGAAAAACATGGATCGACTCGTAGCAAAACTTGACCGATTAGAGTCAAGGATTGAACACGCGTCCTATGGATACTCTGGTTTTTTCGATGTTATTAAGGTAAAAGAAACAAATCTTGACGAAATGATCAGTTTTGATAATACGTTGATCGATGGTGTGAACGGAGTGGTTGATGCTGCTGCTTACTTCCAAGATACTGATTTGAAAGAGTCCAAAGACGTTAAACTACGCATAGAGCAGCTGGTTAAGAAGTTAGAAGAACTCGAAAAGACTTTTGATAAGAGAAGCGAAGTAATACTGGGAGTAAGTTAACATGCCACAAGTCATAGAATGGAAGAATCCGGCGCCACAAGAGATTCTGTGGCGACATCCTAACGCAGAGATAACGTGGGGATCCCAACTAGTAGTTCATGAATACGAAGTGGCTGTTTTCTTTAGAGACGGGAAAGCCTACGACGTTTTTTCTGCGGGAAGACACACACTGACAACACTTAATGTACCCCTACTCACTAGGGTGTTATCAACAATCACTGGATTTGGAGAGTCACCCTTCAAAGCAACCGTGATTTTCATTTCTACAAGGGTCTTCGCTGGGAAATACGGCACCAAAGCTCAAACAACGGAGCTTGCACCTTTACAAGTACATGGCTCCTTCTGGTTTAAACTTGAAGAAGCGCAGCTCTTCGTAAACGAAGTTGTGGGTGGTCAACAAGCCTTCACCACAGAAGATGTCAACAACTATCTCCGAGGCTTCTTGAATGAGAAGATAATTGACGAGTTATCTCATTACGATTT
>JASFPN010000068.1:0-4147 GCA_050115965.1 Candidatus Bathyarchaeota archaeon
TTTTGGTTCCTTGGTAAATATTCTGGCTTCCATCATTTCACCTAGAACCAGATCAAGCTGAGCTACAGGATCACCCGATAGATCAACCATCAGGATCAAGCCATCAGCATTTCTAGCTAGAGCAAGTGTCCGCAGACCCCAAGCTCTACCCTGCGCAGAACCTTCCATTAACGCAGGAGCCTCTATCATCTGAAATTGGATGTCCTCATAAGTTAACATGCCAGGAACTGGATCTCTCGTAGTGTAAGGAGCAGATGAAACCAAAACGTTCGCATTTGTAGTTGCTGTTATTAAGCTGCTTCTACCCGCATTCGTCATGCTGATGACTACTATCTGAGCAGCGCCTTCCTTCTCAATGAAGAATCGTGATTCGCCCTTTCCTGCACGTTTTTTCTTTTTACTCTCAATCTCACGTCTTAGGTTAGCCATCTTCTTCTTGGTCTGAGCACGGAGATTTTCAGTACCCTTATGTTTGGGAACAAGGCTCAAGAATTCCTCAAGAAGTAGCAGCTTTCTATTAGGGTTTCTTTCCGCAGCAACTTCCGCCCACTTGTGCTTAGCTTCAGCAGGCAGGTTTGCAGGCATTTAGTACACTTTTCCAAAGGCAATAGATCTAAACTTGTCTAATATTTCTTTCCAGCCAAAGCGGAAGTTTATGTTTTCTGGCTTATCATAAACCTTTAATAATGGAATGAACAGTTGTGTAAACGATTCATGAGATAAGGTAATCTAGAATAGGTGTGGAGGATAAAGTATGAGTAAATCTGAAAAACCGCATCTGAACCTGGTCATAATGGGGCATGTAGACCATGGGAAATCAACAACAACAGGTCACATGCTCTACTTAGCAGGAGCCATTGATGATAGAACGATCAAGGCATTTGAACAAGAAGCAGAAAAACTTGGAAAAGAAACCTTCAAGTTTGCATGGGTTCTTGATAATCTTAAAGAAGAACGAGAGAGAGGCCTTACAATTGACCTTCGATTTCTAAAGTTTGAAACAGGAAAATATTATTTCACAATAATAGATGCCCCTGGACACAGAGACTTCGTCAAGAACATGATTACAGGAGCAAGCCAGGCTGATGGAGCAATACTGTTCGTCTCAGCCAAGAGAGGGGAGTTTGAGGCAGGTATAGGAGCTGGAGGTCAGACCAGAGAACACGCTTTCTTAGCCTTCACACTAGGCGTAAATCAACTTGTAGTAGCAATCAACAAGATGGATGATGCGTCAGTTAACTGGGGCGAAGAAAGATACACGGAGATCAAGAATGAAGTAGGAAGAATGTTGAACACAGTAGGATACAAATCAGAAAAAATACATTTTGTACCTACTTCAGGCTGGACAGGAGACAATCTAGTCAAAAAGAGCGATAAAATGGAATGGTACAAAGGCCCCCCAATCATCGAAGCACTAGACAAGTTTACGCTTCCTTCTAAATTCCTTGATAAACCCTTACGTATTCCAATCCAAGACGTCTACAGCATCACCGGAGTAGGCACAGTCCCTGTAGGAAGAGTAGAGACAGGAATAATCAAAGCAGGGGACGAAGTTATATTCATGCCATCCGATAAAAAAGCAGAAGTGAAATCCTTAGAGATGCATCACTCAGTGATACCCAAGGCTGAACCAGGCGACAACATAGGATTCAACATAAGAGGCCTTGCCAAGACAGACATACACCGAGGAGATGTATGTGGACACGTTTCCAATCCACCAACAGTCGCCAGAGAATTCATCGCCCAGATAATAGTTATTTACCACCCCACAGCAATAGCAGCAGGATACACACCTGTTTTCCACTACCACACAGGACAAGTAGCCTGCAGATTCTCACAGTTACTGAAGAAGATCGACCCACGATCAGGAACAGTTGTAGAAGAAAACCCATCCTTCCTAAAGACTGGAGATGCAGCCATGGTAAAGGTTGAACCTTTACAACCGATAGCTGTTGAAACATACACAGACTATCCAGCCCTTGGCAGATTTGCGATCAGGGACATGGGCACAACCGTTGCTGCTGGAGTTGTAAAGGAGATAACAGAGAAAGGACTGAAGTAACTTTCACCTTTATGACCAAGCTATACATCTTCCAAACCCATTTTAATTAAAACATAGCTAATTATCAATCAGCTAGAACCCATACGTCCAGCGCTCAGACCAACAATTGGAGCAGTAGCTAATGCATCAAACAAAAATAATGCCAAATAACAACAAACGTGATAACACCAAGCATGAAACCACAATCATCGTTGATAGTCGGGAAGCACATACCGCTTCTAAAATCGTAAAAGGCCTTCAAAAATTAGGTGTAAACATACAAATCGAAGTGTTAGATAAAGGAGATTATGTCCTATCTGACGCTTGTGCAATTGAGAGAAAAACAGTTCAAGACTTCGTACAAACCCTGACACACCGCAACCTATTCCAACAATTATATGAACTAAGAGAAGGATACCCAAAGACAATAATGCTTCTTGAAGGCAAACTGCCCACAATCTACGAATTCAGCAAGATAAAACCAGCAGCCATTTGGGGAACTCTATTCCAGCTGGCCAAAAACGGAATCCCAATGATTAACACAGTCTCCTCCAAAGAATCAATCAATTTCCTACACGTGGCTGCACGCCAAGAACAGATTGTTAAAAAAAGATCTCCCGCAGTCCATCCAATAAAAAATTATAGAACTATTCCAGAAGCCCAAATATTCTTACTCGCCAGTCTACCAAACATTGGGAGAGAAAAGGCAACAGCAATATTAAAATCACATGAAACACCCCTAAAAGCTCTCATAAACGCAGATAAATGGCCACGAACCGTCCATGGACTTGGTCCCAAGATAACACAGAAAGCCCGAGAAATATTGACAAACCCCTTCGAGGAATAAAAATTGAAAGTTGAAATAACACCTACAAGAAAAATCAAAGTACTAGGGCTGGATAAACGCTCCGTTGAAGACATGGCATGGTGCGCTGCCACCTATGGAATGAACAGACTATACTGGACAAATGGCTACATGCTTTGCTTGGAGGTATGCGACAAATCGGTGGAACATGAAATTAAGAACATGGAATTTCCCATAAGTCATGTATGCTACGCAAAACTTCCAAAATATCAGAAAATATTTGAAGTCGATAAAACCCTGCAAATTCCATTAGTCAATGTTACAAACATGGAACTCTTCGAAAATCTATTAAAAGCAATTCTCAAAGAGAAGAAGGAGAGCCTCACAAAAGATTAAGCGATAAGCCAATCAAACGTATCATCCCTAACAGGGGCTTTATCAAATTCTGTTCTCCTAGCATGGGTGCTAATATGTCAATTTTTATATTATCTAATACAAGATAACATTGTTGCTAGCTGTGGCTTGCAGGAACGTAAAAAGATGAGAAAGACAATTTTCAGAAAACTTGAGATAAAGAACCTTATTCACAATTACAATCGTTCAAGAAAGAATCTTCCCCGTAGTCTTCCAGATAAGATCTTCTTTTGGGATGAAACCTTAAATGAGGGCGAACAGGTCCCTAGGGTTTTCCTCACCTACGTTGAAAAAGTAAAACTCGCTAAAATGTTGGATGACATTGGAGTGGCCGTAATTAATGTTGGTTTTCCTGGGATTTCTGAGGACGAAGAGAGGACTGTCCGAAGGATCTCAAATGAGGGTTTCGAGCAAGCAAGACTAGCTGCTTCATCTCGCATTGAGAAAGTTGATGTAGATGCTTGTCTGGGAGGCGGTATACAAGAGATTTCTATCTACACGTCATTCAACGAGTTGAACCTACAGTTTATGATAAAAACGACCAAAGAGAAGATTCTGGAGAAAACAGTTGATTCCATAGAATACGCCAAGGAACATGATCTAAATGTGAATTTCGTGTTGGAAGACGCTTCCAGAACTCCAATTGAAGAAATTTTACAGATATTTAAGGCAGCTCTTCAAGCGGGAGCAGATCGCTTGGTAGTTGCTGACACTGTCGGTTTCTTAAGACCGTTATCAATGCGTTACCTCATGACTCGTGTGAGAAGTGGTCTTTCCGAGTCAACCAAGAAAAATGTTGATCTATCCGTAAGATGCCACAATGATTTTGGTTTAGCCACTGCAAACACACTTACAGCCATAGAAGAAGGAATAAGCTGTCCGCAAAC
>JASFPN010000069.1:0-3880 GCA_050115965.1 Candidatus Bathyarchaeota archaeon
GAGATTGCTCCTTATCCACCTAAGATCACACAATTAAAACAAGACACTATCCGATAAATCTCTACTTTCTAACGCACATTGCGAAACCTCCGTTCCAGCTTTTAGATTAGCGCACGTGTATTGATTAGCCTATACTGAGAATGCTTGTTTGACTGCCTAGAAAGGCTGAAATTCATTAGCATAGTACCATTCTATGGATAGAGATGGGAGTAAACCTTACACCAATAATCGCCAAGCACATTCTCAGCTTGGAAGAGTTGAAAGGAAAAAGTTTCGCTGTAGATGCTAACAACTATCTCTATCAATTCTTGGCTTTGATTAGAATGCGTGATGGCAAGCCTCTTGTTGATTCCCAAGGAAACGTGACTTCTCATCTCTCAGGCTTGATCTACCGAACAACACACCTAATGGCTGAATACAAGATGCAGCTGATCTTCGTTTTTGATGGAACCCCACCTACGTTAAAGAAGGCGGAGTTGAAAAGAAGACACGAAGTGAAGGAGAAGGCATTCAAAGAGTGGAAAGAGGCGGTAAAGGTGGGTGATTATCAAAAAGCCTTCTCTAAGGCTATTGTTACTAGCAGACTTACTAGATCTATGATCGCTGATGCAAAACGTCTGTTAAAGCTTTTAGGAGTGCCTTTTTTACAGGCTCCAAGTGAAGGTGAGGCGCAAGCTGCCTACCTAGCCTCCAGAGAGGAGGTGTGGGCTGCCAGTAGCAAAGATTATGACACACTCTTATTTGGAGCCCCTAGACTTGTTCGTTTTTTGACTCTTACTGGAAAAAAATATTTGCCAAGTAAAGGACGCTTCAGACCGCTCAAACCAGAACTCATTGTGTTACGAGAGCTTCTTGAAAAACATGATATGACCCGAAGGCAACTTGTTGATTTGGCAATACTTGTTGGAACAGACTTCAATCGTGGAGTTAAGGGAGTTGGGCCAAAGACAGCATTAAAGCTTTTAAGAGAACATGGTAGACTGGAAGATCTGCCGGAAAACATAATTACTGAACTGAATTGTGATGCCCAAAGTATTCGAAGGATGTTTTTGGAGCCAGAGGTGGAGAAAAACTATAAAATTTGCTATGGTGAACTGCAAGAGGATGAGACATATAGATTTCTTTGCGAAGAACGGGATTTTTCTCGAAAGCGTGTTCATACAGCGATTGAAAGACTGAGAAAATTCTATTCTTGGAGAAGGCAACGTGATTTACGGGATTGGATGGATTAAAAAAGGAAAAATGTTAGAAAAAGGTTTTGATGATTAACCCTGACTGGTCTTCCGCATGGCTCTTACATGGATTATGGCCAAGTATATTGTTCCAATTGCTGCTGTTAACGCGGAAATTAGGCCTATGTATAACGGAATAGGCAAAGTCGCTTGGCTTTCCTTTATATTTGAAATGTCGGTCATGATTGTGCCCATGTCCGTTTCTATTGTTACAGTTTTTCCATCTACTGAATCAATCTTTCCTTCAATAATTCCCAAAGTTGTTTGAATTGTGACCAGTTCTTCGTTGAGCTTTGTAACGTTCATTATAATATCATCTATGTTTGCATGAAGCACCCCGAGAGTTGAGTTGATGATTGCTGTGTCTCCTTCAAGTTTAATGAGATGAGCATCGATAGATGACAGGTTCTCCTTTATTATTCCCAAGTCAGGAATTATTATTGTCGCAATCTTATCCTTTATTTCGTGTAATATGGCTGCATCAGTTATCGTAAGGGAAGCTGAAGCCAAAACCTTGTCTTTCGTGAATCCGAAACCAGCAGAACTGTAAGCCGTAACTTGATAAACCCCTGGTTTTGTGACTGGAGTGGTGAACGTGTATTCATACGTTCCATCCTCATTAGCGTACAATGCTTGACTTCCCACCATTAAATCCAGCAAGTCCAATACCATGTTGCCTTCCAGATAGAGAAGCACTGGTTGGTATGGGGGGAAACCAAAACCTTTTGCAGTGATTATTGTTGATCCAAAGGTTGTATCTGGCTCCAATGTTAGAATTGGAGATGGAACCAGAAATTTAGCCTGAGCTGAATTTCCAGAGGCATCCATTGCGGTTACGGAATACTCGCCATTCGGCACATCAGGTACAAAGAACAGTTGCATAAATGAGCCGTCAAATCCTATTGGTAACGATCGATACATGGTAACGTTGAGGTGATCGAACTGTATCGACACATAAGATGCAGGTGTGAATCCTGTTCCGTTTACGAAGACAGTCACTCCTTCACCGCCGCTTGTGGGGGTTACAGTTATTTTAGCAAGTACAGTTACAGGTGCTAGGCTGAAGCGTATACCATCACTTGCATTCAGATTGTATGTGCCATTTGGCAGTCTGGGTATTCGAAATGTGGATTCGAAGGATCCAAAATCATCTGTTTGTGGCGGTAACCATGGAGTTACGTCAATCCCATTCATCTCCAGAGTTACTGGATTAACAGCCATGAAGCCATATCCTTGTACCGCTACTTCATCGGAGCATGATCCTTCATTGGTGGATAGTACGATCTTGGGTATGATTGTAAAAGGAAGTGAGGTAATGTCACCAGTGGATATGTCGTGTACTAGTATGGAGTAGAAGCCTGCGGGAAAAGCTGGAACTGAAATGTTCGTTGAGTATTCTCCTGTTGAGTTGGCAGTTGTTGTAGCTGAAAAGAATCCTAGAAGGAAATTGGCGAAGTAAACTCTGACTTCTCCGTCTGGAGTACTGTCATTTCCATAGACATGTACTGAAGTGCCATATGATCCGCTGGTTGGATTGATGTTGACTGTTAATGGGTTGGCCCTGACAAAAGTTATGGAGGAAAATGTAACAATCAATAAGCTTAGTAATGCGATCACTGAAGCCTGTGCATAGTTAGGTTTCCGTAGAAAGTTCGACATATTCATCATCTTAGGATTATGAACGGTTTTAAAATACAGAAAAGAGTTATGAAGAAGTAATAATGATTGGAAATAAGTTTTCGAGCCATCCTTGAGCGTAAAAGAATATGCTTGTTGTATGAAACAAGGGATATCAGGTTTCACATGCGTTCAGGTGCTAATATACCAATTAGTTCAAGAGCATTTCGTAACGTGATCTTCACAGCTTCTACTAGGGTTAACCGCGCATCGCTGAGCCCTTGTGAACCGGCTTTTATGACGGGAAGAGCGTTGTAGAACGTGTTGAATTTGTCTGCTAAGGCATTTGCAAAGTCAGCGATCAAGTTGGGTTTCATTAGTTCTGCAGCTTCTATAAAGTTGTCTGGGAAGCTTGATAGAATCATGATTATTTCTTGTTCCAACTCTTCTGTTAAAAGTTCGTATGATGGTTTTTCAGGCGTTCTTTCAGCTTTTCTCAGAATACTGCAAGCTCTAGCGTGGGAGTATTGGATGTATGGTGCACTGTTAGTCTCAAAATTCAGAACTCTATCCCACGTGAACAATACAGGTTTGGCGGGATCAACCTCTACAAGCGCGTATCGTACTGCGCCTAATCCAACAAAATCCGCAATACGTCTTTTATCATCCTCCGGTAGTTGAGGTGACCTCTTTGATACTTCTTCGTAAGCTCTTTCAACAGCTTCATTAAGGGCTTCGTCAAGCGTTATGTAACGACCTCTTCTGCTAGACATCTTGTAACCGGGAAGACTTACCAAATTGTATGCAAAGTGAGTTAGCTTATCAGCGTAGCTACTATAACCAAGAGCATACAGAGCAATCTTCAATTGTAGTTGAGGCAACTTTTGATCAATTCCAACAACGTTGATCACACGTTCAGCTTTCTTAAACTTCCACAAAGTATAAGCAATGTCTCGTGTTGGGTACAGGGTTGATCCGTCGGAACGGACAAGTGTCAACAAAGGTATTTCATATGTTTCTTTCAAGTCAAG
>JASFPN010000070.1:0-3708 GCA_050115965.1 Candidatus Bathyarchaeota archaeon
ATAAAAGAAGCTTATCCAGGATCCTTTAAAGATAGACCCAAATGGCTAGATCCGGTTCAAGAATTAATATGCATTTCCATTCAAATTTTAATTACCTTCATCATTGTTATAAAAACCCTTAGAGTATTATCTAACAAAAATCAGAAAATGATTAGTGTCTCGTGATAAAAATCTAATTTTATGATGCTACAGATCTGAAAGTAACAGTTACAGTAAGTGGATGACCATAGGTTGAGGTAGGAGCCATAAGCAGTTTTAAATCAAAAGTCTGCCAGGAACCTACACCAAGATTATTTACAAATGTATCATAAGTTAGGTTAATAGTAGTCCAAGTGCCACTGCCACTTAAATTGTATTGTAAGGTGAAGTTATCAAAATCTGGAGTTGCATTAAGCCGCCATACCGCTCCAGTTGTCGCATTTGTGGCATTACTTGCGTTTATTTGTATATTCAAAGCAGCATCTCCCTCATTTGTTAGGTTGAAATAAAAGCCTGTGGTCTCATTAGTACTTCCCATAGCCAATAACCCTTGATCCCAATTAGCCGGAGTGATATCTATAGATGTATTAGCGGTTCTAAAATTATATATCTCTTCAATAGAGTTTCCTTTTCCATCACTTACGTTAACCTTCCACCAATAGGTTGTAAAATCTTGTGAAGCATTGCTATAGTTATCCCATACAACGTTTGCAGGAGTCGTAACATCAACACTATTATTCGTCTGCTGCAACACCCAACCATTAGAACTGTTCTCATAGATACGAACAGTAACAGTTCCACCATCTTGATCTGAGACTGTAACATTACAAATTGGCATAGGCTTTTGACCAATGCTATTGTTACTTGGCCCAGGATTGTTCAAACTAGGTTGAAAACTTGTTGTGAAGTGGAATATTCCACTTTCGTTGGTATGCACCCCATCGTCAACGGAAACATTCCACCAATATGTCTTACCAGGGACACTAAAGTTACTGTTATTTTGATAGTAAGTACCGGTAGGTACTGAAACATTTGTTCCGAAGGCCAGCCATGGACCGCTACTGTTACTATACCACGTGATTGTCATTAAATCTGCATCAGCGTCATTTACGGTTATATTCAGTTGTGGGATGAGTTGAATATTTGTACTTTCGTTTGCTGGAACTTCATTGGTAATTGTTGGTATTCTGTTAAATCTACAACTTGCATCAGCGCTAGCTGGAGCTGTTTCATTGGCCGAGCCAGATTTATTGCCGATACTATAAAATTCGTAGTAGCCAGTACTGTTTGGGAAGTCAAAGGCCCAACTCCATGGATATGCTTGATCAGGATTGTTTACATTACTCCATTTAGTCCAGTTTACACCATTTCCTCCAGCTGACTGTGTTGTGGCATTAACGTATATCTCATCTATGTATACGTCGTCATCATTATTTAGGGCATCAGCTCTGAATTTAATCTGCATATTTGTTGGAAATGTGTATGTTGTTTCATTGATCCAAACAATTTCATGATAAAATTGGCCATTAGAATAACCATTACCGGAAACATAAGTTGCAACATTCTGCCATGTTGATCCATCAAAATACTCTACAAAAAAATCTTTACCAGTTTCCATACCTACAAAATAAAACCAGAAATCAACCTTTATGCATTTATAGCCTAATGTATCAACATCTATACCACTTGTATAATAAAACGATGAAGCATCTCCCGAATTGTCTTGAATATCAACAGCATTGCTCCCTTGGCGAGCAAACGTACCACCAGTATACTCTAGACAATCATCACCTCCATCAGTGTAATTGCCCCAGTCGAATACTGCCCCTTCAAACCCATCATAGGTTAACAAATTCCAAGAATCCCAGCTTTGATTATCATCACTCCAGCGATAGTATAATGTTACTTTATCTAAGGCTGAGTCCCCTGTTGCAGTGATAGTTTTTGGTGAAGTTGTTACAATATATGGAGAGATTGAATCAACTGAAGTTACCAAACTTTCAGTTGAAAACCAAAATGTCTCAGAATCATTTGTTTCGGTACCGTCGTTAACGCTTACATTCCAATAAAAAGTTTTGGAGTATTTACTAAAATTACTATTGGTCTGATGATACGTTCCATTAGCATCAACACCGGTTACATTGGTACCAAAGGGTAGCCAAGGCCCACTGCTGTTACTATACCATGTAATGGTCATTGAATCCCCGTCAGCATCATTTACTGTAATACCTAGCTGCTTTGGCACACTAACACCTGTGCTTTCATTAGTTGGATCTTCATTAGAAATAGTTGGAATAGAATTGGTTTTATTGTTATCGCTTGCGTTGTTATCTGACCATTGATGAAGCGTAGTCGAATCATAGGTCCAATTAGCAAAACTCCAAGCTTGGTAATAATAAGTTACACCTTCTAGAAGACCTGTATCCTCATAGTTGGTACCTGTACCATTATACACTTCGTTTCCTTCTCCGCGCGCCCATACAGTCTGACCGCTAGCATTTCGTTCAATATATGTTGTGTTGTATCCAGTTCCTGTGCTCCATGTCAGATAGATAATTGATGAAATATTCATCTGCGCTACAAGGTTTGATGGGGGATTTGGTTTAGTCAAAAATGTTTTAACACCTCCTGATTCATCCCAGCCTACACTATTATTAGCTTTAGTATCAAAATAATATAATGTTCCTTCTGAAAGTGAGCCAGTACCACTCGTATCATAGCTGAACTCTGCTGCATTTGCTATTATTCCTTGTGTAACATTGTTGTCTGTTGGTGGGTTCTGAACGCCCCATAGGAAATAGCAAGTTGCATCTGTAGTTCCATTTGATTGTAGAATTCCTACAAGTGTTGCATTGGTTTCTTCAACACCTGTGCTTTCATTTGTTTGAACTGTTGGAGGACCACCTAAAGTAGCATCTGCGGTCTGTGGATTATTCCCCCGCGGTGCACTTTGATTTCCACTGCTAGTCCATCCACCGTCTGTAGCATATGACCAGGCCTTATAATAATAATGTATTCCTGGTGTTAGGCTAGTGTGATAAAATGGTGTCGTAACATTTCCATCTGTGTCTACAGGGGTTCCATCACCCTCATTCCAAGGGCTTGGCGGTGAATTCTCAGCATATTCAATATACGCACCATCTCCCCCTGTTCCGTCTGTCCATGTGAGGTTTATCTGAGTGGTGCCATATGTAGTTGCAGTAAAACTTGATATTGGATCTGGTTTTGTTAGGAAACTTTGTACTGCTCCATTTGACCATCCTGCGCTGTTATTTGCTTGTGCTATGTAGTAGTATCTTGTTCCTTTGGTTAGAGTAGTTTCACCAGCGGTATCATTTTCAAATTCAGCACCATCGGATATTATTCCTTTTGACAAATTGAATATCGGTGTTCCAAAGTCATTGGTGTTGTTTAGTAAGAAGTAGCAGGTCGTATCCGCACTGCCATTACTCTGCAAGTATCCGTGCATTGTAGCATTGGTTTCCTCTACTTCTGTTGATTCATTTGTAATTACTGTTGGTGGATCTGGTGCATCTGTTGTTTGCTGCTTTTCACTAGTATAAGTTGTTTCTTCTCCTTCTGCATTACGATATTTTACTCTAAATCCATAAGTTGTGTCAGAATTCAGCCCTGTTGCATTATAATAATATCGGATGCCTGCAGAATCAGTAACCCAGCCACTATCACTAACTCCTCCAGTAACACATTCAAAATATGCTGCTGTACTAC
>JASFPN010000071.1:0-3672 GCA_050115965.1 Candidatus Bathyarchaeota archaeon
GGGGCGCTTCCTCCCATTTGGGGCACTATAGTTACTTCTGCAATAGCGCTGCTCTTAGGAGTCCCTGTAAGTTTAGGCATTGGTTTGGCTCTTTCCGAGTTTGCCCCGAACCAGTTCGGTTTCTTCGTCTCGTTTCTTGTAGAGTTGCTGGCCGCGATTCCCAGCGTCATTTACGGCCTTTGGGGAATTTTTGTTCTAATTCCATTTCTTCAACATAATGTGTATCCTGGCTTGCAAGCAACGTTAGGTTTTCTTACCATTTTCCAAGGCACAATACGTGGTCCCAGTGTCTTGACAGGGGGCATTGTTTTAGCAATAATGATTCTGCCCACGGTATCCGCCATTTCAAGAGATGTTTTTGCTGCGGTTCCTCGTAGTCAGCGAGAGGCTATTGTTGCCTTAGGTGCTACACGATGGGAAACATCAAAAGTTGTTATGAGTTATGCGCGCTCTGGAGTCATTGGGGCTATAATTCTTGGTTTGGGCAGAGCTGTGGGAGAAACGATGGCGATCACAATGGTTATTGGAAACTCTTTTAACATGTTTGACTCGCTTTTCGACCCTGGTTACACCCTATCGTCGATTATAGCAAACGAGTTTACGGAAGCAAGTTCTCCTCCTGTCTACATCTCTGCATTGGTAGAGTGCGGTCTCGTACTGTTTGTTCTCGCATTAGTTATCAACGCTTTGGCAAGGTTGATAATTTGGCGTACCACGAAAATGGCTGGTGGGGCAGAGGCGATCTAAGATGAACAAATACATGTTTAGAAAATTAAAAGACCGAATTATGGTATCATTTGCTTACTTGGCTCTTTTGATTGCTCTGATTCCGCTTGTAAGCATTCTGATAGAAACTGTGCTTAGAGGTGCCCCAGCAATAAACCTAAACTTTCTTACTGAACGAATACCTCCTTTGGGTCAGGCAGGTGGCGGAATTGGACCCGCGATTCAAGGCACATTAATCGTGGTGGGGATTGCCTCCCTAATCGGGGTTCCGATTGGAGTGTTTTCTGGAATATACTTGGCGGAATTTCGTGAAACCAAACTTGCCTTGGCAGCCAGATTTCTAACGGACGTATCAACTAACATGCCTTCCATAGTCATAGGCATCTTCGGCTGGATTTTAATAGTGACTGTGATAGGCTGGTCTGTAATTGCAGGAGCCTTTACTTTAGCCATAATGATGATTCCAATAGTTACTAGAACAACAGAAGAAGCCATCAAACTTGTTCCCGTAACAATAAGAGAGGCCGCTTTAGCTTTGGGCGTGCCACGATGGAAAACCACGATAACTGTTGTTTTAAGTAGCGCCAAAAAAGGCATAGCCACTGGAATTCTGCTTTCAATCGCAAGGATTTCCGGAGAAACAGCACCACTGCTTTTAACCATACTTGGTAGCAGATTCTGGTTTAGTGGATTTACTGAGCCGACAGCAGCCTTACCACTAACGGTGTACAACTTCTCACAATCCCCATACCACATTGATATGGCCAGAGCTTGGGGCGCGTCACTAGTTCTAATACTTATGATTCTTGGAATAAATGCCGTTGTGAGGTATTTCACAAGAGAAAAATACGGATAGATGAGCAGATGAGTTACAAAATTGAAATCGAATATTTGAACGCGTGGTTCGGAAACAACCACATCTTAGAAGACATTAACATGAATATTCGAGAAAGCGCGGTTACTGCTATAATAGGGCCTTCTGGATGCGGTAAAACCACGCTCATAAGATGTCTTAACAGAATGCACGAACTGGTTCCTGAGGCACGAGTCTCCGGAAGAGTGTTACTGGACGGACAAGACATCTATAGAAATGGCGTTGACTCGGTAACAGTTAGAAGGAGAATAGGCATGGTGTTTCAAAAACCGAATCCGTTCCCAATGATGTCAGTTTATGACAATGTGGCCGCTGGACTGAAACTAAACGGAATAAAAGATAAACAACGACTCGATGAAAGGGTGGAAAAAAGCTTGAAACTGGCCATTCTATGGGACGAAGTAATAAACGAACTAGAAAAATCGGGTGCAAGCTTGTCGGGAGGACAGCAACAAAGACTATGCATAGCAAGGGCATTGGCTGTAGAGCCAGAAGTAATCTTAATGGACGAACCTTGCTCAGCACTCGATCCTACCGCAACAGCAAAGATAGAGAAACTCATACGAATGTTAGGAAAGGACTACACGGTCATAATTGTAACACACAACATGCAACAAGCAGCGAGAGTAGCAGATTTCACAGCCTTCCTTTACCTCGGAAAACTTGTAGAATATGGCGACACTAGTACCGTATTCCAAAATCCGAGAAACGAGCTCACAGAAAATTACATAACAGGAAAATTTGGGTAGGTGAAAATGAATGAGCAGACTTATCGATATTGGATTAGAACAGCTTTCAAAACTCTTGTTTAAGATGGGAGAATTGGCAGAAAAAACAGTCTCACTTTCCCTAGATTCTTACATGGAAGGACTGGAAGTTTACGACAAGGTAAGGATATGGTCAGAAACGTTAGTTGCTCTAAGCGAACAAGTTGAAGAAAAAGCAATCGACCTAATCGCAAGATACCAACCTGTGGCATCCGACTTGAGAACTATCGAATCTTACACGAAAATAGCCTATGACCTGTCGAGATACGGAAGATACGCTTGGGACATAACGTTCATCTACAAAAGACTCAATGTGACCTCGACAGACTGTATGTTTCCATCTGTGCCAATAAAGGAATTGAAAGAAAAGGTGCAGAACATCGTTCACACAAGTATTGAAGCCGTGAATAAAAGCGACATAGATCTTGCCAAGAACATTGGTGAAATCGAAAACGAAGTTGATACAGTATACTATGAATGTTTAGATAAGTTAGTGGAACAAGATCGCATTACGACCAAATGCCTGATCACGAACCTGCTTTTCATTCGACACTTGGAAAGAATTGCAGACCATGCATCCTACATAGCAGAATCAATAACATACCTTGTAACAGGCGAACGAATCAGTCTTAGGGGACGGATGTCAAATGAGTCTTAAATTACGTGCAAGGCGAATGGATGTGGAAACGCATGATACAAAATAGAATTAAAGGAGGTGTATTTCTTGGAGTATGAAACCATAGTCTTGTGTGGAGGAGAAGGATGGAGACTTAAACCAGACACGTGGACTCCGAAACCTCTCCTAAAGATTTCCGGGCAGGAAACACTCTTAGATAGACAAATTAGGTGGCTGCTGGAACACGATTTCACGAACGTAATCCTCGCTGCTAACAGATCTTTCCCAGAATCCGCTTTATTCACAAATCCAGCTGTGCAACCGTGTATAGAAAGGAAAAAACTCGGAACAGGAGGAGCGATCAAACGCGCAATAACCCTAACAGACACAGAGAAAGTCTACATTATGAACGTTGACGACATAGTCTTCTACGACCCCAAGAAATTGTTCGAATACTCTACCAAAGGAGCCGCCGTTTTATTAGCTCAGCCAAAATTACCCTTTGGAAAAACTACCCTGCAAAGAGATAATATTACAAAATTCGAGGATAGACCAACCTTGAGCATGTGGGTTAACGCTGGTCACTATGTGTTTTCTAGCGAGATGATTAAAGAATATTTTCCAGACGAAGGAGACTTTGAACCGAAAACCATGCAAACACTCGCGAAAGAAAAACATTTGAAGGGTCT
>JASFPN010000072.1:0-3617 GCA_050115965.1 Candidatus Bathyarchaeota archaeon
AAGCTCCATTCCCAAGGAGAAGATGTATCAATTCCATCCTCAATCCAATTATCCCAGCTACTGTTATCAGTGGAAAATCTATACCATAAAGTAACATTGTCCAAACCACTAGCTCCTGTTGCCGTAGTAGTTAGTGGCGAATATGTTATATTATATGGAGAAATAGGATTTACTGATGTGTTGGTAACATTTTGTTCTGTGTCAAAACTAAGAAATGTATCTGGGAAGCTTGTAGTATTATATGTGGTACCTATCCAAGCTGTTGACCGTCTGACATCTGAAATACGGACTTCATCCATTCTTCCAATCCAGCCTCTACCGCCGCCATTTTGATTTCCAATAGTTAAGGTATCATAAACATTATTAATTGAGGGGCCGTACTCTCCCGACCAATCGAATTCCAAGGCTCCGTTTTTATATAGATATGCATCACCGGTATCATACGTAACAGCAGTATGAAACCATTCGCCAGAAAAAGGAAATGAGCCGCCTGTTGAATAGTCATTATTATTAATAACAAATCTTAAACTTTCTGGTCCAATTCTCCAATATAAACACCAATCGTTGTCATTCCAATCAGGTCCTTCAGTAAAAAATCTAATAAAATTTTGACTATCGCTTGGATCTCTATACATCCAAGTTTCTGCGGTTAAGCTTGTAGATATTGTATGAAAATTGTTAATATTTATCCAATCGTCCCCAGTATATTCTCGACCACCAGCTATCTTGCAGCCGGAATTATAAGAAGTACCAGAATTGACACCATCATATCCATAAGACGTTGAATCTTCTAGTGAATCATCATTAAAATGCCAAACAGCAACATAATTTGAATCCCAGGTACCTGGTATATTTTCCTGACTACTACAATCGCTATTGTTATAATACATCCAAATTAAAGTATCGACAGCGGAACTTAAACTTGTAACATTGACCCAAGCAATAAGTTCTCCTGTTGTACCATTAAAACTTTCAATTTCATGATTCAGTTTAGTTCCATCACTATCAAGAACAAATGCGATATCATCACCATCATCCTGAGCTTTACTAGCTAGATCCACATCTGTGACACTTACTAAAATAGGAAAGTTTATAAGATCATCCTCAACCTGAGAGGAATTCACATTAATAAGTTTCCTATAGTTCCAATTTGAATTCCACCATGTGCTTCCTTCAAAATCAAAACTGTTATTATCACCCTCTGAAAAAACTAGGTAACTTATCTCCCCAGAAGATGGATTAACCCCATTTTGCAATTCCTCCCATGTTGGTGCGCGGAACCATAATCTTAGCGTTCTAGGGCTTTGTAGCTCAACACTATCAGTATATGCTATTTTATTTAGCGCTTTTATTTCAGGCGGTAAATTTTCTCTCAGCTGTTCGATTTTTTGTTCCTTTTGAAATCTTGCTTCACCCTTATCAAAAATATAAGAATTAACGTTATGATTAGAGGAAGCATTTTTTTCCATATTTTCAACTGTGTTTTCAACAACCTCTATTGACTCCAAAGTCAAAGCATCAGAAAACATAGGAACAAAAATTATATTTGTTCCATGAGGACCATCGATAGTTCTTTCAACGTAGAATCTTGTACCGGGAAGCACCGATATATCCTCATGTCTTTTATCCACAATGAAAACAGTGCTTTTACTACTGGTATTATTACTCGTTTGATTTACGTATAATATGTTATTGAATTCTATGGTAGCAGAAATGCCCTCGTTTTCATTAGAAACAGAAAACTCAGAATGATCCTCGTTATCAACATTATCTTCCGTTGTATTTTGAAGAACTGTATTATTTATTGCCTCATCTTGAAAAGTGTCATTATTGTTTGGAATTGTGTTGTTTTGTTGCTCAGTCTGAGTTATATTTAGGGATTCATTAAATTCAGATTCCAATGTATTATTAATTGGAATGTTCACAACTTCAATAGTCTGTAAAATTGTGAAAACACGTTGCTGAGAGGCACTTCTGTTCTCCCTATCCAAAGCAACAATTTCAACAGTATATTCTCCAGGGTCAACATCCTTCACTAACCATGTACTTTGCCAGAATCCAGAATAAATTGTATCATTCACAATAGTTCCTTCAACAAAGGACAAGTTAATTGTTTCTTGGCCACCAATATATGCTACAACAGATGTAATGCCATCAGAATCAGAAATAGAAACGTTCAACCAAATAGAATCATTCAGATTTACCTTAGCAGGAAATATATCAAAAGAAGAAATAATTGGATAAAAAGATGAAGTGGTATCCTGTGGAGTAATAATAGGAACAAAAACAGCAGATAATAAAATAATTGCCAAAGTTATTGCTAAAAATCGTCTATAACCTCCTGATTTATTCAACCTAAAACCATTACCTCCACCACATTTTTTATTAAAAAATAAAGAATTTACTGCATTTGTTTGTTCTATCTTCAACTTACTTTTATGGTAGGTCGAAACAGTTGATTTAACTAATTCGTCTTCAATAGATGGCTTATTCTCCAAAAAACACAAATCATGTATTTCTTCAGTATCCTCTTCTTGATCAGAAGCAACATGTTTACTTAAAACCTCATCCACAAGTTTATCAATATTTTCTTTTGATTCTATCATTACTCGCTTCCGATTAGAACATATGAAATCAATATCAACAATTGATTTTTTATCGCTATTAATAGGCGCATAGACGCCCATTAAGGCTGTTAAAAAGAAATTAAACTGAGCTACAACCACGAGAGAATTAGAGGAGTATTCTACTTCGTCATCATCAATGAGGATCTTAACAGTCCAATGACCTGTTTTTACCTTATTATCAACACCTATATAGAATGAATATGTGTTATCATTTTTGACACACTGAGAAGGTTTTATATATACTGAATCATGGCCACTTACATCTTTCCAAATACCATGATCATACTCCCATCTATAGTAGTTTCCAACAAATCGATCCTTAGGTTCAGGCAGAGAATCGCCATGATATGCAATGATACAAATTTTCTCAACTTCAACAGTTACTTCAACGTCAAAATATTTAAAACCACCAGCAACAAGAACAGAGTTAGCCTTAGATGCTGTATGCTCTTTAAAACCGGGATCACTCGTAGAAACAGGTTGAGATAAAGAAAGACCAGAAAGAATCAATGGCATAAGCACTATAAATAGTAATAAAATTGTTTTTAGTGATATATTCCTAGTTATCATCCCACCCTTAGAGTGCATTATATTAATAGATATAATTTGTTAATATATATATCTTACTTATTCGGTTATTCTTTTGAAAATATATTTTTAGGAGAGATAGGTAACTCTTGTTATATACTATTTAGTTTCCTTAGACCTATTATTGGGTTTTTCTTCATTACCTTCTTCCTCAGGTGGTTCAGGTTCTTCTGCTGGTTTCTCTTCGTCCTTAGGTGGTTTTTCAGCTTTCTCTTCCGTTGAAGGTTTCTCAGGTTTTTCAGGTTCAGATGCTTCCTCTTTTGTTTCCTCTTTTGGAAGTTCAGGCTCAGGAACATCTTCTTTAGACGCTTCCTCAGCGGGTGTTTCTTCTTTCTGCTCAGGTTCAGGGGTTTCTTTCTTTGGTTCTTCTTCGGTCGGTTTTTCTTCTTTTGGTGGTTCCCC
>JASFPN010000073.1:0-3430 GCA_050115965.1 Candidatus Bathyarchaeota archaeon
TGATCTTCGTTGGGGGCACACCTGAAAGTCTCTTCAAGTTGGTTTGAGCTTGGATGCTGATTAAACCATCAATTTTTTCCATGAAGAATTTGACAAATGGGGATGCATAGGTGATTTGCTTTCTGCTTCCATGCATGTAGAGAAGTTCAAGTAAGCCCTCTGCCGTGATGCGTGTCACAGGGTGTCCTCCTCTCAGAAGAATACGTTTATAAAGTTGCTGAATGAGCGGTGTTGCAACAGCGTGTCCAACAATGCCTATTTTCTTGTCTTCCGAAACAGGCACGCTGTATTCTGTGGCAAGAATTGCGAGCTTTTCTGGGTCAAACATAGACCGTTTTACACCAATCAGTCTTACCATACACCACGTGTTTAAAGAGATTGCGCATTTATTCGACAAAGATATAATTAGCGAATCGTAATCTTAGGTTAATGATCTATCGAAAAGTTGTGTCGTTGGTTCTTGCTTACATATTCATCTCATTAGTCTTTAACCTAACATTTAGACAAGCTCAGAGTCCGGTGGAAATTGATGCTCAAGAGTCCCAAGTAATTGCTTTGGTAAACGGAACAAATGCTTTCAGTTATGCGTTAAAGCTGGAAGAAATAGCGCTGAACCATAGCATTTCAGAATATTCATTTCGATCTGCAGGATCGGTTGGAGCATCTGAAACAGCAAAATGGATTGAAGCCCAGTTTAGGAGTTTCGGGCTTGAAGCCTATAGGGAATCATTTGAATTCACGAACTGGAGTCTGCTCAGCAAGCCAGAGTTAGTCATCGACTACGATGGCAACCAGTTAGCGATAGGGTCTTTTCAATCCGCGCATTATAGTTGGCCAACTTCACAAAATGATTTCTCAGATGTTGTTGTTCTTCCTTTGCCAGAAGCAGATAATTACAATGATATTGGCAGATATTCGATTAACATGGCAATCTGGAACGCGGTCAATACCACTGGCAAAACATTGCTAATTGGCAAAGAGATTCGTTGGAGCACCCGCTGGGAACAGACCTTCAAAGACAAGCTAACCACTCAACCACCTGCCGCAGTTATCTACACATGGTGGTATGAATGGATGAATTTCACGCCTCCCATGTTTAGCTCCGGAGGCGGCCGACCACTGAGCAGCTTAGGTGCTTATTATTGGGATTTGAAGATTCCAGTTGGATGGGTGAATTATGAAGATGGCTTGCTGATTCGAGACAGGGAGCTTGAACTTAACGTGTCTGCAAGAGTTGGCATCAACTCGGTAATCGGATTTGGCTTGCACGATAATGTTATTGGAAGGTTGCCAGGTTCTGCGAGCCCGGAAAAGTTCATAATTGTTTCGGGGCATTACGACACTGTTATGACTAGTGGTTTCTGCGATAACGCCGCTGGCACCGCTGGGGTCATAGAGCTAGCTCGAATTCTCTCTGAAGCCTCAAGGAACGGTTTGTACTCTCCTAAATGCACGGTCTTGTTTGTTGCATTTGCCAGTGAGGAACTCGCGCTTGTTGGTTCAGTGGACTACGTGAGACAACACAAATCCCAGATGGAAGACATCATTGCGGTTGTTAACTTAGACTGTATTGGCAGTGACGAGCTTGCTATTACACGGACTCCAGAAGACGAGTTGAATCTCGATGAGCTTATTCTTGAGGCTGCAAGTGATCTAAACGTTAGTGCGAAGCTGATTAGTCCAGGAGGCTCTGACCAAGAGGCTTTTAGGAACCTTGAGGAGAGTAATCATGTATATACGCTCTGGGAGTTAGACGCTAACATTAGTGATGCTGTGCCTGTTAAGTCGAGTTCCATGATCTCTTCTTCTCCAATATTCTATAGTGACAAGTGGCTTCGTGAAGCAACAGGTTGGATTCACACATCTTACGATAATTCTACTTCTACTCAAACATTGGATTGGGTTGAGTTAGACGATCTGCAGGACCACATTCGGGTTGCAGCACTTTCAGTTATGCGAGTTTCACCATCTGCTCCTTCAACCTCTTTTGATCAGTTTACTTGGTTAACTCCAACTACTATTATTGCTCTCACAGTGATTGCCGCCATAGTTTTACTTGGTGTAATAGTGTATTTTGTGAAGATAAGAAAGCCGCAGTCTTCCCAGCTTGACTAACATTTTTAGCCCAAACCCAAACATTTTTCTAGTTTTCAAATGAAGAATGACATTCGTCCTTGATAGTACATGTTGAACAGACTCTATGATTCATATAAATCACATTTCCTCCCAGCACCGCTATGCAACCAATTAAGGATATTAACGCAAAAAATGAGAAGTTCAAAAAGAATGAAATAAATATTAAAACCATTGGTAACAACCAAATTACTCCCATAAAAATCCGCACTATTTTACCTTGACTTATCCACTTTTTCAAGTATAATTCTCTCCATTTGTATACAGAAAATTGGATACTCTTCTTTGTTTTATAATAACAGTATTTACAAATCGTCAAAGGCAATATCAAAAAGAAAACCAAGATAGAATATATGAAGTATGAGACAGACGTCCATATGTTTAGAAAGGAAATTCCCCAAGTTCCGATGGCAATCATAGCTAAGATAATCAAAAGACGGACAGGTCTATAAAAAGGACAATTTGGAATTATTCCAAGAAAAGTGAGATTAGACTTATGATCTTCCATCTTTGTTCAATACCTAGCTAAACTTAAGTGGTTATTTTTTTCATTTAAGCTTTGGTTTAGATTTTTTTGGGATGCTAAATTCTGACCACAAACCTAAATCTTATATTTCAAGTAAAACAAAAGTCGAACAACAAATTGATTTCTAGAAAGGTGACAAAAAATGATCGAGATGATCTTATCAGGTTTTCTTTATCTCTTAATATTAGTTTTAATGTCAGTATATGTGGGAGCATTTGGTTATTTAATGGAAAAGGATGATTATGATCCAGATGCTGATCTGAAAAAGATTAACAAAAATCCAAAAAAATTCAAAATAGGTATAGGTTTAGCGCTTGTAGAACATGGTTGTGTAATTTTACTTACTATTTTGCTTTTTATCATTTCCAATCCTTATAGCATGTTACTTGCAATTATATTGCTTATATTTCGAACAGGAGAAGGTTTGATCCAATACATTAATGAGCCAAACTATTGGAAACTCATCAATATTGCAAAACAATACTCAGAAACCAATGGAGCTGAAAAAAATTCGTTGAGTGATTTAGCTCACACCATATTTAAAACAAAAGATGTTAGATTCAAATTTGCGATGATTTGTTGGTCTATTGGTACACTCGCTTTTTCAATCATATTGGTTACCTCTGAAATTGTACCTGAGATTATTGCATGGCTAGGAATTGTTTCCAGTATTCTCGTTGGCTTTGGTACTGGAATCAAACTTATAAAACCTAAATTTAAAGGCGAAGTCATCGGTGGACTTTCAGCAATTCTATTCGAGGTAGTCATCGG
>JASFPN010000074.1:0-3413 GCA_050115965.1 Candidatus Bathyarchaeota archaeon
TCCTGCATCATCCCATCCAACACCATTTTTCTGCCATCGGGTGACCACATGAATACCTTTCTCTATCAAGGGATTGATGAAGCTGATATTGGCGAAGTAGGCGTCTACCACTACTCGCAAAGCCTGCTCATCAAGGAACTGCCATGTCTGGAAGACCATAGCCAGGACAGGAACCCAGAAAGTCATCTGGCACAGTCCATCAGGGCCAGACACATAATGAGATGGATTCTTCTTGCCAGATATCATCATGGTGAGAACAGGCCAGCACAGGAATCTGTTGGCGAAGTGGCTGATAAGTCCTGCTATCCCCCAATGATGACCTATGATGTATTCTCCACGGTCTGCATTGCCACTGTGCTCTATCCATTTCTGTATGCCTATCATTTTCTTGCTGTTCTTGGCAGTGTGGGTTGTATCAACAGCCAGCAGGAATGCTCCGTGGATACGGAGTTTATCTTTCAATGTATCCACAAGGAGATATACCACTGACATTTCTGATTTTGCCCATTAACCCAGAAATCATAGGCGTTGAGGAACAGAGAACAGATGAAAATGCTTGCCAAAGAAGGAACACAGGTCAATGTCTCGTTTAGCATAGTTCTTGACTTGCTGGAATGTCATCCTGGTAATGGAGGAGATTTTTTCCATAACCAAATATGCAACCAGCTTGACTGCCACCATAGCATATACTCCCTGTCTGCTTCGCATTCTCATTCTGTGGATCTGAAGGTCATACTTAAGCCTTCTCCAGAAATGCTCTATGGAGTTATGCTGCTTCCAGATGGAAATGGCTTCACAAGCTCTCAGCTTCCTTCCGAAGACCATGAGACATTTGACCTTGGAACAGTCCATGAAGAACACCAGTATCACTTTGCCGAAGGTTGGGCTTTCCGCTTCCTTTCTAGCCACTGGTATACCTTTGCATCCCCAAGCGGAATCATCCAGTTGTATCTCCTTCTTATGCAAGGAGAGTTTCTGTTTCTTGCCATCTATGGAGAACACATAGTTGCTCTTGGCATGAATCAGTATCTGGTCAAAGCCCTCTTGTTTGTCAAAACCCTCTTGCTTAAGTATCTTGACCAGGTCATCAGAGCCATACCAGCTATCGAAGGTGATGGGAAAATCAGTCAGGTCAATGCCTTCATGACCAAACACTTCTACCAACTGATGGATCATCTCCCTGAATATCTCTGGTTTGGATGTGTTACCCCTGCCTTGCTTGCCAACAGGTCTGATACACAAGGGTATGACTCTGGCGCCTATCTTCATGGTTATGGCTATGATGTTCTGACCTTGCACTATATCATGATGTCTTCCGCTGAACCAACTGTAGGTAAGACTCATGAGATTACCCATCCTGTCTATGACAGTGTCATCAACACTGAGGGTAATCCTCATCCTGGAACGTGTTGCTGGGCTCTTGGTGAGAGCTTCAGCTACAGCTTCCTTTACCTGGGCGAATCCAGCATTCAGGAACAGCTTTCTCAGGTGATATATGCTCCAGGAGTTGATAGCGCCATAGACGTCATTCTTGTCAAGACCAAGAGTTTGTATGAGTTGATTGGGTGTGAATATGTCGAACATATGTCCATATGCCAACATGAGCAGAATCTCCACAGATTCCTGGTCACATCGTGTGAAGTTAGTGTGGAAAAACTCTTGAAGTTGCTCAATGCCTTTGTTAATCTTATCTATCATGTCTGCCTCCCTATGAGTTTGTTAGCATTTTCATCAAATGCCACCCATAAGGAGGCTTTATTTTTTGTTTGTTGTCAAGGGTTTATGAGTAGAGATTCTGCAAGTATCCGCAAATGATTGTTATACCTACGTTTACCAACGCTCTTGAGCGGGGTTGTGCTGCAAAAACTATTTGTAGTGCTGTTTCATGCAGCTTTCCTGAGCAGATTGATCCTCTGAAACATATAGACATAAGTGCGAATGTAAGGAAAATCATCATGGAAGATCAGGCGTATATCATCAGAAGAATCTTCGCACAGAGCTGATGTATTCAGGCGTTGACGAATTGTCTTCATCATGCATCTGGAGTGCTTCTTTGACAGCACATCTCTCTTGAACCATATGCTGATATTGTAGGCAATGCACACAAACCATAGATAGGCTTCATTACCCCTGAACTTCTGACATGGCATCTTGCCACTGTTGAATGATTGCTTTGTCTCTTTGAAGAAATTCTCTATTGTCTGTCTCCGTCTATAAAACTTGAGTAGCTTATGGGAGTGCATCACGGCCTTGGGGATGCTGGTGACTATTCCCCAATATTGCCATTCATAGGTGTAGAAGATGCGACCTTTCTTCACCTTCTTTATGCGTTTGTGTTCCTTCACCAGAAGAAAACGGAACTCTTCGTCCATGTCTTTGAATAACCGCAGCTTGGGAATCTCTGCTATGTATGTGGCTTTGCTTTTACCAACTTTCTTGAAATGCAGTCTGTCTGATTCTGCCAGTGCCATTGCATAGGAGAATCCAGCGCAATTGGCAGTCACTCTCATGGCGAACATTATTCCCTTATCCACAAGGAAGAGGATGGTATCTATGGAGAAGTAACCGCTATCGAGACGTATCATGTGGATTTCGCCCAGTATCTTGACAGCTTCCTGGAACAGATACTTCAGTCGTTGGCTGCAGTGCACATGTCCAGCGTCCAGATTCTGGATTATCAATTCGTCATTGCAGAAAGCTGCTGATTGCTGATAGCAGTCATCTCCCTTGTGCTGTCTGTTGTATCCTGGCGTGGCTTTCTCGCGCTTACGACTCTGTAAGGAGTGAGTGCTACCATCAATATCTAATACCTTCTTTGACGCTTGAATAGATTGTCCATGTTCTCTCAGTAACAAGGAGTTAATACGGCATAACTGACTCACATGCCAACCAGCAAACTTCCTGATGAATCGGTATGCAGTAGATGAGGAGAAGAATCGCTTCAATCCCAACTGCTTTGCCAGTATGACTTCACCAGAGAAGGAAGTGTCTATATGGCTTATCCTTTCGCACTCTAACATGATGATGGATATGATTCCTATACACATGTCTACTGTGTTAAACTCACTGTTCCTCCCTTTCTTGAGGGTGACTATGGAGAACCTGTCTCTGAGGCATAGCACATCCGTGATGAATGCTGCTATTGGCATACCCAGAGCTTTACTGGTTATCTTCTGCTTGGTTTTCTTAATGGCAACTTTTTTCATGGTCTTCAGCCTCCTCAGTTTATGCATTTGGTGAAACAATGCATGATAAACTCATGTGAGGCTGAAGATCAACACTTCTCGCATCCTTATTGGCTGTAAACAACCGTTATTACTGGATTAGTCAGATCGTATGCTTAACCCAAAAGAAGGCATAAACCACCTGTTAGTTACGGCTCAGTCGTACTTGCAGAATTCCTGTCAAGTGGT
>JASFPN010000075.1:0-3315 GCA_050115965.1 Candidatus Bathyarchaeota archaeon
CCTTGTTCTACCCAAGTTTTTAAAGAGTTGGCAAAATGTCTAAAAATCAACTGAATAAACTGTTGACGATCGGGATAGACAATGTGGCAATTGCTTCTTCTGCAAAGAAAGCCGGCTACGAAGTCTGTTCCGTGGATTATTTCTGCGATATGGATCTTCGAAGGATCTGTTCTGAGTGTGAAGCAATAGTAGATCAAAAACCAGGGGAGAGCAGTGGCAGGATATCTTCTAGGATGAGAACGGAATCTTTTCTGGAGAAAGCCCATTCTCTGATTGATAGAAACGACATGGATGCAATTTTACTCTCCTCAGGTTTAGATGATTCCTGCATACTTCATGAACTAAACAAGTTAGCTCCGATCTTAGGAAATCCTCCAGAGGTTATCGAGAGAGTTAGGGCAAAACCTGGGTTCTTTGAAGAATTGGATGCTCTCGATATACCTTTCCCCAAAACTAAGGTTGTTGCGAACTTTGATGAAGCGATAGAAGCTGTACTGGCTATAGGGTATCCTGTTGTCGTGAAACCTGTAAAAGGCTTTGGAGGAATAGGGATAGGAATTGCCCAAGATCAAAGGGAATTGAAGAGAACGTTTGAGAAGGCTTCCATGGAAACCAGTGTTATTATACAAGAGTTCGTTGAAGGGAAGCATGCAAGCATATCCTTTCTAGGTACTAGCGAGAATATCAAAGTCTTGACGGTGAACGAGCAGATTCTGGGAGCATCTTTTCTCTTTCAACCTGAGATCTTTGGATATTGTGGCAATACAGCGCCATTATCTTTGGATGAAGAAACGTATGATAAATGTGTGAGAATTGTGGAAGAGATCAGTCGAAATTTTGGTCTTAAAGGCTCAAACGGTATTGACGTCGTAATTTCGAAAGATGACATACCGTACGTAGTAGAAGTTAATCCTAGATTTCAAGGAAGTCTTGAATGCATTGAGCAAACATTAGGAACAAACATTGTTGAAGCTCATATCAATGCATGCATACACAACTCTCTTCCATCAATAAGAAAAAGGAAAATCACATACTATACAAGATTAGTTCTGTACGCTCCAGCTCGTGTTATAGTTCCTGATCTAACTACTATTCTCGGTGTAAGGGATGTTCCCTTGCCAGAAACCATAATTGAAAAGGGCGAACCACTATGTTCAGTGATAACTGGTGGAACTAGCCAAAGGACTTCTTTTCATAATGCTAGGAAAACAGCTGAAGAGATCTATGATCTTCTTCAACCTGTGCCTTTCAAGGAAGAACGTGATCTCATTCGCTGAACAGCTCGTAGAACAGAGGGAACTATGACAATGCTGACTATAGTGGATAGGGAAGCTTTGATTGATGTTTCAACTGCACCCACAGCCCACCAAGCCTGCAGCTGCTCCACGCTGAGACCATAAATGATATGATAAGTCTGACCAGGCACTAATATGAAAATGCGAAAGAGCACGTCAGCTTCTAGCCCAATGAAAGCAGACAGAGCGATGATTACTATTAGATTGATGCCTGTAGGCTGTGTGCTCCAAAGGTTCTTCCATCTGATCATTATTACAACCATTAGTATAAGGCAGCCAAATGCTAGGTAGACATCCCACATACCCCAAAAAGGTAATTTCCAAGAAACGGGTGTTAGAAAATAGGCACCTAGCAAAACAATGAAGTAGATCATTGGGATCTTCCACTTTCTTCTGAATAGGAAGCTTGTAACTGCTGCTCCGATGGGAGCACCCATAGTGAAGATGAATTCAGCGTTACCCCTGAAAAAGACCGAGTGCCCAACCAAAACTCCTATTATTGTTGAAAAGAAACTTGCTGGTGGAATTAATAATATCCCATTGATCGGTTCAATTATAAAGATCCAGCTGCGCCACACGCTAGAGAGGTCTTGAAATAGCCAACTGAAAGAGTCGCTAACTATGCCTAGAGCTGCGAAGATAGCGATCACTGAAATAAAGGAAGCTTGCTTCCATTTCTCCATCATAATCCACTGGCTTTTTCTGTTGCACCATGTCTATCTTAAATTTTTTCATTTTGAACGATCCCACCATGACGATGCGTGATCTATATATAATCAATTAAGAATACCTGAATAACTTGAAGCGGGTTGAATTGACTAACACCAATGCTTTCAATAATATGTTTAAAGTGTTGAGACCAACATCAGAAGAACAAAATGCAGCAGCAGCAGTTGCCTTAATGATGAAACCCTTAAGAAACGGTTTCAAAGTTCTATTTGTGAAACGAGTTGAGAACTCTTCTGACCCTTGGTCTGGACAGATCGCTTTTCCTGGCGGAAAGCACGAAGCAAAGGACCAAAATCTGTTACAAACCGTTATTCGGGAAACCTTTGAAGAGACAGGCATAAACCTACTTGATTGCTGCAACATCCTTGGAGTAACCAAAGCATTTAGATCAACCCGGAAACCCGAATTGAAAGTTCTTCCATTCATCGTGCAACTTGATGGAGAAGTATCAATCAAACTAAATCAGAAAGAATTGGAAAGCCATATCTGGATCTCTTTGGAAGAACTTCAAAATCATAAAGGCACTGCTGAACTTGATTTTGGAGTAGTACCAGCCTACAAACTTGGAAAAACGATAATCTGGGGGCTCACCTACAGGATTCTTGAACATTTCTTTCAGATTATAGAACCAAGAAAAAAACAGGAACAGAAAGGACCTTATTTCACTTAATATCGCACAGGCACGCGTAATGGAG
The DNA here is from genome assembly GCA_050115965.1 of Candidatus Bathyarchaeota archaeon. Classification (GTDB taxonomy): domain Archaea; phylum Thermoproteota; class Bathyarchaeia; order Bathyarchaeales; family Bathycorpusculaceae; genus CAYGAG01. Next base: position 2,720 of record JASFPN010000075.1, read on the forward strand.
CCTTGAATGTGCATAACAGGTTCAGATACAGAATCCGTAATCTATAGATAGACAGTTTGGCTAGTCATTTTTAGAAATATTTCTGGTGCTTCCTATGTCGCCAAAACTAAAGGAGATCATGGTTGAAGACGTAGTGACTGTTAAAGCCACATCCACAATTAAGGAAGCAGCTGAGCTTATGAATAAAAACGAAATCGGTTGTCTAATTGTCATTGATAAAGGAAAACCAGCTGGAATAATTACTGAAAGGGACATGTTGAAAAGAGTCATAAATGAATCAAGGAGACCAAAGCAGACAACCGTCAGTCAAGTTATGTCCAAACCCCTCATATCAGTACAACCCAAAATGCAAGCTGGCGATGCTGCAAAAATGATGCTTAAACAAAAGATCAAGAAACTTCCAGTAATTGAGAATGACCAGATATTGGGTTTAGTAACCCTCACGGATCTTATCCAATCAGAAGAAGTTCTCGATTTTCTAAACGGAAGATCATACAAGAATGCACCAAAGAGAATTAAAAAAATTGTTGATTTGTACTATGATCGTGCCAAACGCTATCGACGAAGATGTCCATTAATAATGAAAGACGGGTTCT
>JASFPN010000076.1:0-3310 GCA_050115965.1 Candidatus Bathyarchaeota archaeon
ACTCAACAAACGTCGGACAAGCAGCACCAGTAGGACAAGCAACATCAGTCAAACACTCAACAGCAGTCAAACACTGAACATCAGTAGGACACTCAACAAACGTCGGACAAGCAGCACCAGTAGGACACTCACCACCGGTTGGGCACTCACCTGACGTGATAGTGGTAATTGGTACCTCAACGATTAACACCTCGTCAGCTGGGTTGCTCTCCGATGGCTGGTAGTTACTGTCTCCACCATAGGAAGCATAGAAGTAGTAAGTCCCAACGGCTGGAGGCGTGTACGAGTCAGAGGTCGCCTGACCAGCTCCATCTAGAGTCTTAACAGCGCCAATCTGGGTCCAAGGTCCAACTACAGACGTGCCAACATAGAAAGTCACATTTCCAGTTGGAGTGGGGCCTGTACCTGTTACAGTGGCTGTGTCAGTGACAGATCCACCCAGAGATATGGTTGTGGCTGAAAGTAGAGTAGTCGTGGTCGTGGGCGCCAATGATGGCGGGACCGCTATTGGGACATCTTGAGCTCCAGTAATGTTAGTACTGGAATGTAGTTTAGCGCCAGGCCAGCTGCTAGAACCCAGGGCTAGATGGGCTTTCCAATATAGGTAGTAAGTCTTTCCTGAGGCGTTACTGGTGTAGGCTACATTCCACGTGTGATATATTTCCGTGATGTGACCAGGCGTCTGATAGAAGGGGCCACCAACAGTGAAAGTCGCCTCTGTTGCAGGTGCAATGGTTTCATTCTCATAACCTACATAGAAACCCGTGCAATAATCGATGCCTGTAACGTTGCTAAGTTCATTGTCATGATAATTGGAAATGGCATAAGTCGTCGCTTCTACTTCCCCCATCTTGAGTCGATACGGTACTTCTTCACATTCATACCAACCCTTCAACATTCCGTTAGTCCACCCTGCATGAGGCAGCCTCGTATAACCCTGAAGGCTGTACCTACCATCAGTGAACGTTGTGCTTGCAGAGTTGACGCCATCCGTAGCCATAACCGTGTATGTTCCTAAAATCCCGTTCAACCCATAAGCGCGTGTGAAATGTCCAGTAGCATTAGACATGGATGAACCAGTCTCATTAATACCATCAGGTCTAGTTACGGTTATGTTTATGTTGGTGTTTGGATTGAACCCTGAGCCAAAGATCGTAACAATTTCGCCAGGCGAATAATCAGGCTTATCTGTCCACACTATGGCAGTTGCGTGAGCTGGAAAAACTAAACCAACTGCTAAGACAAATATCAAAGTTAAGAAAAAACATCTACATACCCGCTTATACACTATAGTTTTTGGAATGAAACTCCCTGAATTCAATAAAACTCCCTTCCCCTTTCAGTATTTTAATATCCTGCAATGACAATTTAAGTATTCTGGAATTATCTTCTATATAGGCGCCGTACTCGGTTTTTTAAAGGTATTATGACTAAAGAAAAACTATTGTATTCGATATTATTTTCCTTGAAGTTGGGAATATAATAATCAGCAACCTCATGTGGATAATAAACAAGCTGACTTGGTCCCCATAAAGTATAGGAAGTAGGTATTTTACTTACTGCCTCGCTGATGGAATCATTTTCCATAATTAGATTGTCAAGTAATGATATGGTTGCTTGATCATTTTCCAATGATCCGATCCAATTGTCCCAGCTTATGAAGGCTCTTACACCCTTTCCGATGAAAGCCTCTGCAGTCTTGACATATTTCTGATTTAGTCCGTTACATGCCATGAAGATGATGACTGTGTCCTCAAACCTCCCACTCATACACTCTTTAATGAAGTGAGGAGTTATGGCAAAAAACAGAGGTTCACCAGTTATATTACATAAAGTAAGTTGTTCAACTGAATATTGAGAGTATTTTCCTTGAATATATTGCTCTGAACTGCAAATAGCAACGAAACCATCTTCATCTATAGCTGAATGGCTTCGCCAAATGATCAATTTGTAACCGCGTTCCGATAGTAGCTTATATTGCTCGATAGTGGCATTGTCTGAGTAATAATCAATCCTAGAAAAACGTTCGCTCAGAAGGCTTTTTACGGCATTTATAAGAGACTGATTCTCAAATCTAGCGCCTGAAAGCTGTGAGCAGCCCAATTGGTCTATTATTGCAGCACCTGGCACAAAGTTCTTTTTTGTCTTAATGTAGAGATAAGATGCGATTATAACTAATACAACTATGGTTCCAACACAAATAGATACAAGTCTTCTTTTAGAAACTCCCTTGCTTTTACTGTTTCTAATATTACCTTTCATTAAAGGGGTCCTACCATTTATTTTTAGAATGTATATTGGAGAATGGATAGCTGTTTATTTTCTTTTACGTTTTAAAAGGCTGATTGCCACTCCAAACAATCCCAAAATCATTGAGTAATAGATCATTGGTGATTTTTCAGTTTGTCTATTTATTGGGGATGAGTAACCTCCAACAGGGATTGGGGTGACGCTGATTCTTGCTGTGCTTGATTGAGTGGTGCTGTTGCACTCGTCAGTTACTTCCAGATAGACGTAGTATGTTCCAACAGAAGTTGGAGTGAAAGTCCAGCTGGCTGAATTCGCGCCCAAAACAGGTGAGCCATCCAAGCACCATTGATAACTGAAGGGAGATATCCCTCCACTAACGGATGAAGTGAAAGACACAGAGTCCCCAAGCAAAATTGAAGCTGAAAGGGGATCTATAGAGACTGAAAGGGGTGGCGCTGATGAAAGAAATACAGCGTGTAAAGTATGATCATCATTCATTAAAACAGAGATCGGATTATCAGAACCAACCGGAACACCATCAAGCTCCCAATGATCAAACACATAACAAACATCAGCAACAGCAGAAACCACAGCATAAGACCCACAATCATAACCATAAACCCCAGGAACAGGATCTGTAGAACCTCCATTTGTCTTTGTAATTGTTAGCGTGTAGTTAGTTGGAGTGAAGATCGCGTTTAGGGTGTGGTCAGCACCCATATGGATAAATATCGGATTATCAGAACCAACCGGAACACCATCAAGCTCCCAATGATCAAACACATAACAAACATCAGCAACAGCAGAAACTGTGACGTTTGTGCAACAAGGATAAACATAGGTGCCGGGGACGGGGTTAGTCGTACCTCCAGTTGAAGAGGTAATAGTCAAGGTATAATTGATTCTTGTGAACACTGCGTGCAGAATGTGGTCTGTGTCCATCAAAACAGAGATCGGATTATCAGAACCAACCGGAACACCATCAAGCTCCCAATGATCAAACACATAACAAACATCAGCAACAGCAGAAACCACAGCATAAGACCCACAATCATAACCA
>JASFPN010000077.1:0-3290 GCA_050115965.1 Candidatus Bathyarchaeota archaeon
TTATGATTATGACCTCAATCGCATACTTCAATGGAGCCCTAATCGTCAAAGCACAAGCAGATCCACAGATAGTTATTGAACCAGATTCTTACACAGCTATAAGAGTTGGCGAGAACTTTAACATTGACGTGAATATTTACGACTTAGAGGCAATTGACAGAGTTGTTGGAATACAATTCAGAGTACAGTACAACACAACTCTTCTCGAGGCTTTGAATGTCACCGAAGGCGCGTTTATGCAGCAGTTTAATAACACTGTTGTTCCGCCTTACACATTCTTCACAAATCAGATTGAAGATGATCCAATTTATGGTCCGAATGTTTTGGTGGGTGTGTTGTTGCTTCCTAATGGAACTGGTCAATGGACCAATTATCCGGAAGGCAATGGAACTTTAGCCACCATAACCTTCAAGGCACTCTACAGACCGCCAGAACCCACTACAGCCTCATGTATACTTAACCTCAACGATACCATGGTAATGGATGAAGACCTGAACGAGTTAACACACACAACAATCAGCGCTACCTACGAAGCATCACAACTTCCACAACCAAGCCTTACAGTCAATCCATCTGAATACACAGCTTCACTGATCAATGAAGTCTTCCAAGTAGACGTTAACATAGAAGACTTGGACCCTGACTGGAGACTTGTAGGTGCAATGTTCCGATTGCAGTACAACGCGTCTCACCTTGAAGCTTTGAATGTCACCGAAGGCGCGTTTATGCAGCAGTTTAATAACACTGTTGTTCCGCCTTACACATTCTTCATACAATTCTTCGAGGACGATCCACGCTATGGTCCAAATGTTTTGGTGGGTGTGTTGTTGCTTCCTAATGGAACTGGTCAATGGACCAATTATCCGGAAGGCAATGGAACTTTAGCCACCATAACCTTCAAGGCAATAACACAATCAGGTGCACCCGACATACCTGTTACTTCAATGCTAGTCTTGAACGATACACAGTTGATCGATGATGAAACCTTTGAAATCCCACACGTAACAGTCGATTGCACATACTCAATAAACGTTCTTTCATTCACCTATACACCAATCATACCTATTTCAGGCGAACCTGTATACTTCACAGCCCCAGATGCCAACTACACAGTAACATACTCTTGGGACTTCGGAGATGGAACTAGCTTAAGTGGAACCGAACGAACAATTGGCCACATCTACGCTATGCCTGGACACTACAACATTTCACTCACCGTCACAGCCGGTGGTCACACATCTGATCCAGCCTTAGGATCAATCAGCATTTGGCCAACCCAACCCACGATGGACTTGACGGTGGATGTTGGTTCAATACACTTCGGAGGAGAGATCGCTGAATTCACCATATTAACCACAAATTCTGGTCAAACAGTGAACGCTACAAAACTTGAAGCCTTCCTATACAGCGGAAGTGTTCTTCTTACAGATCTAACTAGCTCAGTACAGCAAGTTGATACAGGACTCTATATGATACAATACAACATCCCCATAGACGCTCTTCCAGGAACATATACACTTCTCGTAAAAGCAGAATACCACAACGCAATAGGCGCTAGTATAAAAAGCTTCCAGATAAACCCAACCCTAGTAAGTTGGGATAACCAAATAACCACCATAAGTGGCGACATCGCAACAATACTGGTAGGTCAAAACATTATCCAACTCAACTTAACAGCCATCAACGCAAGACTCGTCGGCATTGAAGGAAGCGTTGCTGTGATTGATTCTGCGGTTGGCACTCTTCAAGCTGATCTCAGCAGCATCAACGCTACACTGGTTGGAATTGAAGGTGACATAACTATGATAGATTCAGCTATTGCTGTGGTTGATTCTGCAGTTGGTGATCTTCAGATTGATCTTAACAGCATCGGTGCTGAAGTATCTTCAATAAATGGTGACATAGCTACAATCTCAACAACTCTAGGAGATATTGAAGTAAAGATCGATGGTGTTCAATCAACGGCAACAACTACACTCTATACAGCCTCAATAATCTCTGCAATAGCAGCAATACTTGCGGCCCTTATACTGTTCATGATGCGGAAAGGATAACTTTCCACCCCACATTTTTTGTTAAAATCTTGCACACACATTCAAGATTCTAATGAGTCGTAACATTTTTCTCGCTGCATTTTTTTCGTTCTTGATGGTAACATATAGGTATTTTATCTGATTTAGTTCGGTCATCGTAATATTCTCTGGATTACAATATGGAAAATAATTCCAGAATCCTTAAATCAGTTGTAAAGATATTTTTTTTGGGATTAGAAGGGAGAAAGGAGAAGGGAATATCATCTATGACATTTAAGAGATTCTCTTCAAGAACTTTACTGTTATGTGTTATAGGTTTTCTATTTTTCTTCTCCTTCTTCGCAAACGAAGTTCGAGCAGGTTCTGGCTTGTGTATTATGGAGGCAGTTTATGTTGGCGAGCCTTCGTTGAGTGAGATCTTGATTACCCTTGGATTCACAAACGTCAATGAGATATCAATCGAGACGTTTCCAGCAGGAACATACAACATAACTTTGTACTCTGAATTCTCAATTTACTCTAACGAGAATGAGCTTAGTCATTATCAGGTTGGTACGAGTCTTTTCCACACAATCTTCACGGGCCCTGAAGGAGGATCTGGATACGTAATTCCTCCTATAAGCAAGAATTTCACAGCTAATGATCAGTTTGGCCTCTCAATGCTCGCTTCTCATGGGACTGACGGAACATATCGCTATTTCACAGAAACTTGGAGAAACCCAGATGGAAAAAAGCATGCCAAAGTTTTTGAAAACTTGGATGAACCGGGCACTTTCATTATTGGCTTTGAAAACTCCTTCGGAGAATGTTGTTGTCGCAGAGATTACAACGATATGGTCTTCTCATTAAGGCCTGTTCCTTGCACTTTCAACCTAACCATTACTTCCACAGCTGGAGGATCAACAGATCCAGTTACTGGAGAATACACGCATTTTTGTGGCACGATAGTTGAAGTTTCTGCTGTTGCTGATGTTTGTTATGTGTTTGATCATTGGGAGCTTGATGGTGTTCCGGTTGGTTCTGCGAACCCATTTCCCGTTTTGATGGATGATGATCATGCTTTGCATGCTGTGTTTGTTGTAGTTTCTTATGAGTTGACGGTTTCTGCTGGTGTGGGTGGTACGACCAGCCCTGTTCCTGGGGTTTATGGTTATGATTGTGGGTCTTATGCTGTGGTTTCTGCTGTTGCTGATGTTTGTTATGTGTTTGATCATTGGGAGCTTGATGGTGTTCCGGTTGGTTCTGATAATCCGATCT
>JASFPN010000078.1:0-3135 GCA_050115965.1 Candidatus Bathyarchaeota archaeon
AAATTGGTTGGTTGGACAGAATTAAACACCCTAAACCCAAAAAAAAATTCCATAGGTCTTATGCATTAGGTTTTATCTTACTATTAAGTCAATTCTATCCCACACGATGCGACTCAGAGGGGAGGTAAGTAATTGAAAGAATGGAAATGTGTGCTCGTTGGACACCATAACAATGTTGGGAAGGTAATTGAGAAGTGGAACAGGCAGGTTGGCATCTGACATCTACCAAGCAGTGGGAGATGTAGGCATGGCAACAGCCTTCGTTAATCATTATTTACTGTTTGAGAAGAGCGAGCCAGAAAAAATAAGGTTCAATAGTTCATAAATTATACTCACGTGTGCGTACTCTAACGTAGTTTGAAAGAAGCCAAGTAAAATTAACGCGTGCACACATATCATCAGTTGTTTTAGAGGACCCATTTTCCATGTTATGTGTTGGTTGAAAACTAATAATTTAATTGGCGTGCACTATCTTATCAGTCTTCTTTTTTCTCGTTTTCTAGGAGGTTCTTCTTTTTTCTTTTGCTTTATCTTCTCAGGTACGTAGCGTGCACGTGCTAGGTAAACGTGCTTATATCGCCAAGGTTCTTTGGTTGAAGGTTCCTTGTAAAGTTCAATGAAACCACAGTTTTCACAGTAGTAGACTGTTACTGCATCTCCATGAATGTCCCCGCTTTTCAACACTCGGACACCTCCGCTTGAACCAAGAGAACCTTCTCTCATTGTTCCACCACATTTAGGGCATTTCTCATGTTCATGAGTTGGTTTTTTCGGTATGTTAATTTGATCTACTGATGATTCCTCTCCCATAGTCTGTTTCTTCCTTTCCTCCGACACGCGCGCGCTTCAGGTGGTGATTATCTTCGTCTTGTCATCCTTCAGTGATGTTTCTATTCATTTAATCCTTTCATAGTTTTCCACAGCTAAGCGAGCACAAGAATTGTGGGTATACGTAAAGTATTATGCATGGCATATTATAAATGGTTGTTTAACCCTAACGTTGTAACTAGAATGGCAAAGATTCTACTGAGCTGGACGCTTCCCTTGATGATGCTTTCATTCTTTAGTCTAAGCGTTTTTTGTGTTAGGGCTGAATGGTTGAAGGTTGATGACACTGTTACTGGTGCTTATGGTGAGGCTGTTGTCGGCACAGGCGATGTAATATATTTTGCGAGAGGTGGTAGGTTCTATCGATACATGCCTACGACTGGTTTATTTGAAGAAAGGAGAAGTCCTCCTCAACCTGATGGTGACGCCTTTAAAACTGGAACGGCCTTAGCGTGGGATTTTAGTAATTATGTTTACGCCTTATTTGGAGCAGCAACAGGTGATAGTCGTAAATGGTTTTACCGGTATAGTATTTCCGGTGACACTTGGGAACTCTTGAAGAATACTACAGTTGACCAGGGTGAAGGAGACGCCATGACTTGGGTTGAAAGCCAACAATGCATCTATGCCACAATAGGAGGCGAACAGCGTCTTACAAGCTTCATGCGATATTACCCTTCAAACGACAGCTGGAGTGACATACCAATAGATCCCCCTGAAGGTATGGGTGATGGAGCGTCCATAGTGTGGACAGGAGGAGATTTCTTATACGCATTGCGTGGAGAATTCGAGGAAAGTTCACCACTTCATGATTTCTGGCGATATAGCATTTCAAACAACAACTGGACGGTAATAGCAGACATTCCTGCAACCCCCCACGGGGGTGGCAGTGGAGGTGTTGGAGATGGAGGTTCGCTACTCTATGTAGGCTTCTGGTTTTCAGAACAGATAGATTATATTTATGCACTCAGCGGAAACCAAGCAATCCCTGATGGAATTCCGGACAATCGTACATACCGTTACACAATATCACAGGATAGTTGGAGCCGTTTTGAAGACCTTCCTTTTGGAATAGGGCACTATGTTGGATGTCGTTTTGCCTATGCCAACGGCAGTATCTATGTTTGGCAGGGAACTTCCAGCACATGGACAAATGGAGGAGACGATTTGGTTCATTACATAATTCCAGAATTCTCACCAATGTGGATTTTATTAATACTTATAATAGCAACAATAGTGACAATAGCGAGCACGAGGTAAAACCATTCAGCTATTCATTTATTTTTAGAAATCCTTTATTACTGAAACTTTTTTCATGTAATTAGGATGATGAGAATCGTTGAGTGTGTCCGTTTTTGAGAAGATTAGGGATAGAAGTAAGGGGTTTTTAAAACTTTCACATCACGACATGTTTCATGTTGATAGGGTTCACCGTTTAGCAGTGCAAATAGCAAAATTGGAGAAGGCTGATTTAGATGTGGTTAAGGCTGCAGTGATGCTTCACGATATTGCGAGGGCGATGGAAGACGAAGATGAGATTGAAGATCACTCTATCAAAGGCGCAGAAATGGCCAAAAAAATCCTTGAAGAAGTTGGCTTTCCCAAAAAAAAGATAGACAGAGTCGTTCATTGTATCGAGGCGCACAGATACAAGAAAGGAACGAAAACAGAAAGTCTAGAAGCAAAGATATTACAGGATGCTGATAGGCTAGATATTATTGGAGCAATCGGAGTGGCAAGAGTTTTTATGCGTGGCGGCTGGGGCAACACACCCATGTATGACCCTTCTATTCCACCAAAAATAAGATATGATGGAAAATCTGAAACCTGTGTTAATCACATTTTCGAGAAGATTTTGAAGGTGAAAGACACACTTAACACAGCAACCGCGAGGGAAATTGCCAAGTCCAGACATAATTTTGTAGAGAAATTTCTGGATAAATTCTTTAAAGAATGGAAAGGGGAAACCTAGTCTATTAACTCAAGCCGCTTTTACATTTACGTTTATTCCATTTTTCACACTTTGTCACTGTACAATAGTCCTTAAAATTTTAAGGCTCATTGCAACACGGTCTTCATAATCTCCGGCTACACTCGCACGCGCTTCAGTACGGCCATTGACCCTCGTTATTTGGGAAAGTTGCGGGGTACTTTTTTACACCAATAGGATCATTAAATGTGAAAGATGACCATTCATTATGTGTTGGTGCTCCAAAGCAGATCTCTGTCTCTCTGCATGTTAGATCAAAAATCATGGACCAGAGAGTGCCAAAATAATCAGAATAATAATGATCGCAAACGCCTTCT
>JASFPN010000079.1:0-3126 GCA_050115965.1 Candidatus Bathyarchaeota archaeon
CATAGCCAGTATTTTGCTAAGTGTCGTAATTCTTTCAGTTGCATCACTCACTACAACTGTTAATGCGTCAATAACAGGTCACAATTGGGTTGGTGCATTGATCAACGGACAGTATGATCCTTTCTATGGCACAACTATCTACGCCTTTGAAGCCGGAACAACAGTCACATTGGTAGTTAACGTTTACAGCAACTATTGGTACATGGGAGATTACCGGCAGGTCAATGTCTCTGCAGTCATAGTAAATTTTGACTGGGGAATTAACTATACGTTTGGTGAAGCCAGCCTATCAGATCCTGCGGAGATACCTTACGGGGAATCACGAGTATTCTCTGTTACCTTTGCAGCTCCAGGAGTGTCGGTTGCCTCCAACTATGTACCGCATACATACACTATATTCGTAGAGCATGTTAATGCTTCAAATGGAGTGATAATGGATACCTGGACTTTATCAGGCTCAGGATTTGTTGTCTTCTCTGCGAGCCAAGCGGATGCTTTCAGAGCCAGAAGAGAAATGGACTCATACCCAACCATTACAATTCCTTTCCTTACAGCACATGCAAGAGAGCTGCTCACACTTGCCTCAATAGAACGTTCCCTTGGAAGCAGTTATTACGGTGCTGGCGATTTTGACAATGCCAAAACACACTACGAGACAGCTCTAAGCTATATGCAGCAAGCCTACGCTAATGAGACAGAAAGATGGGGATCATTCGAAGACACGTTTGAAGGATTACTGAAAGGAGCTGAAGGCCTTCTCACGTTCCAAGGATACTCATGGCTCATCATCGGGATCGGCTTCCTACTAATGGGCGTCGGCGTCATCGTTTACCTCGTAAGAAAATCAGGCACACCAAAAATCAGTACAGAATAAACTACTCTCTCCTTTTTTTAATATTTCAGCTTAATGGAAGATATAATAAAATCTGTTCTACATGTTTACTGACCGAGTTATATCTATAGTATGATTGTTATAGAGTCCAGACTATTGCTCCTTTCTTTGTAAGAGCCAAGCGGGTTCGGAATAGGCTTCTTATTGATGCTAAGATCTTTGTTTCATGTGCTGAAGGATTGAATATGAAAACTACAGTTGCTTTACTTAAAGAGGGCATCTCTAAAAGCCATCGTAGGAACCTGTAGGTCTTTTCAAATCCGTTCATTAGAATGGTGTCTGATAAATTGTCGAAAACTATGTTTACGATTTTCTTGCTTCTCTTTGGGATCTTGCTAAAGGTGTTTAACAACACTGACAGATCTGTGGCTGGTAGATAGGTTTCTCTCTTTTTGGTCTTTGTGGGTTGAGATGATTCTGAAGCCATAAGGTAGAATTTGCGGTTTCTGTTACTTGGAAACTCAATGTGTAGGGGGCTACTTGCACTTGTGAAGATGAAGACTTTTTCATCATTATGTTGTAATTCTGTTACGAAATCAAACAATGTCTTCTGATAATCCAATGATGGGTCTATCTCTAAGAGGATCTTTTTTCCCGTGATCTCTTGATGACTCACTCCAAAAGCACTGGAGAATGGGTTTTCCGTGTCTTCAACAATGATTGGCTCTTTTGTCTTCTTTCGCCTTAACCTCAATATAGGAACTAACATGAGAACAAACAGGGCAGGAATGATGTAAGGAAGGGTTCCCAGCCAGTTGAAGGGTGAACTTGCAGCAGCATACTTGGCCATTAGTGTAACATAGTTTACACCTTGTTGATACTGAGTCGCAGCTATTCCTGTTATTCTAATCTTGATCTCTCCATTAGAAACGAGGGATTGTGGGTTTGTGTCGATGATTATTGTGTCTGTCTGATTTTCCAGTATAGTAGTGTAATTAAGTGATGCTTCTCCTTCATTCATGTATTTTGATGATGAGTAATTCCATACTTGTAACGAAACATTGACTCCTGCTGGATTAAAACGACTGTCAATAGTGAGATTAAGTTGGGTTACTGTTCCTACTGTAGCATTTGAGAAGGTGTATTCTGTAATGATGATGTGTTTAGTGGGATATCCAACCTCAACCAAATCGATCTTCAAATCAAATGCTGTACTGGTTTCTTTTGTCCCCTTGATCTTTATCTTCCAGTGACCTGTAGAGTTTACAAATTCTTCAGCATCAGACAGAATGGTCTGACCAATTGTTTCCTTCTCTTCTTCTGTAGTACTCGAAACATAGCTCAGGTAGCCTTCTCCATCTGCTGGGTAATCCCCAAGAGTATGATTGAATAACTGAAATATGAGGGTGACCTCGCTAGTTGTGGAAGAACTGCTAATGGTCCAGTAAATCTGCGATAAGGATGCAGGTGGGCTTAATCCAACAAATTCAACCTCTGCTATATGTTCATTACTCCATACACGTATAACAGAGACATCAATGTTCCAACTGTCTGAGGTAGGATCTGAAACCTCTATTTCCTCCTTAAACCTGATTGTAAATGTTGATGAGTTTAGGTATGGAGATATTGTGACATTGTTCCAAGAAGTTGCATTCATATCTGAGATGACATTCACCCAGGAACCTCCATTCCAAACATCAACCCTTAAGTTTTCAGTTCCCATTGAACCAGCATAGATGCAGAGTTCTTCATTCGCCTGAGTATAGTCTATGTTTGTCCATTGAACTTCGAGATCGAGTTCATAGTTACTAGCAGGTTGCCAAATGGCTCCAACCATTCCTTCACGAGTAGCCAAGTTATTCCATCCAACGGTAATACTGCCAGAATTAACGTTTATGCTGTGACCTAAGGCTGATCCGCTGCTTGTCAACAACTGCTCTTGAAGATTGGTAATGTTATTTGTGTTGTTTAAAACATTGGTTCCGCCTTCTCCGACGCCCGAAACAACCAGGGACCCGTTGACAGCAGCTGTTAAGGTAATTGCTGTATTTCCCGGGAATGGGTTTTCATCGGTATCATAATCATCTGGTGCCGATTGTTTTACTCCAGAATATTCCACCACAGCCATATAGATTTCTTGTGTGATGTTTTCTGAAACAGTCACAGAAACATTGTAACTCGCTGGGCTACTAGGAAGACTTGAATCCAATAGATACCAGAGAGATATGTATTCTGAATAGCCTGTTCCTACAGTAACATTGGCTATATGAGTCATGACTGTACCACCAAAAGTA
>JASFPN010000080.1:0-3101 GCA_050115965.1 Candidatus Bathyarchaeota archaeon
ATGGCCGGTAAAAGCTATTCGTTTCTTATCGACAACATCCAAAGTAAGAAGGTAATCTATTACGCGCATACCTCCCCATGCCCACACAGCCAGCGTGGCCCAGTCGTAATCCGGGTAAGCCTGCTGTGTCGGTCCCACAGCGGCCTTTCTATCCGGTGCCAAGTCAGTGCGGTTATAATCTGCAACAATGTATCCACGCTTAATGATTTCCTCTGCTACAGGTACTTTAAATATACCACTGTCATTTTTCAGAATGACCGGAAAAGGGCCTTTGCCTTTCGGGATAATTATACCGACATTGACCTTTATCTTCCTGCCGGGTCCCATGGAGAGAAGGACATGTTTTTTTGTGGCACTCCCTTTATAAACAGTTTCAGATGATAATGCTTTAGCAGTAACATTTTTCGGTGCCGGAGGCATATGACCATACTGATAGTAAAGCATCATCGCTTTAATTTCCTTACGTCGCTTTGTCCAATCCGCCTTGCTCCTGACGCGTTTACCATTGTTCATCAGGAAAGGATCCGGCAGTTTCTTGATATCAGGCAACTCATCCACAGTGGGCATCTTTGCAGCAGCATCAAGATTGGTACTCGTGCAGGCAATTACACCCAGCAAAGGCAGTACTAACACAAGGCCTTCGATCTGATTCGCTATTCCTTCAAAGAGATGCCCGATCATAATTGTTCCTCCATACTCCTTCCGAAAAGCTCAATTGGCATTTGCTGTTTGATATTAATCCAGCTACACCGCTGATATTTTCTCGTGATAGAATATCAAATCATTCTTATAAATACAACTACCCCTACGTTTTTTGTCAACCGCTCATGAAAGCACTTAAGCTTTTCAATATTCCCAAAAGTGTATGCAGGAATTAAAATCTCCCGGATTATGCACAGAGGCACAGAAAACAATTAGCCACGTTAAAAAAATATATCACTACTGTCCCGTTAAGGTTTTAGAAAATCGTTGTAAGCCAAATAAATATAATAGGTTGTGAGAAAAAATGATTGGGATCGATTTCAACTTGCCCTTCAATTTTGGCCAATATACTTTCACAGATTTGCTGAAAGGATCGGCCAATGCATACAGGACGGATAGTTTTCTCACAACTGTTAGATTTTCTTCCCAAAAAACAATTCGACAAATGCGTCCGCAGATATCGCGGCAATTACAAGACAAGAACTTTTTCCTGCCTCGATCAATACCTTTGTATGGCTTTTGCTCAGATAACTTTTCGCCAGAGTCTTCGCGACCTCGAAACCTGTCTTCGAGCAATGCAGCCGAAACTTTACCATTGTGGTATACGAGGCAATGTCTCACGAACCACCTTGGCAAAAGCAAACGAAAACCGAGATTGGAGAATATACGCGGACTTCGCAAAAATCCTAATAAACAAAGCCCTAACGCTTTACGCCGACGAAGACTTCGGCATCCAGCTAAACCGAGAAGCCTATGCACTGGATTCAACAACCATCGATTTATGTCTGTCACTGTTTCCATGGGCAAAATTTCGCAAATGCAAAGCCGCGATCAAAATACATACGCTAATGAACCTGAAAGGCTCTATACCCACGTTTATCCGCATTACAGCAGGATGTGTCCACGATGTAAATGTCCTCGACGAGTTGGTTTTAGAGCCGGGCGCCATTTACATCATGGATCGCGGCTACCTCGATTTTGCTCGCCTTTTTACCTTTACTCAAAATCTTTCAACTTTTATCACAAGAGCCAAAAACAATTTCGATTATCGCCGACTCTCCTATCGCAAGGTCGAAAAAACAACCGGCCTGCGATGCGACCAAACAATAAGACTCAATGGCTTTTATGCATCGCAGGATTATCCTGCCGTTCTTCGTCGAATCAGCTTCTTCGATGTCGAGACAAACAAAAAGTTCATCTTTCTAACAAACAACTTTGCACTGCCGGCCTTGACGGTTGCACAGCTTTACAAGTGCCGCTGGCGGATAGAAATATTTTTCAAATGGATCAAGCAGTATCTGCGAATCAAAACTTTTTTCGGCACCAGTGCCAACGCAGTGAAGACTCAAATTTGGATTGCTATCAGCGTTTACGTTCTGGTGGCGATTGTCAAGAAAGAACTCCAAATCGAGTTGAGTTTGAGCGAAATCCTGCAAATTCTCAGCATTGTGCTTTTCGAGAAAGTTTCTATTACACAAGTACTTACGAAAACTATTTTGCAAAGTCAAAATACTCAGTTTCATAACCAATTGTTATTGTTCAACTTATAACGGGACAGTTGTGATATACTATTTACCTGTAAAATTCTGATAAAAAAATTGTTTTTGAGCTAAAATTCAAGGTCGAGTTCGCTTGGTATATGTAAGAATTGCCCACTGTGGTATCATTTTGGAGTCATGCGAATAAGATAACCTATGGAATCTTGCCAGCTTCCTTCTTACTATTCTGATTTAATATGGTTTTTACAAATAGTTATCTTTTCTTGCGTATCCTGCCGTAAAGAAGATTTAGGAAATCGTACTAACAAGTCTTCTAATTCAATGAGAGCATGTTTATGTTCGTTGGCTTCCATAAAACAAAGAGCCATCCAATATACAGCCTTATCTGAGGTGGAGTCTAAATCCTGAGTTTTCATGAATTCAACTATTGCATTGTCAAAATTGCCAGAGTAGTAAAAGCCCAAGCCACGTATAAAATGCAGGGATGCATTCGGATTCTTGTCAATGTCATTTGGGTCGATGGGTTTTAGGTACAGATTCAGCTTTTTGCACAGCTTATTGACGAGGTTATAAGTTGCGGACACAATTTCCTCTGGCTTACCTTGGATCTGCCCGCTTGTAACAAGTCGGGTTGTTTCTATCTCATAGAGGCTCAGCAGCAAGAGAAACACCGATACTTACTATTGTAAAAAACAGGGACAAACATATTGTTTTTGGATTTTTTACCATTTTAAAACGCTTGTGGATCAACAGAAACAAGTGTGTTTTTACGATTACCACTTATTCCCACCCAAAGGTCGTTGTTTGTTAAGACCATTTCTGAAATAGCACCGTTATATGGTAACTGTATTTGAGAACAATACTTACTTGTCTTTTTATCGAATAAAACGATACAACTTT
>JASFPN010000081.1:0-3053 GCA_050115965.1 Candidatus Bathyarchaeota archaeon
CAATCAAGGAGGTTGCAAACCATTCATCATAGAAAGATATGTTTTCATATGTGGTAGCTTTTCCATATAATGCATGCATCTCATGGAAACCCGTCATGTCCGCTGCAAAACATGCCCTGGGGAAACTATGCCCGCCAAAAGGACGTTGATTAATCCTGCCTTTATCCGTTCTGCTCCATGGGCAACCCCAATGCTCAGTGGCAATAATCTCCTTTGGAGCCTGTTTAACAAAGAATTCAACAACATCCTGATCAGCAAGGAAATCTGATCCTTTCACAGTATCCCAAGCATGTAAGTCAAAAGAATCGCCATTCCTCATTGCAGCTGCTGTTCCACCTTGAGCACATACAGAATGAGAGCGAAGAGGGTAAAGCTTCGAAATAATAGCCACATCAATTTTGTCACTAACTTCAGCCGCAGCGACGGCTGCTCTCAAACCTGCTAGACCAGCACCAACTATAATCAAATCATGAGTCAAGTTTTCCATTAAAGTCACCATTCACTGATATTCTAACGAGAGTTATTTAGGTGCACAAGCATACGTTTAAAACTTTTCGAATGGACTAGGATGGATAGTATTATTTATTTCGGAAAAACTATTTGCTTCAGGACCTAATCAACAGGAGAATCCAGTCTGGAAAAGGGCGTAAACATGTTTCGGAAAGTCTTGATCGCAAATCGAGGAGAAATCGCCATTAGGGTGATTAGGGCATGTAGGGAACTGGGAATCAAGACAGTTGCAGTTTACTCCGAAGCTGATGTTGATGCTCTTCATGTACGTTATTCTGATGAAGGATACTGTATCGGACCTGAAGAACCGATTCACAGTTACCTAAACATAGACAAGATTATCAATGTGGCTGGAAAGTCAAAATGCGACGCAATACATCCAGGCTATGGCTTCCTTTCACAGATACCTGCCTTCGCTAGAGCTTGTGAAGAAATTGACATCGAGTTCATCGGGCCTTCAAGCAAGGTTCTGGAGATGATGGGAAATAAGGTTGAAGCACGTAAAACTGCTGTGAAAGCAGGAGTTCCAGTGATTCCTGGAAACTTGGAACCTTCTCGGAACAAGGAAGAAGCCTTTGACATAGCCAAAAAGCTGGGATATCCAGTGTTAGTTAAAGCTGTCTATGGCGGGGGGGGAAAAGGGATGCGAAAGGTCAGCAATGAAAACGAGATGGAGCGAATATTAGAGCTAGCCATATTAGAGGCTGAAGCTTCCTTTGGCGGTCAAAATATCTATGTAGAGAAGTTTCTTCCAAAAGTTAGACATGTTGAATTTCAGGTATTGGCTGATAAGATTGGAAACACCATTCATTTGGGAGAACGTGAATGCTCTCTACAGAGGAGATATCAGAAACTTGTTGAGGAAACACCATCCACATTCGTTACAGAAAGCCTTAGAAGGGAGATGGGAAAGGCTGCTTTAGAAATTGTACAGACCGCAAATTACACAAATGCAGGAACTGTTGAGTTCTTAATTGACCAGAATAAAAGATACCACTTTCTAGAGATGAACACTAGGCTTCAAGTTGAGCATCTCATAACGGAGATGGTGACAGGTGTTGATATTGTGAAGGCCCAGATCGAAATTGCAGCAGGTCAAAGGTTTAAGTTAACGCAGAAGGACATTGTGAGGAAAGGGCACGCCATGAACTGTAGAATCAATGCTGAGGACCCGAAAAGAGGTTTTGTGCCGTCTCCTGGAAAGATTGAGAGTTACCATCAACCTGGTGGCCCCGGTATTAGGGTTGACACTCACCTGTATACCGGTCATTCAATCTCAGTATTTTATGATCCCTTAATAATGAAGCTTGCAGCTTGGGGAAATAACAGGAGAGAAGTCATACAGAGAATGAAGAATGCTCTCAACGAGACAGCTATAGTAGGAGTAAAAACAAACATTCCATTTCTCAGAAAAATTATGGAAGATAAGGACTTCTTGAAGGGGGCCATTCATACTAGGTTTATTGAAGAAAGGATCAAGAAACTTCAGTTAGAACCAACAGTTAAAGATGAGGAAGCAGCTGCAATAATTGCTGTTATTACACATCACAATAGGAAAAGAGATTTTCAAGCAGTAATACCGAAAAAAGAAAACAAAGCTGCCTCCTTATGGAAACTTGCAGGCAGAATGAAAAGAGCGAGGAGAACCCGATGAAGGTTCAGGAAGTTCTTGTCAATAAAAGACCTTACAAGGTTAAGATCGTAGAAAGAAATGGGGACAATTTTCTGGTAAGGATTAATGAGAAAATAGTGAAGGCAGAAGTTAGGAACTCTAAGGTAAAGAACACTACAATCATTGAAATAGGGGGTAAACCCTTCAAAGCACAAATGAAGAGGATTTCCAATAACACTCTTCAGATCAAGTTTGCTCAAAAGATGTTTGAGGTTCAGCATCAATACGAAACTTCAGTTACACCCATAAAAGAAAGGAAAGTCATAACACCTCATGTCGCAAAGACATTTCAGAAAAAACCTGTCGAAAAAAATGCTGTTGTAGCCCCGATTGCAGGTAGAATCGCACTTTTAAAGGTCAGTATTGGGCAAAAAGTTAGTCAAGGAGACTGCATTTGCATCCTTGAAGCCATGAAAATGGAGAATGAAGTCTCTGCTCCAAGAATCGGCGTCGTCAAAGACATAAAGGTCTCTCAAGGGGCCATCGTAAAGAAAGGCGACATCCTAGCAATAATTTCCTGAATCCGAATTAATTAACAAACAACATAAACCATATACAATCGTGTGTAAGATCCTCAATCTACATTCAGAATTCATAATGTTTTTACTAATATTGGACTGAAGTAGTCCACCAGTCTAAACGAGGATCAAGAAATGAGTACGAAGAGAAGTCTAATTGTACTGATATTTTTTCTCTCTTTGTTGATTATTCCGTCAATTACCTTAGCAGCTACAATCACCATATGTGACTTTGATCAAGAAGCTTATGAACAAGGCGATCTTGGATACATTACAGTTGTCATATACAACGATATGGAAGCCAAAATTCACGTAACCGAGTTAATAGCCACAATAGATTATTACTACACTGA
>JASFPN010000082.1:0-3021 GCA_050115965.1 Candidatus Bathyarchaeota archaeon
AATCTTTATCATATCAGGTTTGAAGTTTGGATCTGAGAAGATGTTTTGAAAGTTTTCTAGATCCTTCTTTTTGTTTGATCCTGGTAGTCCAGGCATAAGGTGATAAGTTATTTTTAATCCTGAGTCTTTCATTGTATGTGTTGCCTTGACTACGTCTGCAACAGTGTGTGTTCGCCCATTTAGGCGGTAGATCTCATCATCTGGATTCTGTACTCCTAGCTCAACACGTGTCACACCCATAGACAACATCTGGTCTACATGAACTTGTTTTGCCCAGTCTGGCCTGGTTTCAACCGTTATTCCCACGTTTCGCAGTTTACTTTTTTCTGCATTTTTAATAGCTTCTTCTAGACTGGCGGAGTCTTGGTCGTTGATGGCGTCTAGACACCGCTGTACAAACCATTCTTGATAGTTGAAGGGTGTTGATGGAAAGGTTCCGCCCATGATGATTAGTTCTATTTTATCTGAACTATGACCTATGGCCTGAAGTTGTTGTATCCGGTTTTTAACTTGCTGATAAGGATCAAACTCGTTTTCGAGTCCACGCAACGTTGCAGGTTCATAACCTGTATAACTTTGGGGAACACCAAAAGGTGGACCACCTGGACAGTAAGCGCAAGGATTTGGTTGTGGGCAGTGGTGGGGTTTCGTCATTACTGCAATGACTGTGACTCCTGAAATTGAGCGAGTGGCTTTTCTCCTCAGAATAGGTAGAAGTTTCGTTCTTTCACCAAGTTTTAGATGTTTGATGATTTCAGCGTTGGATGGCACCTTTCCAAGGTGATATTTAGTCGCAACTTCCCGTTTAAGTTGATTAATGTGTGTGCGATTTGGTTCCTTAATGATCATTAAAGCGTCAATGATCTCTCTCAAGGCATCTTCGGTCAACTTGGCGATCACACACGAAGACATAGATGAACAAACAAATAAAAACACACCCATTCATGAGAAAGTGGAATGATGCTGTAACGATTTTACTAATAGCGCGCTGTGAGCTTTGAAGGGGAGTTTGTTTCTTTCAAGATTACTAGGAGCTTTTTTCTCGTGTGTAAACGATCTTTCCACCAACGATCGTCATTTCAACTTTGATATCAGGTATCTTGTCATGAGGAATTGTGAAGGGATCATCTGACAAGATTGTGAGATCCGCAAACTTGTCAGGTTCTAGTATACCTTTATTTTTTTCGTTGAAAGAGGCGAAGGCTGCGTTCTTTGTGTAGGTTTCTACTGCCTTTTGGATGGTGAGGTTCTCATCTGGATAGTCTCTTCTGGAAATAGCAGCATAGATTCCTATGAGGGGATTTATTGGTTCCACAGGGCCATCTGAGCCTGAAGCTACGACCAATCCTTCCTTCACTAAAGAATTGAATGGATGAACCCAACGTGTTCTCTGTTCTCCTAACCGGTTGATGATCCATGAATCCGAGATGATGAAATGTGGTTGAACAGAGATGACTAGGCCCAGATGTTTCAATCTTCTTATGAGTTCTGGGTTCAACAATGAGCAATGTTCAATCCTATGTCTTGCATCTTTTCGAGGGTGTTTTTTCAACGCTTTTTCAAAAGCTTGTATAACTGCATCTATGGCTTGATCGCCTATGGCGTGAACCGCAGCTTGTAAACCTGCTTCATGTGCTTTGCTTATCAGGTTACTTAGTTCTTCTTCTGGATATAGTGTCATGCCTTTGGTTTTTGGCTTATCAGAGTATGGTTCTTTTAAGGAAGCTGTTCGTGCTCCAAATGATCCATCTGCGAAGATCTTGATGAAACCTATTCTAAGCATGTTGTTGCCGAAACCGGTGAGAAGCCCTAATCGGGTTAATTCTTCTAGAAGGCTTACAGGAATACCCAAGTATACTCTTAGAGGAAGTTTTTCTTCGAATTGAAGTTTTTGGAGAGCCTGAATTTCTTGAGCGGAGCTTGTTATCCAATGAACGCCGGTTAGTCCAAACTTGACAGCTTCTTGGCAGGCTAGAAGACAGATCTTCTCTAGTTCAGAAGAACTTGGCAAAGGGATTTTTTTACGAATCAGTTCTAACGCGTTTTCTCGTAGTATGCCATTTGGCTTTCCTGTGGTTTCATCCAAGTCAATTTTGCCACTCTCTACAGTGGTTTCCTCTGTTATACCAGCTAACTGAAGAGCTAAGCTATTAGCCACTCCTAAGTGGCCACATACACGCGTCAGGAAAACTGGTTTGTCAGATATAGCAGCGTCTAGATCCCATCTTGTGGGGTAACGTTCCTCCATCAATTTATCCTGATCCCATCTGCCCCCAAGGATCCACCCTTTATCAGGATTCGCCATTACATAATCCTTTAATTTTTGCTGGATTTCCTTTAGCGATGTAGTGTTCCTTAGATCTAGCCTCTGTAGAAGATGTCCTACACTGGTCATGTGCACGTGGCAATCAACGAGGCCTGGAAGAACCGTTTTTCCTTCTAGATCAATCACTTTTGTTGTTTCATGAGAAAATCTTTGGACATCACTGTTTGATCCTATAGCAACCACTCTTCCATCTTGAATGGCTAGGGCTTCATCTCTTTGTTTGTCTGTCGCAGAGGCTATAATATTGCCATTTAAGAGAATAATCCTGGATTGTGACATGCCTTTTTGTCAGTGTTTTCAGAATTAAAACCTTAGCGTCTTCCTACGCGGTATTGTCCAACCTTTCTTTGAAGAATCAGTCTCTTTTCATAGTTTCTTCTGTTTCTCGATCGTGGAGAAATCCTGCGCCTTTTTACGGACTCCATTTTTGGAGTTTGAGCTCTAACTTTTCCAGCTTTTGAAAGTGCACCGTGAGTCGGCATTTAAATACCCAAATCATTGAGAGGTACAGTAACTCTTAAACCTTTTCTTAATGTATTTTTTGTAGTTGCGGGGGTCGCCGAGCCAGGTCAAAGGCGCAGGCTTCAGGAGCCTGTCCCGTAGGGGTTCGTGGGTTCAAATCCCACCCCCCGCACCATTTAGTGAACCCTCCGCGCTTTTCAACTTCATTTCAGTTTCCTGTAGATCTTGAAGTT